>DATATR010000387.1:0-18516 GCA_036268695.1 Polyangiaceae bacterium | reverse complement strand
CGAAGTCAACGTGCTCGATGCGCAACTCGCGTCGGGTGCCGAGCTCGTGCTCTGCGATTTGCCCGGGCTTTTCGATCGCGCCGGCGTCTACGGCGAAGGCGGACACGACTACGCGGACAACGCCGGGCGCTTCGCGGCGTTCGCGCGCGCGGTCGCCGCGTTGGTCGAGCAGCGCGCGACTCAAGGCAAGGCCGCAGATGTCGTGCACGCGCACGACGCAGCCGCTTGTTTGGTGCCGCTCGCACTCGCTGGCCAAAACGTGCCGGTCGTGTTCACGATTCATGACATCGCGCGCCGCGCGGAGTTTTCGGCTTCGGCGCAGAGCGGTCTCGGCTTCGCTGATTTGTCTTCGCTCGAAACCACGAGCGGCCTGTCCGGACTCGCTTCGGCGATCTCCTTGGCTTCAGCGGTGACCACGGTTTCGACGCGCTATGCCGACGAAATCCTGGATCCGGCGCGCTCGGGCGAACTGGCCGCCGTGCTCGCGAAATTGCCCGAGCCGGTGCTCGGCATCCCAGCCGGCGTCGACTACGCGACTTGCAATCCGGCGACGGACACCGCGCTCGAAAGCCGTTTCGACGCCGAGGATCCGTCGAACAAGGGTCGCTCCAAGGTCTCCTTGTTGAAGAAGCTCGAGCTCGAGCTGGCGGTCGATCGCCCGCTCGTCGTCGCGGTCGGCGAACTCGTTGGTCGTGGCGCCGAGGCACTCGTCGGCGCTTTGCCCGAGATTTTGAAATTGGATTTGGCGCTCATCGTGGCCAACACCGGCAAGGTGGCGGACGCGCTGCGCTTCAAAGACTTGGTTCGCGAATACGCCGGCGATCTCGCGTGCGTCGCTCAAGCCGACGAGCGACTGCTTCGGCAATTGTATGCGGCGGCGGATCTCGCGCTGATTTTGCCGGCCCCAGGCGCGGGCGGCGATCGTCAGCTGTTCGCGCAGCGCTATGGCGCGGTCCCAATCGCCTACGCCGCGGGCAGCGCCGTCGACGCAATCGTCGACGCGGACGCCGAGCTCGAGACCGGCACCGGGTTTCTCTTCGACAGCTTGGATGCGGAGGCGATGCTCGGCGGTCTTTCGCGCGCGTTTTCGGCCTACGGCAGCCCGAAATTCGCGCGCGTTCGCCGGCGCGTGATGCGGCTCGATCTGACCTGGGATCGACCCGCGCGCCGCTACTTGCAGCTCTACAAAAAATTAATCCCGAGCTGAGTCGACACGCGAGCCAAGCTCGAGCGCGCGTCCGAGCCAACGCACGCGCAGCCCGACGCTGAGCAAAATCGCGATTTGGTGCACGCAAAACGCGAGCACGATCGCGCTCGCTTTGCCATCGCCGAGCGCAATCTTTCCCAAAATCCAGGCCGATGCGAGCCACGCGCAGACGCTCCCGGCAACGCTCGGGTAAGCGCCGCCGAGCAGCGCGAGCGGCTCCACGCGCAGAATCGTGAGCGCTTCCGTGAGCGCGGCGCGCGCGCCGAGGTCGCGCTCTACGGCGCTGGCGCGCGCGACGTCTTGAACCGCGCCGAGGCAAATGCAAAAGAGCAGGGTGAGCGCGTAGATCGCGATCGGGAGCAGTGTGGCGACGCGTTCGTCTTGGCCGTGCAGCGCGGCGCCGAGCGCACCGCCGAGCAGGCTGCCCGCCAAAACCAACGCAGCTTGGCCGAGCAGCGTGATCACGGATAGCCCGAGGAATTTGGGGAATAAGCTGACTCCGCGCAAGAGGCGCGCGCCCAGGTTTTCGGCGTCAGCTCGTTCGAGCAAGTCCAGCACGGCAGCGAGCGGAATCAAGTCGAGTACCGCGCAGGAGCCTGCGAGCACGAGCGCTGTTTTTAGCCCGGAATTCAGCAGCGCGCTGCCGGTGCGCGCGAGCTCGAGCAAGGCGAGTGCGCCTGCTTGGAACAGCGGTGCGTCGCGCGTCGGACCATTCGTCATGCCACTGTCCGAAATCGCGACCACGATCGGAATGGCGACCAATAGGCCCGCGAGCGTACGCGCGATCCAGAGCGAGCCGATCGCGACGACGCGCGGCGCGAGCCATGAGTGACGAGCGCGCGCGGTCACGGCCCAGCTCCTTGAAGTAAGCCTTGCGCGAAGTACAGCGCTCGCTCGAAGCTGCGCGGCGCAGAGGCGCCCTTGAGCGTCGTCGAGTTGTTCGACAAGTCGTCATCGAGCACGACGCGAACTTCCGGATCGACGCTCACCCAGACGACCTTGGAGGGGCCGGTGTGCTCGACGTTGTGCGTGAACCCGTGGCCGTCCCAGTGCTGGAAGTCGCGCGAGCCGTCTTCGCAGACCAGCTCGATTTCGACGGGAAATTCTAGGCTTCCGTGACGATACACCACGACGCGGCTCTGGTACTCCGCGGGCGCCTGCGCGGGTTCGCGCTTCTTTTCTTCGCGTCCGCTCGGGCCGTCGAAGATGCCGGCCGGCGCGATCACCGGCGCGTTCGAGATGTCGCGCACCAAGTAGTCGACGGTGCCGCGTTCGAATAGCGCTCGGGCGAGCTGTGTCTCGGCCTCTTCGCCGAGCTCTTCGTTCATCACCCCCAAAAAATCATTCGCGGTCGGGTGTAGAAAACGGAACTTGCGCGTGTACGCGCCGAGCGCGTGGCGCACGCGCGCTTCGCCGTAAACGCGCGCGAGCGTGGCCATGATCGAAGCGGTGCGGCTGTACACGAGCGCGCCCATGTTGCGGAAACTCGCGAAGTCCGCCGCGCCTTCCGCGACGGGTTCGTCGCCGCCGCGCGCGGCCGAAATCACGCGGTTGAGCGCGGTCGAGCTCACACTCAGGCCGTAGCCGGAGAACACCGAGCCGAGCCCGAAGCGCGCTTCCAGCGCCTCCGCCTCGGCGTAGCTGTTCAAGCCCTCGTCCAAAAACGGCGAGCTGTGTTCGTTGCTGGCGCAGAGCCCATAAAACCACTGGTGCCCGAGCTCGTGCGTCGTGACCACATCGATGAAATGGCCGCCTCCGAGCGTGCTGTACCAAGGCCCACCGGTGGTGATGAGGGTCGGATATTCCATGCCGCCCGCGTTGCTCGCCGCTTCCGGCGGATGCACGAGCGTGAGTACGGGGTAGGGATAACGCCCATAGAGCTCGTTGAAATGGGGCAGAGCGAAGCGCACGCTGTCGAGCTCGACTTCGGCATTTGCGTCTTGGTCGGGCGGGTACAGCACCGTGACTCGAGTTCCCGCGATCTGCTCGCTCCGCGTGCGAAATTGGTCCCACGCGGTCCACGCGAAGTCGTGCACGTTCTCTGCGTGATAGTGGAGCAGAGCCCGACCGTGGTCGTCGCTTTCACGATCGCGCGTGCCGGTTGCGCCGACGACATAGTTTTGCGGAACGTCGAGCGTCACGTCGTAATCGCCGAAGTCGGCGTAAAATTCGCTCTGCGCGTGAAACGCAAAGTGCGCGAATTGCCCGTCTGGTTCGAGTCGCGCGAGCTTTGGAAACCATTGGCCGAGGAAATGGAAGCTGCCCTCGAATCCGGTGCGCTCGACGATCTCCGGCAATTTGTCTTCGAACTCGAGCTCGAGCGTCAGGGTTTGACCCGCGGCGAGCGCCTCGGGCAACGGCACGCGCAGATCCGTTTCGTCGTCCGGATCGCCGGGGCTGTGCTTGTCGCGGTCGGGCCAGAGATCTTTATGCCCGGCCTCGAGCCAAAGCATTTTTTTTACGTCGACGTAGCCGTACTCGCGCGCTTTGTCGCCGCTGCGTCCGGCACCGAACGGCGAGCGCAGGAACAGGGTTTTGTCGTTCTTGAAGGCGTTCAAATACAAATGAAACCAGAGCTCGCCGAGCGCGTGCGGCGAGCGATTGACGAACCGAATCGTTTCCGTCGCCGTGATTCGATGCGCCGTCGCGTCGAGCTTGGCGTTCAGCGTGTACGAAGCGACTTGGTCCGCGCTCTCGCTGAGCGGCGACAATTCGGCGTGCGTCGTGAGCGCTTTCGGATCGAGCTTCGGCCGGCGATCGGCATCGCGCAGCAGCATTCCGGCGAACAGCAGCGAGAGCGCGCAAAATAGCGTGCCCAAGGCGAGATCCGAAGTGCGCTGCCGCATCGACTGCTAGTACTACACCGCTCGTTCGGCCTCGAGTCGCGAATTTTCGAACGCTCGAGCTCAAGAACCGAGCGAAATCACGCGCTGATCGAGCAATTGGTACATGATGCGGAGCGCGTCGAGTCGCGCCATCCCGCTGATGTCCAAAATCTGATCCACGGTCGAGCCGCCGTCGATCAGGCTCAGCAAAAAGCCGGCGCGGTGGTCGAGCGTGAGCCAGCGGATCTGATCGTTTGGCACCGCGACGCGGACAATCTGGTCGAGTGAGCCGAGCCGCGCCGAATACATCTGCGTCAGCACGTCGCGACAACTCTGGGCGTAGCGTGGCGCGTCCAAATCCGCCGGGTTGGCTTCGAGAATGCTCTCGGCGATCACCAGCGCGCCGGTGAAGTCGCCCATCGCGTAGCGATCCTTCATCTCCAGGATCGCAGCGTCGTCTTCCGAGGACGCCGCCCTGGCCGAGCTGATCGGACCCTTCGCCAGGCCGTCCAGCTCGAGCTCCAACACCGGATCGCGCGGGTCGCGGCTGGTCGTTTGCGGTCGCGCCGGTTCGGCCTGCAAATCCGAGATGCTGTCGAAGCTCAAATCAGCAAGCTCGAGCCCAGTCGGCGAGGGCGTGTACGGCGGTCGCGCCGTCACTGCTGCTGGATTGGGATTGGGATTGATTTGGGGGGCGCGCTGTGCCGGCGCGGGTCGCGCGGTGGGGGCGTTTTGCGCCGAGATCGCCCGCTGCGGCGCGGTGCTGTCGGGGTTTCGGCTCGCCATCGGCGGCGTTGTTTCGAGCGTGAATTGCGCGGTCTCGAGCGGCCGAACCGAGAGCACGGGCGGTTCGCTCGCCGGCTCGGGTATGCGGCTGTTCTCGCTGCCGGCCATCATTTTTTTCGCGTAGAGCTCGGGCGGCAGATCTGGAATCGCCGTCACGCGATCGAACTCGTTCAACGGATCGTCGAGATCGAAACGCGGCACGGTCTCGTCGTCCCAGCTTGCTTCCAGGCTGGGGAGCTCGGGCGGGACCGACGTGGTTGCGGGCTTCCGCGATTTTCGTTCGTTCGTGCTCATGCACGGCTTCCTCGGGGCCCGCGCGCGTTCGTTCAGCCGCGCGAAACGACTCCCTTGAACATGCGCTGCGTGCGCGAGAGCTGATCGACCTGCTCCTTGACCTGAGCGGTGTCCTTCGAATGGATCGCGCTGCGCGTGCGCTCGACCGTCGTCCGCGCTTTGGCGATGGCGTCTCGGCCGAAATCGGCGGAACCGACCACACGCTCGATCTCCGGGAAAAGCCGCTCGATTTCCGAGATCAGCGTCTCGGCTTCCTGCTTTGCGGCTTCGAAATTCTCGTCCGTGCGGCGCTCGACCAAATAGTCTTGCGCGTTCGTCATCATGTTCTTGATTTCGTCTTGCGTGAGGCCGCTCGTCGCCGTCACTTGAATCGACTGAGCTTGGCCGGTCTCCATGTCCTTCGCATGAACGCTGACGATGCCGTCCGTGTTGATCTCGAAAGTGACTTCGATCTCGACGTGACCTTTCGGTGCGCGCCGGAGGCCGGTTAGAATGAACTCGCCGAGCAGCTCGTTTTCGTCCGCGCGCTTGCTCTCGCCTTGCATCACCAAGATCTTGACCGCGGTCTGGTCATCACGGCTGGTGGTGAAGACCTTGGTGCGACTGGTCGGCACCGTGGTGTTTTGCGGGATCAGCTCTTCGAAATAGCTGCCGAAGGTCATGATGCCGAGCGCGTGCGGCGTCACATCGAGCAAAATCATGTCTTGGCGATCTTGGACCAGCGCGGCGCCCTGGATCGCAGCGCCCATCGCGACCACTTCGTCGGGATGCACGCTCTTGTTCGGCTCGCGCCCGAAATAGCCAGTGACCGCGGTTTGCACCGCGGGCATGCGCGTCATCCCACCAACCAAAATCACGTCCTCGATTTCACTCACGTCGAGCTTGGCGTCGGCGAGCGCTTGCCGGCAAATGTCGACGGTGCGTTCGACCAAGTCTTCGGTCAGTTTTTCGAGCGTCGGGCGGGCGAGCGTGCGCTGTAAATGGAGCGCCTCGTTGCGACCGGTGGAGATGATGAACGGCAGATTGATTTCCGTCTCGCGCACGCCCGATAGTTCGCATTTCGCCTTTTCCGCAGCGTCACGTAGACGTTGCAGGGCCATGCGATCTTGGCGCAAATCGATGCCATGCTCGTCTTGGAAACCGGTCACGAGCCAATCGATGATGCGCGCGTCGAAGTCTTCGCCGCCGAGGAAGGTGTCGCCGGTCGTGCTGATCGCCTTGAACACGCCGTGCGAGCCGATTTCGAGCACGCTGATGTCGAAGGTCCCGCCACCGAGGTCGTAGACCGCGACCGTGCGATCGAGATCTTTGCCGTAGCCATAAGCGAGCGACGCAGCCGTCGGCTCGTTGATGATGCGGATCACGTCGAGGCCCGCGATCGCGCCGGCATCTTTCGTGGCTTGGCGTTGGTTGTCGTTGAAGTACGCGGGCACGGTGACCACGGCCTTCTTTACCGGCTCGCCGAGGTAGTCTTCAGCCACGATCTTCATTTCTTGCAAGACCATCGAGCTGACTTCGGGCACCGAGTAGGTCTTGTCGCGGAGCTTGATCCGCACGTCCGCGTGCGGCCCTTCTACGATCGTGTAGCTCGAGGTCATGATCGCGTTTTTGACCTGCGGCGAATTCCACTTGCGGCCGATCAAACGCTTGGCCGCGTAGACCGTGTTCTCCGCGTTGGTGATCGCTTGACGCTTGGCGATGTGCCCGACCAACCGCTTGCCGGCTTCGGTCACGGCCACGACGCTGGGCGTCGTCTTGTATCCACCTCGATTCGGAATGACGACGGGGGAGTCACCTTCCAGGATCGCGACGCATGAGTTCGTCGTTCCGAGGTCGATGCCAATTACACGCTCCATACTCAGGCCTTCCGATCACGAGCGGTTCGGGCTTCATGCCTCGCCGCGTTTGAGCCGACGTATCCAGTCTTTGATGGTATCATCGTTGGGCGCCAGCGTCGCGGCGCGCTCGAATTCAGCGAGTGCGCTCTGCTTCATGCCCGCTGTCACATAGATCCGGGCGAGTGTTACGCGGGCCTGGCCCTCTTCGTTTTGGCCGGCACTCGCGAGGGCAACGGCGCGCCGCGCGTGCTCGCCAGCCAGCCGCAGATCGATCGCGGCCATCAAGCCGCAATACGCCGCGCGTTCGAACACCTTCGAGTTCGGGTTGCCCGCGGTCGCGCGGGCGTAGGAGCGAGCGGCTTCCGCCATTCGGCCTTCGCGCTCCTCGTATTGGGCTTGCGCGAGGTAGTGCCCGGAGAGCAATGCGTCGGCTTCGAGTTGCGCTTCTTGGATCCGGGCGCTGAGACCCGGGTTGTCGGGCACGAGCGTCGCGGCGATGCGCAGTGCATTCGCCGCCGAGACCGCGTCCTTCGACGTGATCGCTCGGCGCGCGTCCGCGACGTAGCGCTCCGCCTGCTGCTCGCGCGCTTGGACGATGCGCTGTTCATAGCGTCGTTTCAGATCTTCGGCGGCCCGGCCCTGCAACTCGCTCCTGCCGGACGCCGGTGTGAGCGACGGCGAAGCTTGCGCGGGTATGCTGCCGGAGAATGTGCGCGTGCCGCCGGCGAGTTTGCGCGCGAGCGCGCGTTTGCGCGCGTCTGCATCGAGCGGGCGCTGCGACGGAATGCGTTGCGCGGCACCGGCCGCGATCGAAGGCGTCGGCGTGATGCTTCGAGGTGGCGAGATCGATTGCACCGGTGGCGTCGACACGGTCTGCGCGAGCGCGCGCTCTGCGGCGCGCGCTTCTTCTTCGATTTGACGCTGAATCGCTTGGACTTGAGCTTCAACCGCCGAGTCGGATGTCTTGTGGTCGAGCTCGCGGGTTTGGTTTCGCAGCGCCAAATACGCGTCGTATTCGGCGCGTGGTCCGGCGCGCGTGAGCACGTCGTACGCTTCGGTGAGTCGCGCGAACACCCGCTCGAGTTTGGGCTTGAACGACCCCAGATTTTTGCCGAAGTAGCGATCCGGATGAAAGACGTTGACGACTTCGTAGTACGCGGCCTTGATCGCGCGCTTGTCGGCGCTCGGCTGGACTTGCAAGAGCTGATAGTGCGAGATCGTGTCGAGGTGATGAAACGTTTCGAGAATGGTGCGCTTCTTCGCCACGTCGAGATCGACGGCTTCTTCGAGCTCTTTTGGATCGTACAGCGCCGCTGCGGGGTGATGCGGCTCGGAGGCGCTCGCGGACTCCACGATCGGTCCGACGCGAAATGAACCGGAAGGTCGCGCTGCCGGTCGCGGCGTGCGATTGACTTCGTTCGCCGCGCGCTCACCGAAGCGCACCGCGCCGAGCCGCGCTAGTTCTTCGAGCGTGGCGGCGACTGCTTCGATCTCGAGGCCGGCTGACTCGGCAATCTCGAACTCGCTCGCCGCGCCGTCCACGCGCGACAGGACGAATGCCTCAGCCGGCCCAATAGGCAGCGTCCGAAGGTCAATGCCTTCGACGAGGGATGGAAGGCGGCTATGGGGGTTCTGGGCCAACGAGATTTTGCCCCTGCGGATGTTCTTGCAAGTGTAGCTACGAACAGGATTTTTCCGCAATCTCACCGCGCCTTCATAACGCGTCGCGTTGCGGTAATTCGGCTATCGAGCCGAGTTCACGGAGCGCGCCGAAGCGGAACTCGCGGGAACGGCGGCAGGGGAGCTCGGAGCCCCGCTCTTATCGATCACGCGAGCCTGCACCGACATCGCCTGTTCGAGTAGCTCGATCGCGTGAGCGCGTGCGCGGGCGGCAGCCCCAGCATCACTCTTTTCCAGCGATTTCGCGCGCCGCTCCTCGACCAAACCCTCGGTCTCGAGCAGATGTCCGCGGAAGTAGTTCGGTTCGGTCGCGTGCTCGAGGCCAGCTTCGGCATCCGCAAAGGCGAGATCGTAGGTGCCCATGCGACTTCGGAGATCGGCGAGGCGGGCGCGCGTGTCAGCGAGCACTTCGTTCACTTCCGGCGCGAGTTCGTTTCCGGTGTGGGGCAGGGGACCCGCCACCAACTCGACTAGCGGCGCGATGGCCGCGTTCAAATCGCCCGCGGCTTCGTGCTCATCTGCCAAGTGATGAGCGGCACGCGCGCGACTCAGGAACGCGAGCAACAGCGGATCGACGGGTGTCCCGGCATCCACTGCCGCGCAGCGCTCGAGGCCATTGCTCTGGTCGCGCGAACAAGCGGCAAATAGCAGGCAGCACGCGAAGAGCGCGCTCCACTTCGGCTTCATCGCACACCCCATAAGGCGTAGCGATTTTCCCTGAGCTCGCGTTCGCGCAAGCTCGCGATCCGATCGATGCGTGTCGACGGCTCACCGGCGCTTGCGGCGTTCGCGAAGAGTCCCGCCGTCGAGCGCGACTGCGCGAGCGTTTGCAAATCCGGGGCGGCCGCTAGGAGATTCGCGGGCTCGGCCGCCTCGGGACGTCGGCTCGCGTGGAGCGAGAGCAGCACGAGCGCGGCCGCGGCGACCGCGCCAAATGCGGCGCCGAAGCGGACGAAGATCACGTTCCGGCTCGGCGATTTCAGCGCGCCCGCTGCAAGCTCGAGCTTTGCGCGCTTCGGCGCGTTCGGCGCGTGCGCGGCTTTCAACGCGCGGGCGAGCGCGAGGTCTGCGTGTTCGCCGGCGCCGTCCAGTGCGCGGCGCAGGCGTTCGCTTTCGACCAATTCTTCCGCGCTCGGCGGCGCCAACGGATCTTCGAGCGCAGCCTCGAGCAATCGCTCGTGGACGCGCGGATCGATTTCGTGCGGCGCGAACGCGGCGCGGAGCGCTTCACTGAGCTCGGCTTCCTCGGCCGCATCGAGCAGCTCCAATTCGAGCTCATCGAGCTCGGGCGCGCGCTGATCTCGAGGCGCGTCGCTCATGACTCGCCTCCTTGCTCCGCTAGGGCTTTGCGCAGCGCGGCCATCGCCCGATGGAGTACCACGTCGAAGGTCGCGACGCTGACGCCGAGTGTCGCGGCGGCTTCTTCGCGGGAGCGCTCCTCGAGTACGCGCATGCGAATGGCGTCGGCGTAGCGCGGGTTAATCCGGCTCAAAAGCAGCCGCACGCGCTCTTTCGCATAGTTCAAATCGTGGCGCTCGAGCGCGTCTGCCTCGCGCGCGTCGCGCTCCGCTCGATCGAGCTCGCGTTCGACGTCTTCGGGTTCGAATAGGAGCTCGCGTTTGCGCGCGCGCAGCAAATCCAGCGCGACGCGCAAAGCCACCACGCGCAGCCAAGGATAAACTCCCACTGCTTGCCAGCTGAATTGGTCGAAGCGTTCGAGCACTTTGACGTAAGTGCGAGACAGCGCTTCCTCGGCGCCGGCCGCGCTGCCGAGGCGCGGCAAAAGCACGCTCCGGTACAGCCGCGGTCCATGTTTGCGCAGGATTGAACCGAGCGCCTCGCGATCGCCGCCCTGTGCGCGCTCGACCAGCGCGCGTTCGGCCAGCAGCTCCGCCGAGTCATCCACCGCCCGCACTCTACACGGGCGGAGCTCGCGGACTTGCGACGCTTTGCCGAGCAGCGTCAACGCCCCCAGCGGCCCGAAAGTCGGACCGACCGGGAGCTCGAGACTTGCGCAGCCGTTCACCCTCAGAGAACGCGGCGCGCGGCCGAAGCCTTACGCGCGACGCGAAATTGCTTGCAAAGACCTGTCGGGTGGCCGAGAACGCCGTAAAAATGCCGGAACGAGCGCGACTGTGCCCTTTCTGCAAAGGGCTCAACTCGGCCGGTGAGCGACGTTGCTATCGCTGTGGTCGCGCGCTCCCGGGCCCGCTCGCCTCCGCCGCGGTAAACTTCGTGCGCGAGACGCTCGGCAGCGAAGCGCCGATGACGCGCGCGCTGCTCGGCTGGTGTGTGCTCGTGTGCGGTCTGTCCATCGCTTCGGATCGCAATCTTCCGATTTGGATCACGGCTCAATTTTCGGCACCGACATTGCTGCGCTTCGGCGCGCTGTTCGGTCCGCTCGGCGCGATCGAGCCGTGGCGTTACCTGGCCGCGGTGTTCGTCCACGTGAACGTGCTGCACATCGCGCTCAACGGCTGGTCCTTGGTCGTGGTTGGGCCAACGGCGGAGCGCGAGTTCGGGAGCGCGCGTTTTTGCATCCTGTTCATCGTTTCCGGTGTGCTCGGCTTCATGGTGAGCGATCTCTGGTACGGCGGCGCGAGCCCGCTCACGGTCGGGGCCAGCGGCGCGATTTGCGGCGCGTTCGGCTCGGTCGTTGGCGTGGCTTACGCGCGCCGCGATCCGCGCTGGAAGCAAATTCTGGTGCAGAATTTGCTGAACCTCGCGATTATCGGCTTCGCTTTCCCGGTCAACAACGCGGCGCACGTTGGCGGCCTCGTCGTCGGTGGCGGGCTCGGCTTCCTGTTCGATAAGGAGCGCCGCCGATTTGGCCTAGGCAAGCTGGTCGTTGCGCTAGCGGCCGTGCTGCTCGCGCTCGTACCGCTCAGCGCCGTGCTTGCGAATGCCTCGCCGTTTTGGCGCGTCGAGCGGGCCCGAGAAGCAGCCCAAGAGCACTGAAGATCACAAATTGTGGCGGCCGCGGCCCTCGGGCGACTATCCTCCGCGGGTCATGCCCGTGGTCAATCCCTTGGCGAGGGAACTCGTCTTCAAGGTCGTGTACTACGGGCCCGGGCTCGGCGGAAAAACCACGAGTCTACAGTACGTGCACGCGACGGCGAAGCCCGAGCACCGCGGCAAGATGGTGAGCCTCGCGACTCCCGTCGATCGCACGCTCTACTTCGACTTCTTGCCGATTCGTGTGCCGCACGTGCGCGGCATGAACGTGAAGCTTCAGCTGTTCACGGTGCCCGGGCAAGTGCACTACAACGCGACGCGCAAGCTCGTGCTGACTGGCGCGGACGGCATCGTGCTCGTGTACGATTCGCAGAGCGCGCGTGCCGATGCGAACCTCGAGACGCTCGACAATCTGCGCGACAATTTGAGCGCGCACGGCCGCACGCTCAGCGAGATGCCGCACATCGTGCAGTACAACAAGCGCGACTTGTACGACGTGCTGCCGCTCGACGAGCTCGATCGCCAGCTCAATCGCGCCGGTGCGCCCTCTTTCGCGACCGTCGCCACGTCGGGCGAGGGCGTGTACGAATCGCTCGAAGCGATCACGCGCGCGGTGCTCGATGATTTCGAGCGACGCGTGCCCGGCCAGCGCGGTGTCGAGCCGACGTCGCTCGAATTGCCGGAGGGCGGCTTGGTCGAGGCGCTGCGTCGCGCAGAAGACAGCGACGCCTGGGGCAACGAACTCGCCGCGCGCGCCGCACGCGCGGTCCAACGGCACCCGAGCGGCGTGATGCTGCTCTCCGAAGTGCCAGAAGCAGACGTCGGTGAGGCGGCGGCGCGCGCCGTCGCGCACGAGCCGCAAGCGGACGAACCGCGCGTTGTCACGCCGCCGCCAGTCGCCCCGAGCCCAGCACCAAAATTAGAATCCGAACCGCCGCCGGATTCCGAGTCGGGGCTCGCGCGCCGCGTGCCGCCGATGAGCGAGCCGCCACCGGTGCCGCGTTTGTCGAGCGTGCCTCCGCCGCATCACGTGAGCGAAGACGAAACTGGCGTGAGCTTCGAACTGCTTTGGCCGCCACAAGAGCGAGGCACGGTTCGCGAGCTCGAAGCGTCGATCGCGCAGGGCGATCTCGAGCGCGGCGTGACGCTCGCGGATCAACTCGTCGCGCGCGCGCTGGCCAGCGCGGCGACGCTGCTCGGTGGCAATATGGATGCGCCGCGCGATCCATCGACTGTCGCGTTGCTGCTCGGGCTCGAAGGGCGGCGTTACTTGGAGTTTCGCGCGCTGGTGCGCGATGTGCGCTCGGGCCGCGGTGTCAGCGCGGTCGACGCGCTTTCCGCCTATGCCATGGCGATCGAGGTGCGGCTCGCGCGCGCGCGAACTCGCAGCCACGGCTGAGTCAATTTGCGCTGCTCGCGTTGAGCGCGCCGGAAGCGGCGCTCGTATCCGCGCCGAGCTCGAGCTCACCGATCCAGCTTCCGCTCACGCTCGCGATCGAGGCGTCATCGCCGACGACGGCAGCGCCGGTGCCGGTGAAGCTGAGGGACGCGCTCGCGCTACCCGAAGAATTGCTCGCGTTTTGCCAAAGCGCCGCGACTGCGTTTTGGCACGCGGTCTCGGTGCAAGCTTGGTCGCAACCGGTGTACGCCGTGCTGCCGGCGATCGCGCCGTGCGCGAGCAACGTTTGCGCGACGAGCGAACAATCCACGCTCTGTGCGAGCGCCGCAGCAACGCTGGTCGCTTGCGGAAATTCTGCGCTTGCCGGCGCGGCCGCAAGCGCGGTCACGAGCCGCGACGGAATGAAGCCGAGCGTCGTGCCGATCAGCAAAACATCATTCGAGTCAGCCGACCAAGTCGTCTGGAAGCTCGTGGGAAAGCCAGCACTCGCGGCCGGCACGCCCGCGACGCTATGCAGGTCGAAGAGCGCGCCAGAGCTGAGCGCACTGAGCTCGCCCGAGAAAGCGTTTGCGCTGAAAAACGCGCCGAGCCCTGCGTTCATCCAGCGCGTAGCTGGACTGCGCAGGCGTGTGTTCGCGCCGCTGCCGAATGCCGTGCCGAGTGCGGCATCCCAGGTGTGCGCCTCGCGGATGGTGCTGAAATCGTCGCGATTCGCGGCTGGTGTCGCGTCGCGCATCGCATCGAGCAGCGCGGATACGTCGTTCATGGCGCTGCCGCCCAATGCAGCTGCGGCTTGGGTCACCGCGCCACTCATCGTCTTCGACAACGCTGGGTTCGCGTCGCTCGGGCCAAAGCTCAATGTGAGATCGGAGGCCGCGAAGTTGATCGGCCGATCGGCGGCAAAAACCAGGATTTGATTGTCATCTCCTTCACTGAGCGGAGCTTGGTCGGCGCAGCCGCCGACATAGTGGCCGGCGCGAAGCGTCACCGCGAGCGCAACGCCGGTCGGCACTTGCTCGAGCGTGAGATCTTGGCCGGCGGCGGCGGTCACGGTGATGCTGCCGTCTGGTGGCGGATTGCCTGTCAAATCGGCGCAAGTCGTGCCGCTCTGTGCGGTCGCGGTCCAGGTTTGGATCGGCCGCTTGCCGCTGTAAGAAGGAAGGACGCGCAGTGTGGTCTGGTCGTGCGCGACGACGGATACGCCGAGCCGCGTTGGCACTTGGCCGGCGACCGAGGCACGGACATCGAACATCATCGGTGTGCTCGGCGCGGTCAGCGTGACGTGCGCGATGCCGTTTTGATCGCTGAGTGCCTCGTTCGTGTCGAGCGCTGCGTCGCTCGCAGCGACATCGGGATTCGAGCCCGTGAGCGCGAAGCGCACGCGAAAGTTACCCGGCGGCGTCGTGACAACGCTGAGCTCGCGCGTCGCTTTGGGCTCGAGCGTGAGCGGTCCCTGAGGATCGAAGGCGAGCGAATCCGGCACGGGCTCGGCGTCCGCGGCGTCCGCTCCGGCGTCCGGATTCGGGGAGCCGAACCCGGCCGTGCCCGTGGCGAGGTTCGGCGTCGCGCTTTGTGCGTCGCAGGCCGCGATCGAACCGAGGCACAGCGAAAAAATAGCCACGCGGCAAAAAAGACGCATCTTCGAAACCAAGTAAGACCAGCACCAAAAGCGTAGAACCTCTGGGTCGAAGTGCAAGCAAAAGGAGCGCGCTCGAAGCTCGGAGACCGCGTGGCGCGGCGTGGCGCGCTCTGGATCGAGCGCCGAAAATGCTAGGGTTTTAGTTCGTGGCTTCGCTCGTACCCCCGTCCATCAAGGTCCTCATCGTGGAGGACGAACCGGGTCTCCGGCAGATGCTCGAGATCCTGTTTCGACGCGAAGGGTACACGGTGGTGGCGGCGCCCGGATGTCTCGCGGCGATTGAAGCCATCAACCAACACCCGCAGCCTTTCCCGGTAGTGCTCACCGATTTGGCGATGCCCGATGGCTCGGGGCTCGATGTGCTCGCGGCGGCCAAGGCGCGCAACGCGGCGACCGAGGTGATCTTGATTACCGCGCACTCCACGGTGGAAAACGCGATCGGTGCCATGCGCCATGGCGCGTACGATTTCGTAGCCAAGCCGTTCGACGCCGCGGAGCTGGCGGTGCTCGTCGGCAAAGCGCTGGAAAAGCAGGCGCTCGCGCTCGAAAACCTGCGCCTGCGCGCTCGCGTTTCCGGGCTTGCCGATACCGAGGTGCTCGGGCGAAGCAGCGCGATGCGCGCCGTACTCGATTTGGTGCAGCGCATCGCCAACATGCGCACCACGGTGCTCATCACCGGCGAAAGCGGTACCGGCAAAGAGCGCGTCGCGCGTGCGGTGCACGACGCGTCGGAGCGTCGCGGCAAACCATTTCTGGTCGTCAACTGCGGTGCGCTGCCGGAAGCTTTGATGGAAAGCGAGCTCTTCGGGCACGAAAAGGGTGCGTTCACCGGCGCGCAAGCCAAGCACCTCGGGCTGTTTCGCGAAGCCAGCGGCGGCACCGTTCTGCTCGACGAAGTCGGTGAGCTCCCAGCCAATCTACAAGTGAAGCTCTTGCGCGTGCTGCAAGAGCGCAGCGTGCGCGCGGTCGGCGCGACGCAAGAGACGCCGATCGACGTGCGTGTGCTCGCGGCCACGAACCGTGACGTCGAAGCCGACGTGAGCAGCGGGAAATTCCGCCAAGATCTGTACTATCGCCTGAACGTGATTCGGATCGAGCTTCCGCCCTTGCGCGAGCGCCGTGAAGACATTCCGATGCTCGCCGAGCGCTTCATGCGGCGCTTCGCTGACGAAATGAGCAAGGAAGTGAACGGCTTTACCCCCGACGCGGTCCGCGCGCTGCAGGCCTATTCATTTCCTGGCAACGTGCGCGAGCTCGAGAACATGATGGAGCGCGCGGTCGCGCTCGCCGGTTCGCGCGTGATCGGGCTCGGTGATTTTCCGCAGGAACTGAGCGGAACAGCGGGCGCTCCCGGCGGCGCGTTGCTCGAACTGCCGGAGCAGGGCTGCAATCTCGACGAAGTCGTGAACGAGGTGGAGCGCCGCTTGATCATCGCGTCGTTGGAGCGAACGGGCGGCGTGCGCACGGCTGCCGCGAAGCTGCTCGGAATCAGCTTTCGCTCGATGCGCTATCGCTTGGCGAAGCTCGGGCTGAGCGACGACGAAGGCTCGACCGAATCGCGCGAGAACGAGTAGCGCCGCAAGCAATGATTCGAGCCTGGTGCGAGCGGATCGGCCTGTTGGGGCTTTTGAGCGCGCTTGCGCTGGTGCTGGGCATCGCCCTTCAGCACGCGCTCCACTTGCCGGCGCGCTACGACTGGGGCTTTCCGTATCGCGTGTTGTGGCGCGATATGCTTTCAGCGCCGGGCTTTCCGTGCGCGATGTTCGGCGTCGCGTTGGCCGGTTGGGTGAGCTCCGGTGTTTCGCTGCGCGCGCTCCTGCCCGCGTCATTGCGTGCGCGCTTGCTCTTGCTGCTGTTCGGCTTGGCGATTGCCCTGCTCGATGCGCTGCTATTCGAACAGCACGCGCCTTGGGATTGGCTTGCGAGCGGCCTGCTCGGCGCGTGCAGCGTGGCGCTCGCGCTGGCAGAGCCCAACGCGCGAGGCGGGTTCGCGCGTCTCGCTGGCTCGCTCGTCTACGTCACAGCCGTGTTTGCCGCGATCTCGTTCTTCTACACCGTGGTCAAGGCAAGTCTGTTCCTTCATGCCAGCCCTCACGACGCGAGTCTGATCGCGCTCGTGACGAAAATTTTCGGCGTGCCACCGCACCGCGTGATCGCCAATTTTGCCGCGACTCGGCCGCGCCTCGTCGCGTGCTGCGACTGGATCTATTTCCGGCTCTTTCAGCATATGATTTTGGTCGGCATCCTGCTCACGGCGCGCCGCGATGCGCGCGAGCGCGCGGAGTACTGCGCAGCGCTCGGTGTCTGCTACCTGCTGGGGGCCCCGCTCTATCACCTCTTTCCAGCGTGGGGCCCGGGTTATTTCGAACCGCAATACTTCGCCTACCTCGACAACCAGAAACTCACGACTGCCGGCGTGCGGTTCTGGCTTTGGCAGAACACGCGCGAGATCGCTCGAGGCACCGCGACCGAGCTCTACACCTGGAGTTACATCGCGTGCATGCCTAGCTTGCACATCGCCCACGAATGCGTGATGGCGTACTACGGTCGTCGGCCGTCGTTGATTCTCGTGCTTTCGATCTGCTTCACGCTCGCGACGCTGCTCGCCGTGGTGGTACTTGGTTGGCACTACCCGGCGGATTGGATCTCGGGCGTTGCGCTAGCGGCGGTCTCGATTTTCATCGCGCGGCGATTGCGTGAACTTTGGTGGCCGCGAACCCTGCTTCAACCCGGTCGCTATTGACGCGGGCCGACGGCGCTCGAGATGCCGAGCGTGGGCCAAGCGTCTCGCAGGCGCCTGACGAGCTCGGCGCGGGTTTCGTAGACGAGCTCGAGCTTCGGGTCCGGCGTCGGGAAACGTGCGCGATATTCGCGATGAAACTGCGCCGCGCTTTCGGCCGTGCCCTCGCGAATGGCAAACGACAAGCCTTCTTCGAATTCGGCTCGAGTCACGTCGGGTTGAGACAGCGCGGCGCGCCAAGCGACCATTGCTTCCGCCGCCAAGCCAAGTTTTCCAAGTAAGCGCGCGCGATCGAGCGCGGGCGCGTCCGGCGACATCAGTTCGAGTTCGCGGCGCTCGCGCTCCATTTCCGGGAACTGAGCTGCGAGCGCGCTTCCTTGCGAGTAGTCCGGAAACAGTGCGAGCGCGCGCGCCAGGTCTTTGCGCGCCGCCGCGAAGTGATTCAGGTAGCTCTCGAAAAGTGCGAGATTGAGCGCGAACAGCGGCACGTTGGGGTAGCGAGCGGCGACGGGCTCGAGCATTGCTTTTGCTTCTCGATAGCGCCCTTGTCGCGCGAGCACGGTCGTCGCGTTGTGCATTGCCATCATGTAGCCGCCGTAGTCTAAGTTCGAGCCGACGCGATAAATCGCGAGCGCATCGTCGAACAGGCCGGATTTTGCGTACAAGCCGCCGAGCTCGACACAAGCGAGCGATGGGTCCTCGGCGGTTTCGCGAAATGCCGTGGTCCACAACGTGACCTCGTCCGACCAAGTGCTCGCGCGTACGAAGGTCGTGGCGGCGAACGAAGCGGCGAGCGCGCCCGCGAGCAGCGCGCTGAGTTTCTTGCGCTCGAGCCGCGCGAACTGGGGCGTGAGCGCGAGCACGACGCCGACGAGTGGCAAATACAGAAATCGATCGGCTGCGAGCACGTTGATCGCAACCGGAATCAAATGTAGGACGAGCCCGATTGCGACGAAGGGCAGCGCAAGCGCGGCGGCTGTTTCGCGATCGATGCGCTTGTAGTTTCGCGCCAAGACGAACCCAAGCCCGGCGAATACGATGCAGCCGAGCCCGATGTAGAGCGGGTTCGGGTGAGCGAGCCGCCCGATTTGAATGTCGGGGAACCAGGGGTTCACGAACATATAGAAGTAGTGGCCGAGCGCAGCCGCCGCAG
>DATATR010000386.1:0-4106 GCA_036268695.1 Polyangiaceae bacterium | reverse complement strand
CACGCCGAGACGATGCGAGCCTATCGACACGCGGTGGAACAGCGCTATCGCTTTTTGTCGTACGGGGATGCCATGTGGATCCCGAGGAAAAAACAGTGATCTCGTTTTGCGTCGAAAAAACCTCGGGCCACGCGCGGCTCGGCACGTTGACGACGAGCCACGCGCAGGTCCGAACGCCCGCGTTCATGCCGGTCGGGACCCAAGCCGCGGTCAAAGCCGTCTCCTCCGAAGAAGTCGCCGAAACCGGCGCGCGCATGCAGATCATGAATACGTATCACCTCTGGCTTCGTCCCGGGCCGGAGCTCGTTGCGGAGCTCGGCGGCCTCCACGCGTTCGCGCGTTGGCCGCACGCGATCGTGACGGATTCGGGAGGATTTCAGGCGTTTTCGCTGGCTCAACGTATGCGCGCGAGCGAAAACGGATTCGAGTTCGCATCGCATTTGGACGGCAAGAAGATGTTGCTCTCGCCCGAAGAAGCCATGCGCGTTCAAGGTCTACTCGGCTCGGACATCGCGATGCAGCTCGATGTCTGTCCGCCGGGCGGCGCTCCGCGCACGGATCTCGTGCAGGCCGTCGAACGCACGACGCGTTGGGCGGAGCGTTGTCTCGCCGCGCGTGCGCCGGGGCAAGGCGTGTTCGGAATCGTGCAAGGCGGTACGGACGTCGAGCTCCGACTCGCGCATGCTGAAACGCTCGCGAAATTGCCGTTCGACGGGCTCGCGCTCGGCGGCTTCAGCGTCGGCGAACCGATTCCAGAGATGTACCGCGCGCTCGCGCTGATCGGTCCGAGCTTGCCAGCGGAGCGACCGCGTTACTTGATGGGCGTGGGCATGCCGAGCGACATCGTGACCGCGGTCATGCACGGGATCGATATGTTCGATTGTGTCATCCCCACGCGCAATGCGCGGAACGGTCAGCTTTTCACTTGGCAAGGCAAGATCGTGATCAAAAATGCACGCTACCGTGACGACCCGCGACCGCTCGAAGACGGCTGCGCGTGTGCTGCGTGTCGCGGCGGATATTCGCGCGCCTACCTGCGGCATTTGTATCTTGCCGGAGAAATTTTGGTGTTGCGCCTACTCAGCCAGCACAATCTTCATTTCTACGCGCGGCTGATGTCGGAGCTGCGGAGCGCCATCGCTCGCGACGAGTTTGCCGCTTGGTCGAGCGAAAAAATGCGGCTTTGGCAGGAGTCCGCGGCCGAATCCTAGGGCTGCAAATTCGTTTCGAATTCACGCGCTTTCTTTTTCGTCGAGATCGCGCTCCGATGGTGGATAATCGAAGTTTCCGATGAGCGACAAGAAGCAGATCGGTAAAATCCTGCTGCGGCAGCGGGCGCTCAGCCCGGAGCAGTTGGATCGCGCGCTCGCCGATCAGAAGGGCGGGCGACTCGCGTCGCGGCTCGCCGCAGAAGGCACCATCAGCGACATCGCGGCGCTCAAGGCATTGAGCGAGCAGCACGGTATCCCGGGCATCGATCTGAATCAGATTTGCCTGCGGCTCGACGATTTGGATTTGTTGCCGCGCGAGATCGCAGAAAAGCATCTGATCCTGCCGGTGCTCACGCGTGACGATCGCCTGTTCATCGCGATGGCGAATCCGCGCGAGAAGAAGGTGATCGACGAGCTCGAGTTCGTTACGGGCAAGAAAGTGTATCCGTACGTCGCGCTCGACGCGGCGCTGTCGCACGTGATCGATGAAGCGTACAGCCGCAAGGCGCGTGGCGATGCGTACTACGTCGGCCCGAGCTGTCCGCCCGAGATGCTGGCGAAGCTTCACCTCGATTCGGATGGGAGCGTGCTCGAAGGCGGCGATGGCGCTTTGGATCCGGCGGGCACGCTGGATTTCGAGGCTCGAGCCGAGTCGACGCGCCCACTCGACGCACCGGGCGTCGTGGTCGACGATGCGGCATCGGAGATTTCGCGCTCGGAGGACATCGAGGAGTCGAGCTTCGGAGACACGTCGCGCGAGCTCAGCGTGGTCGCGGAATTGCCCGTCGAGAGCGTGCCGCCACCGCCCGCACCCGAAGGCGCAAAGACGATTCTGATCGTCGACGACGAAGCTGACATTCGGAAGATGCTGAGCCGCTTGCTCGGTCGCAAGGGCCTACGCGTGCTCGAAGCCGAGCGCGGGCATCAAGCCTTGCGCTTGGTCAAAGAACACGCGCCGGATTTGATCGTGCTCGATGCGATGTTGCCCGAGGTTCACGGCTTCGAGATTGCACGTCGTATCAAGGGCAGCGAGCGTTACGGGCACATCCCGATCATCATGGTTAGCGCGGTCTATCGAGGCTGGCGCTACGCCGAAGATCTAAAGCAAACTTGCGGCGTAGATCACTTCATCGAGAAGCCATTTCGGATTGCCGAGGTCGTCGCAGCGGTGGAGGCCTGCTTGAGTCCGGGCGATGGAACTGCAAATCGTCCGGACGTGAGCGGCGAGGCGGAGCAAGCACTGAACGCCGGCGTCGCGGCCTACAAAGCCGGTCGGCTGGACGAAGCGATCCAGCACTTGACCCGCGGCGTCAGGATTGACCCGTTGGCCTATCGCCTGCATTTCCACTTGGGCTTGCTGTACGGCAAGAAGGGGCAGGTTTACGACGCGATAAGTGAGCTAGAAACAGCGGTCAAAATCAACGCGCAGCATTTTGCCGCTGTAAAGAATCTCGCAATCTTGTACCAAAAGGCCGGATTCAGAAACAAAGCCGTGGAAACCTGGGAACGCGCACTCACGCTCGCGCCGGACGACCCAACCCGGGCCTCCATCAAAGAACACTTGTTGAACCTCCTGTGAAAGAGCTTTCGCGCTCGGGCATAGCTCGGGTTATTCTCCCGAAACTCCGGACGTTCGTTTGACGCGACGCTCAGCTGAATGAAGTTCCTCTGCCCCAGCTGTAAAGCGAAATACCAGATCGCCGACGAGAAGGTCGCGGGTCGCTCTGTTCGCATGAAGTGCCGCAAGTGCGGGCACTTGATCCAGGTGTCGAGCGTCGCAGGTGTTGGTGACGCGATCATGGGCAGCGAACCGCCGTCCGCGATCGACACGTCGAGCCAAATCGCTTCGGAGCCGCCAGAGCCGCAGGCCTCAGCCCCCAAGTCGGAGCCGAAGCCGGCGCCGAATGTCGCCGCGAAACCAGAGCCGAAGAAGGCCGCGCCCGCTCCGACTCGTGCAGCTGTTGCGAAGCCCGCACCGAAGCCTGCGCCAGCAGCTGCAGCGAGGGGACCGCTGCCAGCGCCGAAGGCACCTCCTGCGCGGTCGTCGCCGACCAAGCCGAGTGCACCGAGCAAACCGAGTTCACCCACCACCGCAGCTGCGCCAGCGCCGAGCGCGGTGAAGAGCGACAAGAAAACGAATCAGGGTGGCGCGTCCGCGCCGTTGCCGCGCGTAGCGCCGGTTCCGGTCAAGCAAGCGGCGGCGAAGCCCGCCGCTGCGGTCGCGAACGCGCTCTCGGATTTCGATGCTGAAGATGAATCGACGCGCATCGCTGACTCGAGCGCGCTGGCTGGCGCATTCTCGCTGGCCGTGGGCGCGGCGAGCGGTGAAACGCCCGCGCCCGATGCGTTGAGCATGCCCGCCGACGAATGGTTCGTCGGCATCAACGGGGTTCCGGTCGGCCCAATTCGTTTGAGTGAGCTGCGCTCGAAGGCAGCGTCTGGCTCGGTCACGCGCGAGTCGCTGGTGTGGCGTGATGGCTTCGAAGATTGGCGGCCGCTGAAGACGTTTCCCGAGCTGCTTGCGATCGTGGATGAAAGCGTGTCGAGCGCGCGCGCCTCGCTCACGCCGTTCACGCCTTCGGTCGCAACCGCGGCGCCTGCTGCTGGCGCGCTGTCCGACCCGTTTGCGCTGGCCACGGGTGCCGCGATCCGAACTCCGGAACCGTTCGCAGGCGCGCCTTCCGGCGTCACCGGCACCGCGGTCGTCACGGACGATCTCGAAGCCGCAGGGATCAAAAAGCGCGCTGGTTCGTCGCCCGCGGCGTGGATCGCGGTTGCGATCGCGCTCTTGTTCGGGCTCACGCTCGGCTTCGTGTTCTTCAACAATAAGCAAAAGCCGGTTGAAGTAATCAAGTATGTGGATCGCGTCGTGCCGGGCGCGCCGAGCGCGGCCGC
>DATATR010000385.1:0-4331 GCA_036268695.1 Polyangiaceae bacterium | reverse complement strand
AAGCGCCGACACCGGCAGCGGCGAACAGCACGCTCGCCACCGCGAGCGTCCACGTGCCGCGCGTCTTGATGCGCGACGGCGTTTCCCACGCCGGTGGCGCGCCTCCGCCCGGCTCGTACACACCGACGCGCGACAAATGCTCGAGCACGAGCGCCGGCTCCGGTTGGCCCGCACCGAGATCCGAGTACGGCGCGGGCGACGGAGCTTGCACCGCGCGCGAGCGCACCGAAGAGGGCGAGCGCTGGAGCGGCGCTTGCGGCGCAAACGCCGCGGTCTGCGCCGCTCGATCGACGCGCGGCGGCGGAACGGAAGGCGGCGGCAAGGGCGGGCGAACGACGGCCGGCGGCGCGGCGCCCGGCCAAGCCTGCGACACGAACGGCGACGGCGTCACCGTGGTGATCACTTCGTCGAAGTGCTGGCGCGGCAAATTGGCGGCGCGCGTCACGTCTTCCGAAGCCGCGGCCGAATAGGCCGAAGCGGCTGGCGCGGCGCGGCTCGCCGCCTTGGCCGTACTCCCCGCTTTGCCGGCGAACGGGTTCGCAGGCGACTTCGACTGTGAGCCCGGTAGCTTCGGCCCAGGCGGACCAATGCCGAGCGTGGTCGCGCGTGCCGCTGCGCGCGCCGCGCTCGCGATTGGCGTTGGGCCCTTGAGCGGAGCGGCGCTCACCATCGGCGCAGCGCGCGGCGCAGAGTCCTCCAGCAGATCCGCCTCGGAAATGCGCAGCGGATCCTCCGAGTCGAAGCGCGGCAAGCCGGTATCGCCCGCGCCATCGTCGAATACGAGCGGATTTTGCGCGCGCGGCTTGGTCAGCTCCTCGTTGCCGAAGCGCTTGCTGCTCAAGCCTTGCACCGTCGGCGCTGGAATCGAATTCTTCCGCGGCATGGTGCGCAGCACTTCGGCCGCGACCGCTTCCACGCCGACACGCTTTTGCAGCGCGCTGTAGACGACCGAGCGATCGTGCCAAAGTCGCGCTTCGCCGTCGTTCGGCGCGAATTGCAGCGCGCGCGCCAGCACCTTTTCCGCCCGGATCGCGTCGCCGCGACGCAAAAGCACCTCGCCCAAGTAGCGAAAAGGCTTGGCGTCGCGGCCGCTGGCTTTGCCGGCCAAGACGAGCGCGGCTTGCGCTTCCGCGAGCATCGCCGCATCGAGATACATCCGGCCAACCGCGAGCATCACCGCGCCGTCCTCGGCGTGCCAAGTCTCGGCGCTGGTTGCTACTTCGCGGATCAAATCCTCGCGCGGCGAGCTACCGAGAAAAGAGCAGAGCGCGACCGTCGCGTCGGCGTCCGGATTGCTCCGCCACTGATTCAGCAGCTCTTCGAGCGCGCTCATTTCGACCCACAGGATACTCAGGAGAGCCCCAATGCACTAAGCGTTGTTTCAAAATTTGCGCATGCTCATGAGGACTTAGGCGCACCGTTGACTACTTCGACGGCAGCCCGCTCGCCGCGACCCGCGCACGGGCCGCATCGATACCCACGCCGGCCCGAGCGCCGGAAGTGCGGACGTTTCCGCGCAACAAGGCTGGCGTAAACCATCGACAATGGTCAAAGTGGTCGCGCGCGCTCGCCCTAGCCAGCTAGGCAAAAACGTGGCAGCGCTTCGCCCCAGCTCTCACGCTCCGATACTTCGGAGCAGCTCGGACCCAAGAAGAATGTGCGGCGTCTTCGGCATCTACGGTCACAAGGAAGCAGCCAACCTGACCTATCTCGGGTTGCACGCGCTGCAGCATCGCGGCCAAGAAAGCGCCGGCATCGTCACGAGTGACGGCTCACAGCTCAGTTTACACCGCGGGATGGGCCACGTAATCGACGTGTTTCCGCCCGAGCAGCTCGAGCGGCTGGGCGGGCCGCACGCGATCGGTCACGTGCGCTATTCGACTGCGGGCGGCTCCGCGCTGAAGAACGCGCAACCGATCGCGGTCGACTACGCGCGCGGTTCGATCGCGGTCGCGCACAACGGCAATCTGACGAACGCCGAAGCGTTACGCGAAAAACTCGAAGAACGCGGCTCGATTTTCCAAAGCACGAGCGACACCGAAGTGATCGTGCATCTGTTTGCCATGAGCCGGCAAAAATCGTTCGAAGACCGCGTGGCGGACGCGCTCGGCCAAGTGCAAGGCGCCTATTCACTTCTGATTTTGACGCCCGAGACGATGATCGCGGTGCGCGATCCGATGGGCATTCGCCCGCTCTGTCTCGGTCGCTTGCCGGGCACGGAGACGCCGGTCGTCGCCAGTGAGCCGTCGAGCTTCGATTTGATCGACGCCGAGTACGTGCGCGAAATCGAACCGGGCGAGATGGTCGTGATCGACCAGCACGGCGTGCGCAGCGTGTGGCCGTTCGCGGAGCTACCGCGTCACACCTGCATCTTCGAGTACGTCTACTTCGCGCGCCCGGACTCGAACATCGATGGCGTGAGTGTCTACGAAGCGCGCAAGAATTTGGGGCGCGCGCTCGCCCGCGAACACGGCATCGAGGCAGACGTGGTGATCCCCGTGCCGGACTCGGGTGTGCCCGCCACGATCGGTTACGCCGAGGAATCGAAGCTGCCGTTCGAGCTCGGCTTGATGCGCAGCCACTACGTCGGGCGCACGTTCATCGAACCGCAGCAAAGCATTCGTCACTTCGGCGTGCGCTTGAAGCTCAACCCGATTAGCTCGACGCTCAAAAACAAACGCGTGGTCGTCGTGGACGACAGCATCGTGCGCGGCACGACCAGCCGAAAAATCGTGAAAATGCTGCGCGACGCGGGCGCCAAAGAAGTGCACATGCGCATCTCGAGCCCGCCGACCAAATGGCCCTGCTACTACGGCATCGACACCCCGACGCGCGGTGAGCTGATCGCGGCCAGTCACTCGATCGAAGAAATCAATCAGTACATCACGAGCGACTCGCTCGCGTACCTGTCGCTCGACTCGATGGTGCACTCGGTCGTCTCCGCGCGCACGGAAGCAACTGGCCGCAGGACGCGGCGCTCGCTGCCGATCGCAGCAAACGGCGACGCCGGCCAACCCTTGCACCACGACGACCTCGGCACCTCGGACTTCTGCACCGCGTGCTGGACGGGCAAGTATCCGATCGAATTCACGCCGCACCCGCGCCAGCGCCAAATGCGGCTCTTGGACTTGTAACCGCCGAGTGCTTAGATTCGGTTTTGGACCCGGCAACGGGCTCCCGAACATGCTCGATTCGCTGCCAAATGAAGTCTCGATCTATGAAGTGTCGCCGCGCGACGGCCTGCAGAACGAAGCTCTGCCCATCCCGCTCGAAGGCAAACGCGAGCTGATCAATGCGCTGATTGCGGCTGGACTCAAGCGGATCGAGCTCACGAGCTTCGTCTCGCCACGCTGGGTGCCGCAATTGGCGGACGCCGAAGAGCTGGCGCGCGAGTTCAAGGCGCCGCCGGGCGTCACGCTCAGCGCGCTTTGCCCGAATGCGAAAGGCTTCGAGCGCGCGCGCGCCGCGGGGCTCGAGGAAATTGCCGTGTTCATGTCGGCGAGCGAGACGCACAACCGCAAAAACACGAACAAGAGCATCGCCGAGTCGCTCGAGACGTTTCATGAAGTCGTGCCGCCGGCGCTCGCCGCGGGCATGCGCGTGCGCGCCTACGTATCGACAGTTTGGGGCTGCCCGTACGAAGGCGAGATCGATCCCGAAGCTCCGATTTCCATCACGCGGCAGCTTTTGGATTTGGGTTCTTACCAAGTCTCGCTCGGTGACACGATCGGCGTCGCGACGCCGCTCGTCGTAAAAAGCTTGGTCTCGCGCGCGATTTCCGAGTTCGGCGCGCCGCAAATCGCGCTTCACTTTCACGACACGCGCGGCACCGCGCTGGCAAATGCTCTGGTCGGCCTCGAGCTCGGCATCCGCGACTTCGATTCGTCGGTCGCCGGCCTCGGTGGTTGCCCGTACGCTCCGGGCGCGGCCGGCAATCTTGCGACCGAAGATCTGGTCTACATGCTGCAGGGCATGGGCATCGAAACCGGTGTCGATCTCGATAAGCTGATCGAAGCGGGGCGCGTCGCGGAAAACGTGGTCGGCCGGCGTTTGCCCGGCAAAGTGCACCAGGCCGGGCCGCGCGTGCGGCGCTGAGCGGCTGAAGGTCCGTGTTTATTGCGCGGGCAGGCGCGGCTGCAGTTTCGACGAGGTGGTGTGAATGGCTACCGAGCGACGACCCTGCCCGGCAAGCGCGCCCGTTGCTTCGTGGCATCCCACAAGAAAAGCATGGCCGTGATATTGAATGCCCGATGAATCCCATCTTGCGGTTCGGCCTCTTGGCATTGGCGCTCGCATTTTTGGGCTATCGCTTCATGCGGCGCTGGAAGGCG
>DATATR010000384.1:0-16762 GCA_036268695.1 Polyangiaceae bacterium | reverse complement strand
AGTGCATCGATTCACTTGAATCGATGCACGTTGAGACAGTCAAGTTCTCGAGTCAGATCAAGGCGAACTCGAGGGAAGTTCAGTACCCTCACCCATGTGCGGGTACTGAACTTCCCATCGTTTCAACGGACTCGAGGTACTGGTGCGCTCGCGACCGGGGGTGCGACGGCGCGGCAGTCGGTGTTAGCATCCGCGTCATGATCAAGCACGTCGTGATGTGGAAGCTCCGCGGTACCTCGCTCGAGGAAAAGCGCGAACAAGCGCAACGCGTCCGCGCTGCGCTCGAGGGCCTCCGCGGCAACATTCCCGGCATGTCCAGTCTGGAAGTCGGCGTGCGCCCGTCCGCCGACGAACAGTTGGCGGATCTGGTCTTGATCTCCACGCATGACGATTGGGCGGCCCTGAAGGCGTATCAAGTTCATCCGGCGCACGTCGAAGCCGCGCGCGTCATCGCGACCGTGCGCATCGAACGCCGCGTGATTGACTTCGAAGTCGGCGCCGCGGAAACGCTGTCGCCCGAATCGGTCGCCGCGCCGTCACGTTTCTGAGCGCGAACGACATACGCCCGCGCGCGCTGCCGACCGGCAACCGAGCACGGGCTGGTCTCAGTCGAGCCTTACTGCGCGTTGCGTTTGACGAAGTGCGGCTCAGCAGCGAGCGAAGCGTAATAGTCCATGATGCTCACCGTGCCCGCCTTGAAGTCAGCCACGTTGCTCGAACCGAGGCACGAATCTGCAGTGCCGTACGCGTACGTCGCCAAGTAAGCGGCGAAGCACTGATACACGACCTCTTGAGTCGCGAGCCCTTGCGCGAGCGTCGGCTCGTCTTGAAAGTTGAACAGCGGCGTGCCGTCGGGATTCGGTACGTCGCTCACGGTGTTGATTTGCAAGCCGCCATCGTCCGCGCGATAGCGCCCGCCTTCGTCGAAATGCTCGAAGCCGAAGCCGATCGGATCGAACAGCTTGTGGCAACTCGCGCAAGCGCCGCCATTGGCGTGCTGCTCTTCGTAGCGCTGACGCGTCGTCACTTGACCCGGCGCAGGCGGTGGCGGTGGCGGCACGTTGGGCGGCGGAGTAGGCTTCGTCTCGCACAGCAGCTTCGAAAACACGACCAACCCGCGTTGCGTTGGAGACGAACTGGTCGGCAGCGCGTTGGCGGCGAGCAGCGAACCTTGCGCGAGCAGGCCGATGCCGTAAGTAGTCGGACGCTGCACCGAGGCGTAGTCGGCCGAAGGCGCCGGCATGCCGTAATAAGACGCGAGTTGAATCGACGGGTTCGTGTTCGGCGAGGTCAAGAGATCCTGTAATCCGCCGTTGTTTTGCACGATCTGATCGATGAACGTGCGCGTCTCTTGGACCATGTCGTTCCGCACGGCCATGAAGTTGGTCACGTTCGTGCGTTCGACCGAGGCGACCTGCGGATAACCGAGATATGCCTCGAAGAACTGCTCCACTTGCGCCTTGCCGGCGTCGCTCGCGAGCAGGCTCTTGGCCAGCGAAACCACATCCACGCTCGATCCGCTCTCGGCTTGTGTGAGCAGTGCATCGCTCGGCGTGCTGCCGGTGAAGGTGTAAGCGAACTCGGTCGCGACTTCGTCCGCGCTGAGGTTGCGCGTGCCGTCCGACGCGGCTGTGCCGATTTCGCTGCGGTACACCGCGTTCGGCGACTGAATCAGCCCGACCAGGACCCACTTCAGCGCGGTCGCGAAATTCGACTTGGCCAGCGCGCTGTCGAAGAAGGTCAGGTAATTGTCGTGCTCGGCCTGAGTCAGCGAGCGCCGAAATAAGCGCCGTCCGTATTGGGTGACGAACTGGTCTGCGCAGCTGTGGTCCGCGCTGGTCGCCGAGCACGGCAAGGTCGTCGCCAGCGTGGTGCCGGTGACGGCGGTCGCGATCGACGTCGCGGTGTCGAGCAAGGCTTGCGCGAGCTGCGGGCCGACCACTGCCGAAGAATCGTTCGCGAAGCCGTACGCGGAAAGGGTGTTGGCGGGCAGTGTGTTCGACCACTGCGTGGCCACTTGCGGGAAGATATCCGAGATCGTGTTCGTGAATTCGGATGCCGTCAGCAAGCGCAGCACGGGGCTGCCGAGCTGCACTTGCGGACACTGGAGATTGAAGCTGGCCGTCATCGACGAGCTACCGCCGGAACCGCCCGAGCCGTCGCCGCCCGTGCCGTTGCGCGTGGCGGCTCCGTCGACCTTGGCTTGGCAGGCGGCGATCGCCGCCAGCGCCGGAACCGCGAACCAAAGCAGGCGCTTCACGTGAGCACCTCCGTGACCGGGCCGGTAGTCGACGGGAACGTCGCGCTCGAAACGCCCATCGCTTTGCACAGCGACAGATACAGATCGCCCGCGGGGCGATCCGTGGCGTACTGCACGATTTGACCGCTCTTGAAGGCGCCGCCGGCTTTGCCGATGGTGACGAGCGGCAAATATTGCGGCATCGGCGGGTAGCCGGTGGTCGAGCTCATCGTGGTGTGGTTCGCGCCGTCACCAATTTCGCTCATCCAGTAGATCAGCGTGTTGTCGAGCACCTTGGTGCCGGGCGCGCTCGGATCGTCCGTGTTCGCGAGCACCGAGAGCACGTACTTGTCGAGCTGTTGCGCGAACCAGAGCTGCGCGCCGGCGAAGGCCGCGCGCTGGTTCGGGTCTGCGTTCGCGATGTTCGGCGTCGGCATCGACGCGTTGAAGGTCGACGAGGCAGCCGGGCTCGTGTGTGACAAGCCCGCGTGGTGCGCCCAGTTGCTCGCAGCCGGCGTGTTGGCCTGCTTCGAGAAGCTGAAGTTGAAATCGCAGGTCGTGAACATCGGCATCAGCGCGGCCACCTGCGCAGCGTTGCACACGAGCGCTTGAGCGATCAGCTCGAGCTGCGCTTGGTACAAGAGCGGGAAGTTGGCTTCTTGGTAGAAGTAGTCATTGCCGCTGCCCGGTGTCACGACGTTGCCCGCGCTGGCGGCGCGCACCATGTCGACGGTCGGCAGGGATGGAGCACCCATGCAGCTCGAGACACCCGCGTTCATGCCGTTGCCGCTCTGAATTCCGTTGATCGCCTCGAGGTGGCGTTGCAGTTTCGTCTGCTCCGTCGTGAGACCGTTGAGCGACGTTTGCAGCGACTGGATCTCGCCCGCGGTGAGCGCCAGCAAATCCTTGCGTAGCTCGGCGTCCGCGTTCACTGGCGGACGCGTCGTGCCCGTCGTGGGGGCGCCGAACAGTGCGTCCGCCGCCGCGGCCGGATTCTTTTGCGGATCGACTGCAGTGCCGTCCCAGAACAACTTGCCGTTCGTGTCGAGCCCGTACGCCTGATGCGAGCAGGCGCCCAAAATCAGCGGTTTTACCCCGAGCGCGTTGGCGATCACGTGTTCGACCGAGGTGCGCGGGGTCGTTTCGTCCGTGAACGAGGGCCCACCATCCAAGCCCGACAGACAGCTGAGCAAGCTGCTGTGCGTGCTGCCGGCGAGGTACTTGAAGCCCTGATACACGTTCACGTACGAGTTGTACTTTTGGAGCGGGCCGAGGATGCTCACGTTCGTCTGATCGAGTGCGAACATCGTGCGATCCGTGTCCGAGACTTTGGGGTTGTAGTGCTCGGGGGCGACCCCGTGCGGCATGTACAACAAGAAGAAGCGCTTCGGCGCCGCGGTGGGTGCGGCCGTTGCCGTGCGCGCGAGGCGTAGCGCGGCGGGCAGGGTGAGCCCGAGCGCCAAGGCCTTGAGAAAGATTCGGCGTTCCAGGATTTTGGTCGCGCGAACCAGCCGGACATTTTGCATCTAAGAGTCTCCTCGAGATCGATCGTCACTCGCGTCGGCACCACCGACCCTTCGCCGTCCGCGAGCGCATCAAAAGTAGCACGCTCGCCGCTAAAGCCAGTCACTCAACGGGATTATTCTGCATTCGTTCCTTGTCCAGAACCGGTTCCAGTTCGGTAAGACATTTGGCCTTACGCGAGCGGAAGCTGGTACCGCTTTCAGACGCGAGTCGCGGCGCGCCTTCGCTGCCGGATCGGAGTCTGCGTACATCCGCGCACTGTCTGCGCACGTGCGCGCGGACTTCAAATTGGCGCTGCGTTTGAAACTCTACCGGCGCGCGCCGGCGCGCCTCATTCGAGGCTCGGGCACGGAAAGTCGAAGCTGATCTGCATGCACGCCGAGAAGCCGAACTGAATCCGATCCTGCAACGCAGCGATGACCGTCGAGCACGCTCGTACGCACGGGCGCCCAGTACGGATTTTCGAACATCGTCGACGAGCGATCGACGACGAGCTCGACGACCGGCGCGCGTGGACTGAAATTCATCGAGCAAGCGCCGCCGTTGGCGCCGCTCGCGCCGCCGCTCGCGCCACCGACGCTCGACCCCGCGCTTTCGCCGCCGCTCGCCGTGCCGGATGTTCCGCCCATTCCGGCGGGCGAAGAACACGCGCCCGGCTGAGCTCGCGCACGCCCGTGTATTCCGATTTTTTATTTGGGTTCGCCGAGTGCCCACTCCCAGACTTTGCCGCGATGAAGCGCGGCATAAATTCGATCGCGAATTTCGTTCGCCTCGGCGTGAGTCAGGCTCTTTTCGAGATCGCGCAAGACGACGCGGAGCAAGACGTTCTTCTGCTGCTCGTCGATTTGCAGCCGCCGCGCGGCCGCCTCGGGTAAATCTCGCGCCAAGGTCTCGTGCACGACTTCGACGGCTTCGATCGCGCCGAGTCGGTCGCCGAGTGCGCGGCGCACGCCATCGCCGAGCTCCTCCGGCGTCTCGCCACAATCGACGATGATCGACAAATCCCGGCGCACCGCCGGCATGCGCGACACGGCGCGGTACGGCTCGAGATCGAGCAGCTGCGCCGTCACGCGCGGGTCGGTCGAACGGAGCAGCCGAATGTCGTCGATGCCTTTGCGCAGCATCAGCAAGCGATCCAGCCCGAGCCCCAGCGCGAGACCTGAATACTCGAGGCCCAGCCCGGCCTCGCGTAAAATCTCGGGCAGCGCCAAGCCGCACTCGCCGATTTCGAGCCACTCGCCGCGCACGCGCGCGTCGATTTGCAGGCCATCGGTCGTGTACGGATGCCTGGCAGGGCTCGTGCGCCAAGCGCTGCCGGGCAACGTCGCGCTCACCGCCAGCGCGATCATGCGCTCGAGATCGCTCGTTCCGAGCGCCGTGCCACGCCGGATGCGCCAGAGGTCGATTTGATGTGGCTCGCCGGTGTGACAACGATCGATCGTGTCGCGGCGATAGACCAAGCCCGGACAGGCGAGCAGCACATCGCTTGGCGGATCTTGCGCCAGCGCGCGCAAGAGCGGCGGGATCGCGGCCGAAGTTTGCGTGCGGAGTAAGCTGTCTTCGCTCAGGTAGCGCGTGTAGCGAGCGGCGCGGGCCGCGGCTTCGGCGGGATAATGCCGGCGATCGTAGTTGTCCGCGACGGACACGACGGGGTTCGTACGCCGGACCTGTGCGGTAGAGCCCCACGCCGCGCACAAATCGTCGACCAAGCTCCGCACCAGCAGCTGAATCGCGTGCGGACCCTGAGCTTCATCGGATAAGTCCCGTAACGACAGCGCGCACAGGCGCGCCTCTGAATCCAAAATCGATTTCGGCATGACATTCCTCGAGCGACAAAAATCAGCAATGACGTGGCGCGCCATGCGCCGCGCCGTCTCGAGCACCCCCCGCGCCGAATCCGGGGGTTGAGCTCGTCGCTCGTCGAGGAACGTGGGTCGAGTGCTTACGACCGCGACATCCCCCGCAACCCGGATTGGGGCGGGGGGCAGCTAAAGCAAATTCACCGTCGCAGGCTCGACATCGAAACAAAGCGTAGCACGGGCTCAAGGCGAGCACGCGAAACGCACGACGAAACCAACTCGTTCATCGTTCTTCGCGGTTACTTGCGAGCTTCGCGTCACGGGTCACGCGTTTTGCGCGGAGTGCTTTGACGACTTCCGGACGAACGTAAGCTCGCGAAGGCGCAAAGCGCGTCGCGTAATTTTTCAGTCCTACGCGGCGTGATGATGAAACCGGTTTCCGGCATTCGTGCCGCTGCGCGTCGTCACGATGTAAGTGCGCGTGGTCGCGAGTCTCAGCAGATTTTAGTTTCAGCTCCGAAAGCACTTCACACAATTTCACAATTCACGTTTATTGAAGGCGGTGATTCGCTGCGCTCTGATCGCGTGCTTGCTCTCGACTTGGACCGTGCACGCACGGGCTGAGGCGCCGCCGAGCCAAGCGCAGATCGCCGCGGAAAACCTGACCAAGAGCGCGATCTCCGCCTTCGATCGCCGCCATTATCCGAGCGCGCTCGCGTTGCTGCGCCAAGCCTCGGTGCTCGCGCCGACCCCGACGGTCGGGCTCTACGTCGCGCGATCGCACGTCGCGCTCGGGCAGCTCGTTGAAGCGGCGGAGGATTATCGCAGTGTGGTCGAGAGCGTGGAGCCGTCGGAGACGAACTCCGCGCGCATGCGCGCCGCGATCGACGCGCGCGACGAACTCGCTCAACTGCGGCCGCGCATTCCGCTCGTCGAGTTTAGTTTGGGCGACTCCGAGCTGCGCTCGCACAGCTTGCGTCTCGTGGTGGACGGCCAGCTCGCGCGGCCCGGCGTGCCGAGCCCGATGAATCCGGGCCATCACGAGGTCGTCGCGATCGACGCGGACGGCGAAAAAGCGCGGCTTGCGTTCGAGCTCAACGAAGGCGAATCGAAGACGCTCGGCATGAGCTGGCGCTCGGAAGCGGGCCGCGTCAGCAAAGATCCGCTCGCGACCGGCTCATCGGCGACGCGCCGCACGCTCGGCGTGCTCGCGCTCGGCGTCGGCGCGACGGGCTTGGGCGTCGGCACCGTCACCGGAGTCGCCGCGCTCACGCGCTACTCGGCCGCGGAGCAACATTGCCCGGCTGGCAAATGCACCGAAGGTCCGAACATGCCCGAGAACAGCTCCGCGTTCGTGGCCTTGCGCACGATCTCGGCCGCGGGCTTCGTGATCGGCGGCGCCGGCGTCGGCACTTGGCTCGGTTTGTTGCTTACCACGCCCACGGCGAGCTCGAGCGAGCGCCCGAAAGTGAGCCCGCTGACGCCCGTCGTCGGCATGGGCAGCGCAGGCGCACGCTACACGTTCTGATTTTTTTTGTTTGGGGGTGCTCCTGCGCGGCGTGGCGCGGCGCGCAGAGCCGCAGCGCGACGTAGTGCGCCGCGCCGTGCGCGCTCTCGAAGTCGCGGCGCGACGCCGAAGGCTGTGACGCCGCTCGATGTGTCGCGTGACCATCAAACCAAAAAATAAAAAACGCGAGACCGCGGCGCATTGCGAGCGAAACACGCTTGACGTCCAGCGCAAACGCATTCACGGGCGCAAGCAAAATGCGCGAGCGAAGCGTGCTCTCGCACGCTTCAGTCAATGCTCAGAACTGACTCTCGAGATTGCGCGATAAAAGCCGATCGCGCGAGCATGCGAGTGCTCGCGAGCAGCGATGAGCGAACGAAGCACGGTAAAAACCCGGTTTTTACCGTGCTTTTTTGTAGGAACGCGTCTCAATCAGCTCGCTCGAATCGTGATCAAGATGTAGGGTTGAAAAACACGTCGCGCGCTCGTTTGCTGATCACGCTGCGCGCTCCAAGGAGTGTTACGTGCAAAAAAAAGGTGACCGATACCTCGAGGTAGATCCCTGGCGCATCGTCGAAAAGGGCTTTCATCGGGAACAAGGCCGCGTCTCGGAATCGCTGTTCTGCCTGAGCAACGAGAACATCGGTTTCCGCGGCAGCTTCGAGGAGACGTACAGCGCGGACACGCTCGAGGGCGCGTACTTGAACGGCTTGTACGAAGAGAACGTGCAAGACGTATCGGGCTATCGCGGCATCTCGAATCGGCTCTGCTTCATGGTCAATTGCCCGCATGCACTCGCGCTTCGGATCGCGATCGGCGAAGAGTCATTGGATCTCGCGAAATCTTCGGTCGAAGAGTTCGTGCGCGAGCTCGATTTCAAGACCGGCTTGTTGACGCGTTCGTTCGTCTGGAAATTGCCCGACGGCCGCGCGACCCGCCTTTCGTTCCGCCGCACGGTCGACATGTTGAATCGCGAGCGCGTGCACCAAGCGCTCGAAGTCACGCCGCTGAACTGGAGCGGCACGGTCGCTCTCACGTTTTCGATCGTCGATCAGCCGATTCACAAGAGCCAGAAGAAGACGTACTGGAGAACCGAAGCGCACGGCGGCACGGACGGCTCGCGCTACATCGTGAGCCGCACGATTCAAACCAAGATGCCGCTCTTCACCGCGCACTCGGTGTTCGCCGAAGCGGGCACGGTGCTCGAGCCGAACGCGAGCGAGCGCGCGTGGGATCTGTCGTACACGCTGAAAGTCGAAGAAGGGAAGACCGCGGCGATTCATCGCACTTGGCTCGCGCACTCGAGCCGCAACCCGGCCGAGTCGAACGCGGAAACCGAACAGCGCGGGCTCGCGTTGCTGCGCGACGTGAAGGGCGGCTTCGCCGCCGCCGCGAAGAAAACGAGCGACTACTGGGACGGAATTTGGAAGAGCGTCGACATCGCGATCGAGGGTGATCCGGTCAATCAGCAGGGCATTCGCTTCAGCATGTTTCAGCTGCTTCAGTGCTATAGCGGCGCGGTTCCAGGCAGCAACATCGGCGCCAAAGGGCTCACCGGCGAGGCGTACAACGGCAATGCGTTTTGGGACACCGAGACGTACTGCTTGCCGTTTTACTTGTTCACGAACGCGCAAGCCGCGCGCGGCCTGATCGAATACCGGCACGCGACGTTGCCGCAGGCGCTCGAGCGCGCGAAGATGCTCGACTGCATCGGCGCGTGCTTTCCGATCGCGACCATCGACGGCACCGAGAGCTGCACGCTGTGGCAACACGCGAGCCTGCAGTTTCAGCCGACCACCGGCGTGGTGTTCGCGATCCAGCACTACACGCGCGTGACGGGTGACACGAGCTTACTCGAAGACAAAGGGCTCGAGCTCTTGCTGCAATGTTCGCGTTTTCTCGCGTCGCGCGTGCAGTACTCGGAGAACCTCCAAGCGTACGGCTACTACGGCGTGATGGGTCCCGACGAATTCCAGATGATGGTGAACCACAACGCGTACACCAACTACATGGGCAAACGCTCGCTCGAGTACACGCTCGAAGCGCTCGAAGCGCTCGAGAAGTCGAAGCCCGAGAGCACGCGCGCGCTGCTGTCTCGCCTCGGCGTGAGCGGCGAGGAACGCGAGAAATGGCGCGAAATCGCCGACAAAATGTTCATCCCGTATTCGAACGAGACGAAGCTGTTCGAGCAACACGTCGGCTACTTCGATTTGCCGCACGTGGACATCGACGCAATTCCGGAGACCGATTTCCCGCTCTACCATTCGTGGTCGTACGATCGCATCTACCGCAACGACATGATCAAGCAGCCGGACGTGCTGATGTTCATGTTGCTTTACAACGGATCGTTCAGCCGAGAGGAGAAGCTCGCGAACTACGCGTTCTACGAGCCACGCACGATTCACGAGTCGTCGCTGTCGCCGTCGGTGCATTCGATTTTGGCGATCGAGCTCGAGCGCTACCAAGAGGCGTACGATTTTTTCAAGTTCGCTACGCGCATCGATCTCGACAACTACAACCGCAACACCAACGAGGGCCTCCACACGACGGCGCTTGCCGCCGCCTGGATGAACATCGTCTACGGTTACGGCGGGCTGCGTTCGGACGGCGCACAGCTTTTGCTCAATCCGGTTTTGCCGAAAGAGTGGAAGTCGCTCGAGTTCGGCCTGCGCGCGCGAGATTCGGTGCTGCGCGTGCGGCTCACGCCCGAGACCACGCAGATCCGGACGATTTCGGGCCCTGCAGTGAAACTCAATATCTGGGGCAAGGACTACGAAATCGGCGCAGACGGCGCCAAGCTGCCGACCAAAACCGCGAGCTGAAGATCTTTTCACATGAACAACGCGAACTGGACGATCACGGATACGCAAAAACCGACGCGCGAATTGGCCGACCAGCTCGGCAACAAATTCCTGCTCGGGAACGGCTTCGTCGGCGTGCGCGGCACGCTCGACGAGTATGGCCAAGCCGAAAAGGTCGCCTGCATTCCGACCGGGATTTACGATCAATATCCAGGCAAATGGCGTGAGCCGATCAACTTGCCGAACCCGTTATTTTTTCAGGTCTCGGCCTTCGGCAAGGCGCTCCACGCGATCGACACCGCGAGCGAGAGTCACGACCAGACGCTCGATTTTCGGCGCGGCGTTTCGTCGCGGAAGACGGTATTTTTGCCGGATGCGCGCGATCCGAACATGTGCCTGACGCTGCAGAGCGAGCGCTTCGTGTCGATGAAGCACGCGAATCTCTTGTGCAGCAGAGTGTCGATCGTTGCGACCAAAGATCTCGAAATCGAAGTGATCGCCGGAGTGGACGGCGATATTTGGGACATCAACGGTCCGCACTTGGATGCCTATCGCGTCGAATTCGCGGACGATGCGGACGCGCTGTTCTCCGTCACTTTGGAGAAGAAAATCCCGGTCGTGTCCGCGTCGTTGATCATGAACGGCGTGGGCGGCGTTCTGCTCGCGGATCAAAAGGTCGACACGCAGGCTTATCGCAAGGGCAGCTACACGCTGAAGGCCGGCGAGGCGCGCACGTTTTACATTTTCGGTTACGTCGGTTACGGCGCGGATCAGCCGAACTCGTTGGCAGCGGTGCGCGCAAAGCTCGCGCCGCTCGTGCAGCTGGGTTATGCGGGCCTGCTCGCCGAGCACGAGAAAATTTGGAACGAGATCTGGCAGAGCAGCGACGTGACCATCGACGGCGACGACGAAGCGCAGCACGCGCTCCGCTATAGCCTGTATCACTTGCACGCGATCGCGCCGTATCACACCAAAGCGACTTCGATCCCGGCGCGCGGGCTTTCTGGCCAGGTGTACAAGGGCGCGATCTTCTGGGACACGGAAATGTTCATGTTTCCGTTTTTCCTCCACACGAACCCCGCGCTCGCGAAAACACTGCTCGAATATCGCGTCGAGGGCTTGCCGGGCGCGCGCGACAAGGCCGCGCAGTATGGCTATGAAGGCGCGTTTTATGCCTGGGAAAGCCAGGAAAATGGCTTCGACGCCTGTACGCACTTCAACGTCACGAACGTATTCACCGGGCGCCCCACGCGCACGTTCTTTCGCGACAAGCAAATCCACATCAGCGGTGATATCCCGCTCGCATTCCGCGAGTACTGCCGAGTCACGGGCGATACGTCGCTTCTGCTCGAAGGCGGCGCCGAGGTCATCTACGAGTGCGCGCGGTTTTTGCTGTCCTGGAGCTACTACCAGCCCGCGAAGGGGCGCTACGAATTGCTCGACGTGACGGGCCCGGACGAATATCACGAGCGCGTCAACAACGACTATTACACCAACGTGCTTTCGGCTCATACGCTCGAAAGTGCGCTCTGGGTTTACGAGCTGCTCGGTCGGTCGAACCCGGCGGCGCACCAAAAAATCCTGGAACGCACGAAGTTCGACCAAATTTTGCCGGCAATTCGCGACGTGGCCGAAAAGCTCTACGTCGCAAAACCCGATCCGAAGACCGGCGTGATCCCGCAATTCGATCGCTACTTCACGCTCGAAGACATATCGCTCGCGGAGCTCAACGCGCAGAAGAAGCACCCGAACGAGTACCTCGGTGGCGGCGAAGGCCTAGCCGTGTGGACTCAGATCCTAAAACAGGCGGACGTCGTGCTCACGTTGAGCACGTTCGCGGATCGCTATTCGACCGAAGTGAAGCGCGCCAATTGGAAGTACTACGAACCTCGCACCGAGCACGGTTCGAGCCTGAGCGCGTGCTCGTACTCGATCGTTGCCGCAGAAATCGGCGAAGCGGACTTCGCGTATCGCTACTTCATGAAGACCGCGACCATCGACATCACTGGCAAATCCAAACAATACGTCGGTGATTTGTTCATTGGCGGGACGCACCCGGCGGCCAACGGCGGCGCCTGGCTCGCGGTGATCAAAGGCTTCTGCGGCATTGTCGATAGCGAAGAAGGCGTAAGCATCGCGCCGCGTTTACCGGCTGCGTGGCGCAAAGTCGTGGTCCCGTACAAGTACGGCAAGAACTCGTACGAGATCAGCGTCGAGCAGGAGCGCGCCAGCGTGCGCGTGCTCGAAGCAAACGGCCCACATCCGAAGTTTTTGATTCACGGCGTGCCTGCGACTCCAAGCTCCTGAGTTTCGATTTCGTGTCGGGCGCTGATTCGTAGTCAGCGCTCGAGTTCAACAGAAAGAAGTAACGAGAATGCTCGATTCGATGCAGGCGGCGCTGTTCGATCTGGACGGCGTGATCGTCGACACGGCCAAATTCCATTATCTCGCTTGGCGCGAGCTCGCGAACGGCTTGGGGTTCGATCTTTCGGAAGCCGAAAACGAAAAGCTCAAGGGCGTGAGTCGGATGGAGTCGCTCGACATCATCTTGAAGCTCGGCGGTGTGACGCTCGAAGCAGAAGAGAAATTGCGACTCGCGACGATCAAGAACGGGCGTTACGTCGAAATGATTCGAACCATCGACGCGTCCGAGATCTTGCGCGGCGCGCGCGAATATTTGCTCGCGCTGCGCGCGCGCGGCGTGAAGGTCGCGCTCGGCTCCGCCAGCAAAAATGCCGAAATTATCCTGCAAAATCTGGGCGTGCGCGATTTGTTCGACGCGGTGATCGACGGCAACAAGATCAGCAAATCGAAACCCGATCCCGAGGTATTTTTGCTCGGCGCGCAAGCGCTCGGCATCGCGCCGTCGGCCTGCGTCGTGTACGAGGACGCGGCTGCCGGCGTGGAAGCGGCAAAAGCGGGTGGCATGTACGCCGTCGGCATCGGTCAGGCGGAGAATTTGCCCGGCGCGGATTTGGTCGTGCCCGGACTCTACGCATTGCTCGAAAATTGAGATTCGCGCTTCGAAGGCGGCTCACGTCGATCGACACAGTTGGCGCAATGAATCGCTGATCTTGCACGGCGCGACGAACCAGGTCGCGAATTGTCGCTTCGACTCACGACCACGGGTTGCCCCGCGCGCTGCACACGCGGACGGCGGCGTGCTCGGCCGCTCTGCGGCCTGTGCGCGCCGGGCCCCCTTGCGCCGGCTGCGCCGTCGCGGAGGCCCCACGCCGTGCCGCGAAAACGCCGGCGTGACGGCGCTTGTTTTCCCAATGTTTCGCGTGTCGCCTTTGCAAATGGATCAACGCTTCGAGCTCAAGTGACAACCGGAGCCGGGAAACGTCGTGGAACACTCGGCTGCGAGTCGCAATGTCGAAGGCAAGCACCGTGGTCACGAGAGGCGGAGTCAAATACGAAGTTCCGGAACCGACGCTGCGTGCGGATGAAGTGGTTCACTCGCTTCGGATCGGAGCGGCATGTTACTTCTTCACCGCGCGCGCGGTCGCAAATTCGATTACGCGCGAACCTGCGAACGGAACGAAGCCGAGGCCAATCGCCCGCGTCTGGCCGAGCGCTGTGCACGCGAACGATGCGCCGCGTTCGACGCCACGCCGCGCCAGCGCGATCTCGAGTGAAGAGCACGCGCGAATGTGGGCGACGCTCGATTCGAGCGACCGCGATGATCTGCGCGTCGCGGCATTGTTTCTGCTGTTGCGCGAAGGATTGCGCAAAAACGAGATCGTGCGGCTAAATCTCGGCGATTTGTCGGACCACGGCGAGCAGATTCGCGTCGTCGTGCGTGGCGGTGGTGAGAGCGGACGAACGTCGCGCCTCGTCGAGTTCGACGACCCAGACCGCGTGGAGCTCTTGCGTCGCTACGCGGCGAGCGAGCATGGCGAGCCGCGCGATCTCGCCGCGCCTTTGTTTTGGACGCTCGGTCGTCACGGCGCTTGCCGGCGCGTGCGCATTACGAGCCACGCATTGAGCTACTGGGTCACGCAGCTGCAGCGCCGCGCGGGCATCACTCGCCGGCTCTCGCCGCACGCGTTTCGTCGCGCGTGGCTCGCCGAAGGCATCGAGCGCGGCGAAGTCGCGCGCTGAACCGCGCGCGTTCAGAGCGTTGCGCGCTGCAAGCGGAGCGCGTTCGCGATCACCGAGACGGAGCTGACGCTCATCGCTGCTGCGGCGATCATCGGGCTCAAAATCAGGCCAAAAAACGGGTACAGCACGCCAGCCGCGATGGGTACGCCGAGCGCGTTGTAAGCGAACGCGAAGAACAGATTTTGCTCGATGTTTTTCAGCGTGAGCCGGCTCAACGTGCGCGCGCGCAGGATGCCGCCGAGCTCACCGCCGAGCAGCGTCACGCCCGCGCTTTCGATTGCGATGTCCGCGCCCGTGCCCATCGCGATGCCGACATCCGCACGCGCGAGCGCCGGGGCGTCGTTCACGCCGTCTCCGGCCATCGCCACGACGCGGCCCTCTTTTTGAAGTCGCGCAACGTGCTCGGCCTTTTGCTGCGGCATCACGCCGGCAATCACTTCGCCGAGGCCGAGCTCGGCGGCGACGGCGTTGGCCGCACGCGGCGTGTCTCCGCTCAGCATCACGACCCGAAGCCTGGCCGTTTGCAGCGCACGAAGCTCGCGTGCGGCGTTCGACTTGATCGGATCGGCGATCGCGCACAGCCCGACCACTTCGCGCTCGATCGCCACGTAGACGACCGTCGAGTTTCGCGCTTCGAGTTCGGCCGCGCGCTGCTCGAGTGCGCGAAGCTCGAGCTGTTCGGCGCCAAAAAAGCGCGCATTCCCCACGAAAATGTGCTGTTCATCGACTGTGCCGCGAATGCCTTGGCCAGCGATCGACTCGAACGCGCTCGGTTCCGTGAGCGCGATGCCGCGCTCGCGTGCGGCTTCGACCAGCGCTTTGCCGAGCGGATGCTCACTGCGAAGCTCGAGGCTCGCGGCTCGGCGCAGCAGCGTTGCCTCGTCGATGTTGCCGTGCGCGATCACGTCGACGACCCGCGGTCGGCCTTCGGTCAGCGTGCCCGTCTTATCGAGCAGCAATGTATCGACCTTCGCGAGTCGCTCGAGCGCTTCGGCATTTTTGAATAGGACGCCATGGCTCGCGCCTTTGCCGCTCGCGACCAAAGTCGACATCGGTGTCGCCAGGCCGAGCGCGCAGGGGCAAGCGACGATCAACACGGCGACCGCGTTGATCAACGCGTGAGCCAAGCGAGGCTCCGGTCCCCAAAAAAACCAGATCAAAAACGTGCCGAGCGCGACGCCGATCACGCTCGGTACGAAGAAAGACGCCACGCGATCGACCAGTTTTTGGATCGGTGCGCGACTGCGTTGCGCTTCCGAAACCAAGCTCACGATGCGCGCGAGCAACGCATCTTTTCCGATGTGATCCGCGCGCATCACGAGCGAACCCATTCCGTTCACGGTTCCACCGATCAGGCGATCGCCCGGGCGTTTGTGCAGCGGCGTGGGCTCGCCGGTGATCAGCGCCTCGTCCAAGTGGCTTTCGCCGTCGAGAATCGAGCCATCGACTGGGACTTTGGCGCCCGGCCGCACGCGCAAGCGATCGCCGACGCGAATTTCGGCGAGTGGTACGTCGCGCTCTTCGCCATGGTCGTCGAGCCGACGCGCGGTTTCCGGCGCGAGCTCGAGCAAGCCCCGAATCGCGGAGCTGGTGCGCGCCCGCGCGCGGAGCTCCAGCACTTGCCCGAGAAGAACCAACGTGACGATGACAGCGGCGGCCTCGAAGTAGAGCCCGAGCTCACCCTGCTCGCGCTCGAGCGCGCTCGGAAAAAGGCTCGGCGCGAACAGCGCAACGACGCTGTAGAAGTAGGCCGCGCTCACGCCGAGCCCGATCAGCGTGAACATGTTCGCGCTGCGATTTTTCAGCGACGCGAGCGCGCGTTCGAAAAATGGCAAGCCACACCAGGCAACGACGGGCGTGGCGAGCGCAAATTCGAGCAGGCCGCGAGTTCGCGCCGAGAAAAGCCCAGCCGCGAAGTGCGGCGCGACCATCGACCCCATCGCGAGCGCAAACAGCGGCAGCGCGAACGCGCACGCGACCGCAAAACGACGCGACATCGCGTCGAGCTCGGCCGAATCCGTCTTCAGCGCGGGCTCAGCGAGTTCGAGCGCCATGCCGCACTTCGGGCACGCGCCGGGCTTGTCCGAGCGCACCTCGGGATCCATCGGGCATAGGTAAATTGGGCTCGATTTCGTTTCGGGAGCGGATTGGGCTTTGGCCGCCTCGGGAGCTCGTGCTGGCGTTTCAGTCGCGGGTTTCGGCGCGAGATACTTTTCGGGGTCGGCCAGAAAGCGCTCGCGGCACTTCGGGTTGCAGAAGTAGTACGCGGTTCCTGCGTGCTCCACGGAGCCGCCGCGCGCTCGCTCGGGATCGATTTTCATGCCGCACACCGGATCGATCGCGAGTGGCTTCGAAACCGAACTCGAGCTCATCTTTCAGCCCGCGTGCTTCGACCAAACCGCGACGAGCTCGTCGACCGCAGCTTGAGCTTGTTCGTCCGTGCCGCGCAGTGCGCGGCGGGCGCAGTGGCTGAGGTGATTGCGCACGAGCTCGCGCGAAACGCCTTTCAGCGCCTCTTGCACGGACGCGATTTGCATCAGAATGTCCGGGCAGTAGCGATCTTCCGTCACCATCTTGTGGAGCCCGCGCACTTGCCCCTCGATTCGCCGCAGGCGCAGCAAGTTACGTTCCTTGAGCTTCGAATCCACGGCCACGGCCAGACGTGGTTCGGCGCTTTTTGCATCCGTGTTCGGGCCTTTAGCTGAAATCCGGGGCATCGCACCGTATAGATATAGCCCCCATACCTATCTGTCAAATTCAAGGTGGAGGGCCGAAAATCAATGCCGCG
>DATATR010000383.1:0-12001 GCA_036268695.1 Polyangiaceae bacterium | reverse complement strand
GCATGAACGAAAGCGTGCGCGGATCGACGCGATCCACGTAAAGTGTGCCGTTCAAGTGATCGGTTTCGTGCTGCACGACCACCGCGCGAAAGCTCTCCCACACGAAGTCGAGCGCGTTGCCGGTGCGATCGAGCGCTTCGACGCGCACTTTGCGCGGCCGCGACACTTGTCCGCGCATGCCAGGCACCGACAAACAACCTTCGTACATTTGGAAACTGTCTTCGGGTGCGAGCGCGCCACTATTGCCGACTAACGGCGTGACGATTGGATTGATCAGCACGGTCAGCGGGATCGGCTCGAATTGCGGATAGCGCGGATTCTGGTCCACTTCGATCACGCAGAGCTGGATCGATTCGTAGACTTGTGGCGCCGCGAGGCCGGCGCCGTCGGCGTCGTGCATCGTCTCGATCATGTCCTCGATCAGGGTTTGGATGCGCTCGCTGCCGATCTCGCGCGGATCGATGGCAGCCGCTCTCTGGCGCAGAACGGGTTCACCGAGCTGAGCAATCTTGCGAATCGCCACGCGCGCATCCTAGTTCAAACTTCGCGATTTTCACGAATCCTCGACGTCGCGGCAGCATTTTTGCCTCCCTCAGCGCGGATTCCACGGCACGTCCTCGACGCTCGCCACGTGGTTTTCATAGCGCGCGAGCACGAACAAAAGGTCGCTCAGGCGGTTCAAGTAAACGCTGATTTCGCGCCGAATCACGGTCGTGCGGCCAGCCGTCAGTGTGCGCCGTTCGGCCCGACGGCATACCGTCCGCGCGCGATGCAGCTCGGCCGCGCCCGCGCTGCCGCCGGGCAACACGAAATTTTTGAGCGCTGCAAGCGGCGCCTCGCCTTCGTCGATCCAGCGCTCGAGCCGCTCGATGTCGCTGTCGCCAAGCAACGTGATTTTGAGCTTGTCCTCCTTGCCGGCGGCGCAGGCCAACTCGGCACCGAGCACGAACAAATCACTTTGAATTTGGAGCAGCTGCGCGTCCGTCTTCGCCGAAAGGCCGAACGCACGCGCGACACCCAGATACGAATTGGCTTCGTCGACCGTGCCGTACGCTTCGACGCGCGGGTCGTCCTTCGGCAGCCGCGCGCCGCCGAAAAGCCCGGTTTCGCCAGCATCGCCCGTGCGCGTGTAGATCTTCATGCGCGCAAGCGTAGCGCGAGAATTCGAGCGCGAGAATCAGCCGAGCGCGGCGCAGATTGCGGCGTAAGCGTCGTTCCAGGCTTGGATGTCCGCTTTTGCGCCGTCGACCATGCTCAAGCCGAATCCCGGCGGCACGGTCGCGTTCTCGTTGTGGTTGAAGTGCCGGCGCCAGGCGACCTTGCCCACGACGCGCACGCGCCGTTCGCTGCGCGGCGGACACAGCTCGACCCAAACTTCGTCGTCTTCCGGCGGCGCGAGCGTGCGCACGTACAAGCCACCCTCGCTGATGTTGTAGCTGAAGCCGAAGTCGTCCTTCTCGCGGCCCGCGCCGCGGAACGCGACGGTCGTGCCGTAGAGAATGCGCGGGCTCTTGCGATTGTTGACCGAGCCGCCTTTGAGCTCGTTGGAAGCGAAGAGCACGTTTTCCGGCGGCGCGAACGCGTCGATCACACCGACGCCCGCGCTGCCTTCGAGCGAGGCGCGGATTGCTTTCAAATCGCGCGGCATCGCGCAGACGATGAAATTTGCCTGGCTACCCGCTTCGCGTGCACGCGAAATCGTGCTCGCGTAGTCATCGGCGAGCTCGGCGTTCAGCACCGCGAGCACGATGTCGTCGCTTTGGGCGAAGGCGGCGGCGTCGTCACGCGTGACGGCGAACGTCACCGAATAGCCGGCATTGCGCAGCACGCGACCGACGACCGTGCGCCGGGTCTTGTCGCTCTCGGCGACCAGCGCTGTCCCGCGTCCCGCCGTCGGCGGAGTTGGCGTTTCGCGCGGAAGCGTGCGCAAACGCGTGAGTAAGGGCCGAGTGCTCGCGACGGGAAGCACGTCATCGGCACCCCAACTAAAGGCATCGCTGAAAGAGAGATCGCTCATCTCGCGCGCCAGCGCGATCATCGGCAGGCGAGCGTGTCGCGCGCTGCTGCGAGTTTGCACGGCCAGCGACTCGGAGGCCTCGGTGTCGAGCAACATCGCGAGCGCGTCATGCGACTCGAGCCAGCGCCCAGCCTCTTCTGGCGATTCGGCTGCGTGTAGCGTGAACGCAGCCTGTTCGGCTGCCACGGACAGAGCCATGCGCTCTTCGCGGCGAAAGCGCCCGAACGCGAGCATTTCCCGAGTTTCCATAAGCATTTAGAACGGCCGACGGCGGCCGTTCTAAAGCCCTGGATTCTCATTCCGGGAAGCGATCAGGCCGAGAAGATTTGTTGGATCTCGCCTTCCATCGCGGACGGCGGGACTTTGCGCGCGAGCGCGAGCTCTTGCACCAACAGGCTCCGCGCTTGATCGAGCAAGCGACGTTCGCCGAAAGACAGATCCTTGTCGAACTTGAGGCGGTACATGTCGCGGAGAACCTTGGCGATTTCCGACGGCAAGCCGCTCTTCAGCATTTCCGTGTAGGCGCGGAAGCGACGATTCCAAGGCTGCAAGTCGACCGCGACTTCAGGCGCCTTGAGGATGTCCAAAATCTTCTGGGCTTCCTTCTTCTTCATCACGGGGCGAAGGCCGACGCGCGAAGCAGCTTCCGTCGGCACCATCACCTTGAGCCCGGTGTCTCGAATCTTGATCACGTAACAGGACGTTTTTCGACCGCCGAGATCGCGGTCCTCCAATTGCTCGACTTCGCCGACGCCATGCGCCGGATGCACTGCCATATCCCCTGCTTTGAACGTGTGACGAGAAACGACTTCTGTATTCACGAACGAATGCCCTCCTGCATGGGAGCAAAGGTGCGACGGCCACCGAGGCACACGCACCCCCGCAGCGCTGTGGCTGGATTCTGCTGATCGAAATCAGCTCCAATCACGGCGCGAAACCCTCCTGCACTCAAGCGAAGGCCGTCCTAACTTCTAACCGACCGCCGCAGTGCAGCACGGCGGAGTCCTAGCATTCTATGGCCTCTTTGGTCAATCATGTGGCGCGCGTGAGCTCACGTATAGATCACGGAAATCCCTAACGTTTCGGATGGCGAGTCTGCGACAGCTAAGTGAACATGAGTGCTTGTCCTACACAGCCTCACTCATGGTGTCGTATTGGGGGCGCTATTCGGCGCGTTCATCTCGCGCTGCCTCGGCAATTGGAGGAGTTCGCCGACATCGCTGAAAACGGCTGCTTTCAAGCCGCGCGTGAGTGGTTCGAGCTCGAGCTCGACGCGCAAAGTGAGTAGTTCAGGCGTCGCGCTCACCTCCGCTTGGGAATTGAGTTGAAACAAGTGGCCAGCCGAACTCTGAGTTAGCGCGGACCACGCCGTTGCAAGACGCCTCGCTGCAATATCCGAATCTGCGCTTTGTCCCCAACTACCCGAGAGCAAAACAGTCGCGGCAATTTTGCCACTCCCAATCGGCTTGATTCCGACGCCCAGCGCGATCGCGGATTCGAGCAAGCCACTCGCGGCGCGCTTCCATTCATCCGCAAAGGGGCCGGGCGCGAGCAGCACCACGGGATTATCGCTTGCGAGATCGGGCAGTGTGGACAATGCCGAGCCGCGCAATGCGGTGGGTGACGCTTTCAGGCGTTCTTCCGCGTAGGCTTCGGCGATCTTCGCTGGCAAGGGATCGCCGACCGACACGGCGAGCAAGCGATCATCGGCCGTGAGCAGCGTTTCGGGGGTTTGGCCCACGATGCCGCTGATGCGCACGAGGTTTGGTCGCGGCTGCTTCGCGGCAACGCTCGACAATAAGCGATCGGCGAAGCGCTCGCGCGCGTTCGCGGCAACCCCTGCGGGTAACTCGGCGAGGTAGAGTGTGGCATAGGGGAAACCCGCAACCGCGCCGTGTTCGAGCTGGCGCAGATCCACGCCGCTCGCTTCGTTGAACGCGTCGAGGCGGCGCGCGGAAATGATTTGCGAAATCGCGCTGCCGAGCTCCGGATCCGCGAAGAGCGCGCGCGGCTTGGCGAGCACCAGCCAACGCAAACTCGCCGCGGGCACGAAGTCGGTGAGGGGGCCATGGTGCAGCGCGGGCGCGGGCTTTGCGCTCTGCGTGGGTGCGGGTTTTGCCGGCGGAGTTGCGCACGCGACCGCGAAGGCCGCGACGCAAAGCGCGCACGGAGCGCAAATCAGACGCCGAAGGCTCTGACGCACGAATGCGCGCCACGTGACCATCAAAACCCACGACTTGAAAAGCGCGGCTCAGTCGTCGGAATCGTCGTCGTCGTCATCATCATCGCCTTCATCGCCGCCGGTGATTGGCGTGTGGCGACTCGCATTGACGAGCTCTTTCAACTCTTTGCCGACTTTGAAGAACGGCAAACGTTTCGCGGGGACGGGCACAGGCTGCCCGGTGCGCGGGTTTCGCCCTGCGTAGGGTTTGTAGGGACGAACGGTGAAGCTGCCGTAGCCGCGGATCTCAATGCCTTCGCCACGTTGCAGCGCTTCGGTCATCGCGTCGAATACGCAATTGACGACCATTTCCGCTCGGGCCTTGGTCAGCTCTCCTCTGGCGGCAATGGCCTCGATGAGCTCACTTTTGGTCATCTTCGCTCGGCTCCCTCTCGCGCCTAATTGAACTAAGGCTCTTCTCTAACGCCTCAATTGTCAACGCCTTTTCGGGGCGCGCGAGTCGCAGATTGTGCGCTCTCTGTCGTCACGGGGCGTTCGGGGCGTTCGTCATGGGGCGTCTGGAGCCCAGCTCCAAACGCGATCGCGGCGCGGGATGCGGCTTGACTCACTCGACTCACTGGCCCAATTCCACTTCTATGTAGTCGAGGATCCCCGGTCGCGAGGCCTGAAATCGAATCTCGATTGGCGAAGTGGGGAGTTTGACCGCGGGCAGCTCGACTGTGACGCAATCGACCGCGCCGGCCGCGATGTGCGCGCTCGTCTCGAAACCGGCGCCGCGCAAAGCAAGCACGGTCTCCGGGCCGGGCTCGCGCAGCCAGCGGATGCGCAGCGGGTGCGGCAATGAGTCGAGTGCCGCGAGCTCGAGTGTCATGCCCGCGCCGGCCGAGCGTTCGAGCGGATGAAAACGCAAGCCGCGGCTCGCGTCCGCACAACCAAAGTAACTCGGCTCTACCCAACCTCCCCAAACCGAGAACGGCGGCCACTCGGCCTCGGCTTCGAAGCGCAAAGGTCCCGCGTCGTTCGGCGCGTAGGGTTTTATTTGGGTTGGGTTGCCTGGTGCGGCACTGAACGGCTCATAAGAGTAGCTCGGCGGCCGATTGAGGCTCAGCCAGAGCAAGCGATCGTGCGCGTCGTCGTGGCGCCGCGCGACGACAATCTGATGCTCCGCGTCGCGTTCGCCCGGAACATGCGCGAGATTGAAGCCGTGATCCGTGTCGACGAACACGAGACCGTGCTCGACGCCCGCACGCGACAGTGCGCTCGCGTCGAACATCGGCCTGCCGCCGTCGCGCTCGGCCAGCGCGCGATGCGAAAAGCTCGCGTGCAATGCGAAGCCGGCGAGCGAAAAGGGCAACGCGAACGCCGTCCACTCGAAGCGCGCGATCGCGATCGCCATGAGCACGTGCTCGAACGGCAACACGTCGGCGAAGAGCCGCGCTCCGCCACCCGGATAGCTGGCATCGAAGTAAAACGGCGCGTACGAAAGCATCAGCAAGAGCGAGCCGAAGAACAGCGCGCGGACGCCGCGTTCGCGACGACCGAGCCACGCGCCCGCGAAACACAACAGCGAGAGCGGCGCGGCGTTCGCGATGTCGATGCCGTGAATCGCTAGCCGGCGCAGCGTGACGCTCGCCGCTTCGCGCAGCCCGTAGCCGTTGGCCAAGCGCGCGCGCACGAACTCGCCGTGCTCGAACATGCAGCCGATTTGCCGCCCAAATCCGTACTTGAAACAGCCGGGTGGGCCGTCTGCAAGTGCGTAGTAAGCGAGCTGCGTCGAGCCGAAGTAGCTGCCCGTCGCTGCGCGTTGATACAGCAGCAAGAGCGCGACGCCCGGCGCGAGCCCCGCGAAGAATGCCGGCAAACGGCGCGGCGTCTGCGCGAACAGCGCGAGCACGAGCGCGAAACCGACGGCGCCGGTGACTGGCCGCGTCGCGACTAGCCAACCGATGCATAGTCCGCTCACCGCGATGTCCCAGCGCCGGGCGCGGAGCGCGCTGAAGAGCGCCGTGCTCAAGAGCAGCGCGCACAAGCCGTGCGCCATGGTATCCGCCGTGTGATAGCGAAGCGCGGCGCAAAGCAGTGACAGAGCTGCCGCGATGCGCGCCGTGTCTTCGCGCGCGCTGATTTGTCGAGCGAGCGCGTACGTCGCGAGTACGAGTAGTGCGGCGAGCAGTGGCCCGATTGCGAGCGGCGCGTGCAGCCAAAAGCCGAGCGCGAGCAGCGCCGGATAGCCCGGCGGAAAAATCACGGCGAGCTCGTGCGCCGCGTTTGTGAGCAGAAATCGGCCACGAAACGCGCCGCTCGGCGCGGGGACGGGAAACGCGAAGTGGCCGCGGGCGAGCGCGCGAGCTTCGAGAAAATAGCTGGTCGCGTCGATGATGCGCGGGCCACCGCGGAGGTAGTAAGCGACGTAGCCCGCGGAGAGCAGCGCCGCGCTGGCGGCGAGCGCGGGCACGAACCATTTTCCCGGCGAGCGCAAGCCGAGCGCGGCGCGCGCGCGCTGGCTCAAGGCGAACGCGAGCACGCCCGCGCCGACGAGGGCGGCCCACGCGACGCCATCCGGCGGTGCGCCGAACGTCGTGTAGGGAGAGCTCAAGGCGTGGCTACCGCCCAGAGTTGGAACGAAGCGCGCTCGACCGCGCTCGGACCAAGGCGCAGGCTGACTTGCGACGCGTGCGGCGCAGGTAAGACGACGCGCGTTTCGAGCCACGCGTCGGAAGCTTCGATTTTCACGTGCGTCGCGCGAGCGCCGGGCATTTCGAGGTCGAACTCGGTGGGCGCTGTCGCGGCACTGCGCAACACCAATACGAGCTCTTTGTTGGGTGCCAAATTTTTGAGCTGAAAAGATTCGCTCACGCCCGGCGGCACGACGCGCGCGGCGTCCCACAAATCTTCGTTCGGGTGGTTCGGATCGGGCAAGAGCTTCATCAGCACTTGCCCGACGTACGGCAAAGAGAGCTGATAGTGGTGCTCGTGCTCGCTCACGAGATCCGCGGGATCGACTGAGTCGAGCACGCGTTCGCCGGGTGCGAGCGAAAACGGTACGCCGCTGCGATCGAGCGGCGCCCAGCGCGGGCGATATAGCACCTTGCTCGCGCCGCCGCAGATGACGTTGCCGCGCACGGGAACTTCGGCGACGCGCGTACCGAACCAGAGCGGGAAGTCGCCCCACCAGCTCGGATAGAGCGCGAGCAAATCCGGGCGTTCTGCCGGCGGAATGCGCTCGATCAATTCGATTGCGGAGGCGACGTTGATGCGCGTTGCGCGCGCGAACGGCAAACCTCGGAAGCCGCCGAGGCCGATCACGTCGAGTGCCGGCACGTCCGCTGCGTAGGGAATCGCGCCGGCGTCGCCGACGAGCACGCGCTTCGACTGCAGCTGCGCGTCACGCCGAATCAGCTCACCCGCGGTCAAGTGTTGATCGAGGATATTGCGCGAGGCGCGACCAAAGAACCAAACTTGCTCGCGAAAGCGCGGCAGTTGGTGAAAGACGAAGAGGGCGCTTGCGAGGACCGCGACGGCCGCGCCGAGCACGGAAGCGCGTGAACGCAGCGTCACGGCGTAGCGGAGGAGAACGGCGATGCCGAGCGCGGCGCACAGCAAGAGCCAGGCGACCGCGGGCATGGTGTAGCGCTCGTTTTGCCAGCGCACTTGGCCGTTCAACGCGACGATCAGCACCCAGCTCGCGGCGCTGGTCCAAAGCACGAGCGCGGCGCGGCGCGTGCGCGCAAAAAATAGCGGCACCGCCGCGAGCAGCCACGCGATCCAGCCGTATGCGGGCACGTCCGCGAAGTGGTACTGCGTGATGCGCAGCACTTGATACTTCACGTTGAAGAGCCAAGCGTCCCAGACGTCGCGCGGGGTCATGAACGGGTGGTTCAGCTCGAGCTTCACCAACGCGCCGGCCGCGGTCGATTCGCCGGTGAGCAAGCGATTGGCAATGCCGTGAGCGATGAGCACGAGCAGCGCGGGCGCGCCCGTGAGCAAGAGCAACTCGAGCACGCGACGCGCCCCGCGTTTCCGCGCGAGCCACGCGGCGGAGAGCGCGAGCACGAGCAGCGTGACCGCGCTTTCGGGACGCGTCGCGACGAGGCTCGCGCCCCAAAAACCGAGCAGCGCGGCTGGCGCGAGCAGGGGGCGATCCAGCTCGGTGAGCGCGAGGCAGAGGTCGTCCCACGCGATCAGCGCGCCGCCCCAGAGTGCCAGAAACAGCGCGACTTCCATGCCGCTGAAGAGCGACCAATCGAGTGCGCCGACCGAAAGCGCGGCGGGCGGTAGCAAATAGGTCGTCCAGCGTGGCAGGCCCGAAAATAGGCGCCGCGCCGAGATCAGGAATGCGAACGTGCCGACACACGCGATCAGCGCGGCCCAAACCATCAGCTCGAGTCGATGAAAGCCGAGCAAGTAGCCGAACGCGAGCACGAACGGATAGAGCAAGCTGGTGCCGCCGCTCGAGTAGCCCGCGCCGTCCGACCATTGAAAGGGATGACCGCGCGCTGCTTCGCGCGCGAAGTCGAAATGAATAAACACGTCGTCGAGCGGCGCAGACCACGAGCCGAGCACGTGCTCGTGTACGAAAAAATCGTACAGGTCCGGGCGAGCCCATGCGTAGGCGTAGAGCGTCTGAAGTTTCAGCGACGCGTAAAAACGGCACGCGACGACGAGCGTGCACACGCCAGCGAAGAGCAAGTAGAGGATGGGCTCGGCTCTTCCGAGTTGCGCCAGAACGCTCGCGGACTGCGCTCTGCGTGACGACAAAGGAGAGCGCGCACTGAAATGTTCACTTTCGGCCATGGCCGCCGCGCGCCATTTACCATCGCCCGGGCGAGAGCTCGACGTGGTCCGATTTCCGGCCGGTTTCTCGCGCAAGAAAGCACGAGAATTTCCGTCCAATGTGGGCAAGTACCCGAAAGCAGGAGAGTCCAGGCAGCGCGTGCAGAGAAAGCAAGGAGACGCGTTCGCGCTCGATTCTTTTCGATGCTTCGAGCCATTCTTCCCCGCTTCGAGCTTGCGGGGCCGGCGTTCTGGCGGTTTACTGACGACCCACCTAGTGCGGGTTCGAGTTCGAAGCGGATATGCGTTGGTTCGTTGAAGTCTCCCGCGTCGGAGAAAGTGGTCTCGCCGAAAAATACTGCGTCGAAGCGAAGCAGTGGCAGGCCGCGTTGCAAGAGGCGCGAAAATTGCGCGGTGACTCCGGCGCGTTGTCCAAATTCTCGATCGAACTCTTGGACGATGGCTACCGCGCGGTCGATCCCGCGTTGAAGCTTCGCTACTTCGTGAACAAGGCGCCGGGTGACGCTCCGCTGACCGAAGAGTCGGGCATGAGTCACTCGGTGAAGAGCAACGGCAAGCATCCCGTTTCGATTGCACCGACGGCGTTTGCGGCTTCGGCAATCGGCGCGAGCGAAGTACAAGCCAAGCCGACGGTGAGCAACATCCCGCGCCCCGGCTCGCACAGCCCCCCGCGTCCGACTTCGGTTGCGCCGCCGCGTCCGGCTTCGAACGCGCCGCCGCGTCCACAGCTCGTTGTGCCGGACGATCCCGTGCCGCGTGCGCCGCGAACGCCCGCGGGACTTGGACTCGAGCTACAGCCAGTGGCGGCAGTGGCGCCGCCCGCGCCGTCACCGCTGGCCGCACCCGCGCCGGTGATCGCGCCCGTACCAGTGATTGCGCCTGCACCCGCGGCAGCACCCATCGTGCCCGTACCGGTGATTGCGCCCGCACCCGCGGCAGCGCCCATCGCGCCCGTACCGGTGATTGCGCCCGCACCCGCGGCAGCGCCCATCGCACCCGTGCCCGTGATTGCAGCCGCGCCATTGCCGCTGGGCCTGGCGTTGCCGGCGTTCGATGTCGTGCGCGAGCGCGGAGAAGAGCCGCGCGCGGACAGCCCGATCACCTATCGCGAAGTCGCCTATGCGGTGAAGCCAGGCACGTCGCGCGCGGAAGTCGAGGCCCTGCTCTGGGCACGCTATAAAGACGTCGCAGGGTCGATCGAAGATCGTCCAACGGGCAAGTTCGTGCAGCTCGCGGTGTTCGATCACGCCTTTCAGAAGCGCCCTGAACGCGCGCCGCTCGCGACCTTTGCCTGGAAGGATTGGCGTGGAAGCCCAGTGCTCGCGTTTCCTGGTTTCGGCGAAGCGCCGGCTGGGCCGATCTCGCAGGTGCCGCCGTCGGCGCAAGTGAGCGGCGTGTCGGCACCTGCGCCAGTCGCGATCGAGCCGCCAATTGCGGCTCCAATGGCGGCTGCGCCAGAACCGATCGTGGCTGCGCCAGAGCCGCTCGTGGCTGCGCCGGAGCCGATCGTGGCTGCGCCAGTCGCCACCGCTTTTGCCCAGACCATGCCTGCGCCGGTTGCAGCCGCACCGATCGCAACGGTGCCCGCCGTAGCGGCCGCGTTCGAGATCACCTTCGATTCGAAACCGCTGAACGCCGAGGTCCGGAAATCTTCGCCAGATACCGAACGTCAGTCGCGCCCGCGCCTGGCGGCGCAAGGCCGAAGGCGCGCGGGGGAAGACCTGATCGGCGAACTGTTCGAGTTCATGCACGAGCTGCATTTCATGGCGGACGTAGCTGCCGGCGCGGAGTTCGTGCTCTCGGTGCTGAACGAAGTCTTGCCCAGTGAAGGCGTATTGATCCACGTCTTCGACATCAATACGAACCACTTCGTCGTCGTGCGCGCGCACGGGCCGAATGCAAAGAGCGCGCTGCTCCAGCGCATGTCGGATCAGGATCCACTCGCCTTGCTCGTGATGCGCAGCCCACAAGCGATTTCGATTCAAGACGCCGCGAACGATCCGCGCTTCAATGGTCCGCGCTGGCAAACGGTCGGCGTCGCGCCGAAGTCAGCGCTGTGCGGCGCGGTGCGCCAAGGTGGCCGCTACCTCGGCCTAGTCGAGCTGGTGAATCCGGCGGGGGACGCGCCGTTCCACCAGAGCGAGGTCAACGCGCTCGACTACATTTGCGAGCAATTCGCGGAATTTTTGAGCAATCGTCCGATCATCCTCGCGGCCGACGTGATCCTCGCTCGGATTTGAGCGGCCACGCGCGACCCTCGCGAATAAACTTCGGTGGAGATGGCGGATCGTCCTCGGCGCGAACGGCTGCTCACGTTCTGGCTTTTGCCATTGATCGTGCTTGCCGTGCTCGTGCTCGCGGGCGTGATGTTTCGCTCGAGCTTTCAGCTCGAACGGCTGCGTGAACAATCGGTGGTCGAGGCGACGCTCTTGCTCGCCAACGAAAAAGCCGATCGCCTCGATAAGCGCATCATCGAACAGGACAACGTCGTCCGCTCGGTGATCGACGTGACCGAGCGAGAGGGCTTCGGTTCGAAGTGGCTCGAGTCGGCGGCTTTGCAAACTCCGACCGTGCGCGCGGTGCTCGTGCTGGACATGAGCTCGCCCGAGCATGACGTCGTTGCGGTTGCATCGCGCGCGCCGGGGCCGGAGCACGAACGCTTCACGCACTTGCTCGTGCACTCGATGCTCGGCGAAATGAAGCTCGATCGCGCGCCGGTGGACGAGCTCAGGCATTTGCACAAGAGCGTGCACGGCCAGGCCTATCTTTTGAGCCATTGGGAGCAAATGCACGACGGGCGTCGCTATCTCGTCGTGGTTTGGCACGACGTGCCGCGCATCGTGCACGATCTCTTCCCGACCTTGTATTCGGACGTGCAGCAGAGTCGCGTCAACGTCGTCGACGCCGAAGGCAGCATCGTGTTCGGACCACCGCTGAGCCGCGGCGGCCTGACGTTGGGGCGCCCGTTCGAGACCACACTCTACAAATGGACGCTCAACGTCACGATG
>DATATR010000382.1:0-17723 GCA_036268695.1 Polyangiaceae bacterium | reverse complement strand
TCGCGCTGATCACCGTGGTCACGGTCCGCGGGAATTGATCGCGCGGCGCTCCGGCGCTCTGCGCTCGACGATCTTGCCGGCGTCGAGCGTCCAAATTTCGTCCGCGAGCTCGTGCGCGAGTTCGTGCTCGTGCGTGACGAGCAAGATCGTCAAACCCGGCGCGGCAACGCTCGCCTCGATCTCGTGACTTGCGTGATTTTCGTGATGGACGTCGCGCGCCACGCGGCGGAGCACCTCGCGTACCTCTTCGCGCAGATCTGGATCGAGCGCGCTCGTCGGCTCATCCAAGAGCAGCACGCGCACGCCTTGCGCCAGCGCCCGCGCGATCGCGACACGCTGTTTTTGGCCGCCGGAGAGCTCGCGCGGCAGCGCTTGCGCGCGCCCTTCGAGCCCAACCTGCGCCAAGAGCTCGCGCGCCTCTGCCTCCGCTTTTTCGCGCGCGACGCGCTGCGCGATGCGCGGCGCCAAGGTCACGTTATCGAGCACGCTCAAGTGCGGAAATAAATGAAACTCCTGAAAGACCATGCCGACCTTGGCGCGCAAAGCTTGCAGCATGCGTTCGTCCTGCTTGCCCGGCGAAAGCGCGAAGCCAGCGACTTCGAGCACGCCGGAATCGAACGTCTCGAGACCGTTCAAACAGCGGAGCAACGTGCTCTTGCCCGAACCCGAAGCGCCGAGCAGTGCCACGATTTTGCCTTCGCTCACTTCGGCGTCGACGCCCGCGAGCACGCGCGCGCCGCCGAAGCTTTTGCACAAGCCCGAAATGCGGATCATGAGCTTTGGTACCGCGCTTCGAGCCAGAGCGAGAGCCGAGACAATGGAAAGCTCATCGCGAAATAGAGCGCCGCGCAACGCAAACCCGGCACGACCCACTCACGCGCTTCGACGGCCACGATGGTCATGCGCTTGGTCAATTCGACGACCGTGATCACGCTCACCAAGGACGAATCTTTGAGCAGCGCGACGAAGTCGTTCGTCAGCGCGGGCAGCGCGATCCGGAGAGACTGCGGCAAGAGCACGTGTCGCAACACTTGCAGCCGCGACAGGCCGAGCGAGCTCGCGGCTTCGGTTTGTCCGCGCGGAAGCGCCGCGAGCGCGCCGCGGTGCACCTCGGCTTCGTACGCCGCGTAGTTCAAACCCAAACCCAAGACCGCAGCCAAGATCGGACTCAGCCGCACGAACGACGAGAGCCCGTAATAGAGCACGTACAGTTGCAACAGCACCGGCGTGCCGCGCAGCACTTCGACGTACGCCGTCGCGAGCGCGCGCGCGACTGGACCTGCGTGCGAACGCACGACTGCGAGCAGCACCCCGGCCGGCAACGCAATGCCGAAGGCGCAAACCGAAATAAAAATCGTGATCAGCGCGCCCTGAAAAAACAATCCGACTTGGGAAGGCGTGAGCGGATGCCGCGCGCTGCTCGGCGCGCTCGTTCGCGCTTTGGCTTCTTCTGCGGTGCGCGCGGCGAGCTCGCTTTGGCGCGCGTCCCACAAGTTCCAGTGTTCGAGGATGCGCCGCAAATCGCCGCGCGTCGTCAGCGTGGCGAGCGCAGCATCGACGCGAGCGGCGAGCTCAGAATCCGCCGGGCGCATGGCGATCACGTAACTGCCGCGCGCCAAATCCTCGGGCACGCAAAACAGCGCTGGCAGCGAACAGCCGTAGCGATCCGCAATCACGTGATCGAGCAAAACGGCTTCGACTCGCCCGTTCACGAGATCCATGTACGGCTCTTGTTGTCCTTCGTAAAGCGCGACGTCCGCGTGATGCGCTACGAGCAACTCTTGCGCGACGGTTTGATTCAAAGTGCCGACGCGACGTCCCGCGAGCTCGTCGAGCGTGCGCAGCGGCGAACCTTTCCGCACCGCGAGCGTCTCGCCGTACACGAAATACGGCCGACTCAAGCGCAAACGCGAGCGGCGCGCCGGCGTGTCTTCGAGCCCGTTCAAGATCAGATCGAAGTCACCGCGCTCGAGCGACGGAATCAGATTCGACCAATCGTTCTGGCGAAACTTGGCGCGCACGCCGAGCTCTTTCGCGAGCGCGTCGGCGATCTCGACTTCGAAGCCGACGATCTTGCCGGGCTCGCTCGGGCTTTCATACACGTATGGTTCGCCGCCTTGTAGATCGCCGCCCCACGTGAGCTCGCCGCGCGCTTGCACTTCCGCCCAGTTCGCGCGCGCCACATTTGGCCCGAACAAACTAGCCACGAGCACGACGCAAAAAATGGCCCACGCGCGCACGCGCTGCGAGCGTACCATGCTAACGTCGTGGCCGTGCGCGCCACGCTGATCGGTCTCGCCGCGGTTACGACTCTCGCCGCCGCATCGCTTTTCGGTCTGGGCGGCTGCCGCACGCCGACGGTCGCGCTCGGCGAAGGCCCGCGCGAGTACGTCGCGTCCGACTATGAAACCGTGCTGAAAGCTTGGACGCGCAGCGAGCAGCTGATCACCGTCAACGCGATGGACAATGTGCTGACCGTGACCGCGACCTACGAGTCGTGGGATTTTCGCTGGGCGTACACCGTGCGCTACGCCGAAGACTATCGGCTCACGATCGACCAGCGCCACGCTTTGCTCGAGCGCTCACTCGCCGAAACGCGAGACGCGCATCAATTTTACGTCGCGCTCTACGCCGAAAAACACAAGTGGAACGACCTCACCGTGGCCGAACCCGCCTGGATCGTGCGCTTGATCGACGACGAAGGCACCGAGACCGCGCCGTCCGAAATTCAAACCATCAAGAAACCCGGCGCGATCGAGCTCACCTATTTTCCGTACACGACGCCCTGGCGCAGCGCATTCCGGATCACGTTCCCCAAAGTGCGCTCGGACGGCAGCCCCACGATTTCGCCGGCCGCGCGCTGGTTCGGGCTGCGCTTCGCGGGCGCACAAGGCAACCAGCAATTGGTTTGGGAGCTCAGCTCGCGCCAGCACGAATTCGCCAACGGCGTGGGAGCGCGAGCGCTCTGAGCCCTAGCCCGCGAACACCTCGAGCAGCGGCGGCACGCTGACGAGCAATTCGTGCGCCACGCTGCGGCCGGCGAAGAGCACGAGCGCGCCGCCTTTGCCCGCGCGCGCCGCGTGCGGCGCAGCGCCACCAGCCAACACCTGTGAGGCGAACAAGAAATCACCCGAACCGAGCTCGCTCAGCACGGCTTCGCCGTCGGCGATTTCGATGCGACCCGCGGCGATGATGAACATGCCGCCCACGGGTTTGCCCTTTTCGACCAATTCCTCGCCCGGCAAGAGCCGCTTCACTTCGCAACGCTCGGTCACCATCGTGCGAAGGGCGTCATCCAAACGCTCGCCCATCGGGCCCATCGCGACGCCGGCGAGCGCTTGATAGCGATCGGCGAGCGTTTTCAAATCGTCGACCACCCAGGGCATGTCGTGCACGGCTTCGTTCAGCACGCGCGCATCCCAAACCGCGACTTCGGTGCCGTCTTCGCTCGCAACGAGACGCAGCGCGACGCCCTCGTCGAGGTGACCTTGGCTCCAAACGATGTCGCCCTTGCCGGCGCGCGCGCAGCTCACGTCCGCGATCGTCGGCATCACGTTGACCGCGCCGCGCAGCACCAGCGCCAGGCCGAACGCGCTCACTTCTTCTTCGGTGTTGAGCTTCTCGATCGTGACTTGCTTCACGAGCGAGACTTGACCCTCGGGCGGCAAATCCTCGAGCCCGCGAACCTCGCCGAGCACGACATCACCAATTTGCGGATCGCCTTCGGGTTCGGGCTCGACCTGGGGCGGCGGCGTCGGCACCGCGGACGCACGAATCGCCGCCAAACGCGGGTCGTCGAGGTGCGGCTGAGTCACCGGCTCGTCCGGATCGTCCTCGTATTCGCCGAGCCCGAGCGCGTCGCGATCCGTCACGGGTTCGCTCGACGTCGGCGAGCGCGAGTAGGGCTCCGCGACTTGCGGCGTCAAGTCGGATTCTTGCTCACCGAATTCGTCGTCGGCGATCGCGTCGTCTGCGATTTCTTCCGCCTCTTCGCCGGCGACGTCAGGCGCCGGCGCGGCCTCGACTTCGCTCTCGACTTCGTCGTCGTCGAGCGGCACGACATCTTCCTCGAACTCCGCCTCGTCGACCGGCACGTACGAGGGCAACGGCCCGGAGCGATCGAGCTGCACTTCGTCGAGCGCGCTTTGCGCCGCGACGACGTCGATTGGCTCGAGGCCATCGTCGTCCGCCCCGAGCAGTTCGTCGATCTCGGCGCCGCCAATCGAGGTCGGCGGACGCGAATTCGCCGGCGCCGCGTTGGCGAGCTCCGCGGTCAATTCGTCGACGGCGCGCCGCAAATCCGCCGCGCGCCAAACCAAGCCGAGTTGATCCGCCGTATCCGCGGCGCGCCCGAGCCAGACGATCGCATCCGCTTGCCCACCGCGCTTCCACTGCACTTGCGCGGTTTGCAGCGCCCAAGCCACGTCGTCGTCGTCGTCGTCGAGCGGCTCGGGAAATCGCGCGGACAGTGGAGCAATCATCGTTCGAGGGGCTTGATCAAGACGCGATCGGCAGACTCATTCGGCAATGGTTGTCGCGAGTTATACACCGACCACCGAACGCAGAAATAGCGCGTGTGCAGCATCCGCGCGCGCACTCAATGCGCATGCAGCAGGATTTCGCGATCCTTGGCGCCGTTCGGCGGTCCAACCATGCCGCGTTTTTCCATCATTTCCACAATCTTGGCCGCACGATTGTAGCCAATCGTCATCTTGCGCTGGAGCCACGATGTCGAGCAACGCTGCGTGTCCGCGACGATGCGCACCGCTTCGTCGAAACGCGGGTCGACCACTTCGTCGGCTTCCTCCTCGGCCTGTTCTTCGTCCGGGCAGAGCAAGATCGCCTCGTTGTATTCGGGCGTGCCTTGCGTGCGTAGGTGGTCGGTGAGCGCGCTCACTTCTTCTTCGCTGACGAACGGGCATTGCACGCGTTGAGTGTCCGTCGCTCCGTTCAGTTTGACGAGCATATCACCTCGGCCGAGCAAGAGTTCCGCGCCTTGCTCGTCCAAGATCGTGCGGCTGTCGACTTTTTGCGCGACCCGGAAACCGATCCGCGACGGAAAGTTCGCCTTGATCATGCCGGTGATCACGTCCACGCTCGGGCGCTGCGTCGCGAGCACGACGTGCATGCCGGCCGCGCGCGCCTTCTGCGCCAAACGCGCGACCGAAACTTCGACCTCTTTGCCCTGCTGCATCATCAGATCGGCGAACTCGTCGACCACGATCACGATGTACGGCAATTTTTGCGGCAAGTTGTGGCCATCGAAGCCTTCCTTCGCGGCCGGCACGCTCACCGTTTGGCCGTTCGCGTCGATCGCGTCGACCATTTTCACTTCGGGCGGCGGGATCTCGCCGCTCGCGACCCTGCCGACCCAACCGTTGTACGTCGTGATGTTCTTCGTGCCCGCGTTGGCGAACAGCTGATAGCGGCGCTCCATCTCGTCGACCGCCCAGCGCAGCGCGGTCGCGGCTTGTTTCATGTCGGTCACGACCGGAAGCAGCATGTGCGGAATGCCGTCGAACGGCGCGAGCTCGACCACCTTCGGGTCGATCATCAAGAGCCGCAGCTCTTCCGGCGTGCGCTTGAACAAAAGACTCGACAGCATCACGTTCAAACCGACGCTCTTGCCGGCGCCGGTCGCGCCCGCGACGATCACGTGCGGCATCGAAGCCAAGTCCGCGTAAAACGGCGCGCCCACGATGTCGCGCCCGAGCACGACTGGAAGCGGCGCCTTTTCCGCCAATTTCTCGAACCGCTGATCTTCGATCAGCTCGCGCAAATTCACTGCCACGCGCTGATCGTTCGGTAACTCGAAGCCAATCCGGCTCTTGCCCGGAATCGGCGCGATGATCCGCACCTTGCGCGACAAGCCGAGCGCGAGATCGTCCGCCAGACTCGCCACTTTGCTCACCTTGGTGCCGGCTTCGCACGCGACTTCGTACGTCGTGACGGTCGGGCCCGGATGAATCTCTTCGACCTTGGCCGCGACGCCGTAGTCCGCGAGCGTTTTTTCGAGTCGCGTCGCGTGCTCGAGGATCTTGCTCTTGTCGAGCTCGTTCGTGATCGCGACCGCGGCTTGCAACAAATCGTACGATGGAAGCTGAAACGCGCCGCGCTTCGCCGTCCTCTTCACGACCACGACGGGTTCGACTTGCAGCGCGGGCTTCGTGTCGACGATGCGCGGTTCCGCCGCCGAGAGCGGAGCAAGCTGCGCGGGCACGGGCTCGAGCGCGTTGGCTGCTGGCGAGAGGTTGGGCGTGGGCACTGCCGACGTCGCGGGCAATTTTGCACTCGGCGCCGCGGGCGAAATAGAATCCGCGAGCTTCACCAAAATCGCGCCCGCATCCGACGGCGTCGCGTTCGGCGCTTTCGGCGACGCGCTGTCGTCCTCGCCCAAATCGAGGCTGAACTTCGGCGAAACGAGCTCCGCGCCCGTGTCCATCTGCGCGGTCAGCCCTTGGCGCAACGCCTCCGAAATCGCGATGGGCGGAGCACCGGTTTGCTCCATCGGAAGCCAATCGCTCTCGTCCTCGAGCGCGAGCAAGATCTGCGCGTCGTCCGACGGCGCTTCGATCCGCGGCTCGGCCGCGACGCGCGCCGCCGCTTCGCGTTCGCCGCGCAGCTTGCGCGCCTCGCTCCACGCGCCGGCGACGCGCCCGAACATCGCTTCGATCCGAAGCGCGAGCGCGCGGAACAGCTCGACCGCGCGCTGACAGCCGGCGATGAACGAGAAGCTCGCGCGACCAATCAAAATCAAACCCACGATCGTGAGCGCGATCAAGAACGAGCCGAGCGTCGAGAACGCCTCGCGCATCAGCTCGCCGAACAAAAGCCCGACGTTGCCGGCGGCCGGCGCAGTGCCGAAAGCCACGGCTTCTGGCGCCGCCACTTGCACGAGCGCCGAGAGCACGATCGCGACGATCAAGTCGCCGGCGACGCGCAGCCCGAGCGCGCGCGGCTTTTGGCCGCGAAAGAGCGGCGCGCCGCACAGCGCAATCTCGAGCGGCAAAAGCCACGCGACCAAGCCGAAGCCCTGAATCAACAGCGCGGCGATGCTGCCGCCCGCGGGGCCGACCCAATTCGCGCCGTGCACCGCTGCGTCGAGCGGATCGACCCGCGCGGTCGCCAGCGCCAAAAAGAGGAACGCCGCGCCAGTGAAGAGGAGGAGCGCGGCCGCCTCGTACAGCCGGCCGAGCGAGCGCGCACGCGGCTCGATGCGCGTCGACACGGCTGAGTCCAGCACCGGCCCATTGGCCGTCGCTACCGAGCCGCGTGAACTAAACAATTTGGCGCCCATGTGCTCACCTTTACCTACATCACCCTACTGAGCGAGGCAAGTTCCCCAAATCCGAAAATCCGGATGCGCCGCGCGCGGTTCGGTTTGAGACCTGCGCTTGAGTCGGACTGCACTCGGGCGGTACTATGACTCTCCTCGGCTTAGGGCGATTCGGGCAAGTCCGCGGCAAGTTCAAGCAGTTGAGCCGAGCCGCGCTCGGGCACCACGAGTTCCCCCGGCTTTTCGCAAGTTTCTGCAAGAGGACCAAAGAAGAAAACATGTCAGGCCACGACAAACCAGGGCGATGCGGGGCGGCGGCGGGGATGACGGCAGGCCGTTTCGTCACGGCGATCACAGTGGCAGCGGCACTGTTGGTAGGTCAGGGCTGTCGCACGAGCGAGGACAACGTGCATCGCTGGGCGAACACGGCGAACGGCCCGCGCAAGCTGGTCGCGGTGCTCACGCACGACAAGTACACGCTCGACTTGCGGATCGAAGCGGCGATGACGCTCGTCAGCATGAAGCCGCGCGGCGGTCGTCGCATTGGCATTCAAGGCACGGACGAGCAAGAGGGTCTGATCGACGCGCTCTCGCAGTTGCCGCCAGCGCAGCGCACCACGCTCGTCTCGAAGCTGGTGCCCAAGCTGCAGGCGGAAATGGCCAAACCACCGCCGGTCGCGCCGCCCGGTCAGGCTGCGCCAGCGGATCCTTCGATCCCCTATAAGGATGCTGCGTTCGCGCTGCTCACGCACGACGAAGGCGCGCTCATGCCGGACGAGGCGCTGAAAAAGAGCGTGCGCGCATCGCTCATCCAATGGTGCATGACCGATTTCTCCGAGCGAATGGACGACTCATCGCAGCTTTACGGCGTCGAGCAAATGCTGCGCGAGCTCAAGGCCGACGGCGTGCGCGCCATTCCGGACATGATGCAACCCGGCGCCGCGAAGCTCGACAGCATGTCGAACCTCGTCGCCGAGTTGGGCGACGCCGACACCAAGCTTCGCGCGAGTCAGAAGCTCGTCGGCGTCGCGAAGGACGTGAGCTCGGACAAGTGGCTGCAGCAGAAGCGCGCGGGCGTGGAAGCCGCGAACAAGCAATCCAAGCTGAACCCGACCGAAGATCAGCTCAAGCAGCAACTCGCGCAGTATCAAGAAGAAGAGCTCTTGCGCGTGTTCGGCTCGATGAAAAAAATCGGCGGCAAACCCGTCGTCGATTACCTGCTCGGCTATGTGCAGGACAAAAACGGCATCGAGAAGCGGCGCGCCGCGGCGATGGCGGCACTGCAAGGCAACCTCGACCGCAACAGCGGCGCTCAAGCTCAAGTCGTGCTGAACGTCGCGGGCGACCCGAGCACCCCGGATACCGTTCGCGACGTCGCGCTCCAGCGCGTCGGCGAATTTCCGCGCGCCATGGTGGTCGAAAAACTCTACGACCTGTTCAAGAGCGACAATTGGAAGGTGCGCTGGGTGGCGGCGAGTCTCGTGCTGAAGATGAGCGACACGAGTCAGGTTCCCGAGTTCATGAGCCGGCTCGGCCAAGCGGAGAGCATGGCGATCACCGAGCCGCTCAGCTACGGGGGACTTTTGGCGGATATGAAGGGCTCGCCCAGCCCGGCCGAGCTCGCGGACAAGTATGACGCGCCGGGCAATTCGGTGCCCGCTCGCCTTACCGCGCTCAGCTACTACTATTCGGCGGGTACACCCGCCGATGTCTCGAAAGTTGAAGCTTTCGCCAAGGACACGACGGCAACCCCGAAATGTAAGCCGGACGCCAAAGAATGCGAATGGAAATGCACCGTCCACGGCGCGAGCGGCGACGAAGTCAAGGACATCAAAACCATCGGCGAGTTCGTGGAGTTCTGCGTGAAGCCCGCAATGCAAAAGAATACGAAGGCGGGTTCGAAATAGTGCGACGCTCGACGCGCGAAGACTGGCCGAAGGCTGACGCAGGATTCATTGCATGAGTTCGGATCCGAACAAGAAGACGACGCGAACGTTTCAGTGCCGAGAAGCGCTGTGGCAAAAATTCGAGCAGATGGCGCGCGAGCTCGAGTGCTCGGTCGACTACCTGATCAACGACGCGATGAAGCAGTATGCGCGTCAGCGTGGTTATGGTGCGGCGGCGTCGAGCGCCGGCGGTCAGTCGATTCCACCGCCGATGGTGAGCGCAGCGCCGCCATCGTCGTCTTCGCCAGCCGCACCGACGCCGGTACCGCCGCCGCCGATCGTCGCTCCGCCGCCGCCAGTGGCGAGCGCAGCGCCGCATTTGCCGCCTCTGCCAGCTGGTGGTCGTGCCGCTCCGCCACCACCGCCGCCGGCGCCGCCTCCTGCGGGCCGGGCTCCCACCGGCAAGCGTCCCGCGGCTCCGCCACCACCCGCGCCCCCACCGCCCGCTGCTGCCCCGCCGCGCAAGGCGCCGCCGCCACTCGCGCCATCGCGTAGCATCCCGCCGCCACCTGGTGCCGCGAAGCCCGTCCCTCCGCCGGTTCCTGCCGCGGCCGCGCCGGCTCAACCGACGGGCACGCTCACCATCACTTATCAGGGTGAAGTCTTCCAGGTGACGAAAGATCGCTTCATCATCGGGCGCGGTAAGCAAACCAGCGATCTGACGATCAAAGATCCGAACGTGTCGCGCCAGCACGCGATGATCGAGTTTTTGACTGGGCAGTATTACATCGTCGACATGGGCTCGACGAACGGCGTCGAGTACAACGGGCAACGCGTGCAGCGCAAAGTGATCAGCGACGGCGACACCTTCAAGGTGTGCGACCACGAGCTGCGCTTTTCGTTTCAGTGACTCGCTCGGCGGCGCGTAGCTCTAAGCTGATCAGCGCAGCGAGCCTCGTGCTAGCGCTGACGACTGCAGGCCTATTCGCGGCGCGCTTCGCGCGTGCGGAACCCAAGCCATGGACCGCGCCAGGCGAAATGCCGATCCCGGACTGGGCGCGCAGCGCAGAAGTGACTCGCGCCGACGAGCCGCTCTATCAGGCGCCGAGCGCCGCTGAAAAAAAGCGCGGTGCGGCGGCGCGCGGCGCGCGACTGCCGGTCTTCGGCGCCGCGCGAGGTCCGGGTTGCGCCGGCAGATTTTTGCTCGTGGGTCCGCTCGCGTGGCTGTGCGAGGACGGAGCCGCGCTCTCTCGCGACGCGCCAGACGGTAATTCGAGCGAGCCACCCGCCCATGACGGCTTACCCTATCGCTATCACTTCGTCGGAGCGGACGGCTCGTTTGGCTATCGCGCGCTCGAGACGGCCGAGGACGGCGTCCCGGACGCGCAGCTCTTGAAGGGCTTCGGCGTCGCGGTGTCGCGCGTCGAAAACAATCCGGCGGGCAATGCGTTCGGGCTCACCACGGAAGATTTATGGGTGCCGATGCGCGATCTCAGCCCCGTCGCGCCGTTTCCATTTCACGGCAAAGCGCTCACCGGAGCGCTCAATGTCGCCTGGGTTTTTACGCCAAACGCGCAAGGCAGCAAAGAGCCAAACCAACCCAAAAATCCAAAGCTCAAACTTGCACGCTTCCAACAGCTCACGGTGCTGGAAGAGCGAAGCGTCTCGGGACACCGTTGGTTTCGCTACGAAGACAGCGCATGGGTGAGCGATCGCGACGCGCGCGCGCCGACGCCTGCGAGCGTGCCGAGCGAGTTGCGACCCGGCGAGCGCTGGCTCGACGTCGAGCTCACTAACCAAGTGTTGACCGCGTACGTCGGCGACAAGCCCGTGTTCGCGACGCTGGTGTCGACTGGACGCGGCGCGCCGAACAGCGAGACCGCGACGCCGGCCGGCGTGCATCGCATTTGGGTCAAGCTGCGCACGAGCGACATGGACAACTTGGACGACGAATCCGCGGCCGAGAACTACGCAATTCAAGCGGTGCCGTGGGTGATGTATTTCGAGCGCGGCTACGGGCTACACGGCACGTTCTGGCATCGCGACTTCGGCAACAAGCACAGTCACGGTTGCGTGAACCTCGCGCCGCTCGACGCAGAGTACTTGTTTTCGTGGGTCGGCCCGAAGCTTCTGCCCGGATGGACTGCCGCGCTTCCGACGGCGTACGAGCCGGGCACGCTGGTGCGAATCCGTTAGCGAGGATTCGATGCTGGCAAAAACGGGCCAAGCTCACGCAACGCACGGAGCGTTGCACGCCAAGCTCGGCCCGCTTCACTTGCACGGCGCTCGCGCGCCGCGCGACTCAGCCACCGATTTTTTGCTGCAGCAAGAACGCGATCGCGAATGCGAAGAGCACGAGCGATTCGATCAGCGCCAGACCGAGAATCATCGGCGTCTGGATGCGAGGCGCCGCGCCGGGATTGCGGCTGATGCCTTCGAGTGCCGCCGCGGCCGCGCGACCTTGGCCCATGCCGCCACCGAGCACCGCGAGACCGATCGCGAGACCGGCACCGAGCGCAGCAGCCGCTTGCGCACCGCCGCTGGCGCCGCTGTCCGTTCCCTGAGCGAACGCACTTGAAGAGAACAGGGTGGTCAGGGCAACGGTGGCCAGAGCCACATTCTTCTTGGACATAATCATCGACTCCTTAATTGGTCTCAGCGGCGAGGAGCTTTGCCTCGCGGAAAGTTTCGGCTGCTCCCTTTAATGCGCCTCGTGCTCGGTCGCTAGCCCTATGTAGATGCAGGTGAGCAGAGTGAAGACGAGCGTCTGAATCAGGACGATCAGGACGGTCAGGATCATCGCGGGGATTGGGACGATCAGTGACACGAGGCTCAGGAAAATGCCGACAATCAGGTGGTCGACGGACATGTTGAGCATCAAGCGCACGGCCAGCGTCATCGGCCGAACGCACAGCGAAATGAGCTCAATTGGAAATACGAGCCAAGCCAAATACCAGGCCGGGCCGGCCAGGTGGGCGATGTAGCCGAAGCCGTTCGTCGCGAGGCCATACGCGTTGAAGCAGATGAAGACGACGATGGCGCAACCGAGCGTAATGCTCAGGCTGCTGGTCGCGACTGGGAAACCCGGGATCAGCGCGAACACGTTCGAGAAGAATACGAACATGGCCGAGGCACCGATCAGCGGGAAGTATTTCTTCGCGCGCTCGGCGTCCATCACGCTCTTCGCGAGATCGTAGAAGTAGCTGAGGAACGCTTCCATGAACGTGCGCAGCGTGAGCTTGTCTTCGGGGATCACCGCGTCGTCAGGATTCTGGAGGCGGGCCCGGACGCGGAGCGCAATACCGATCAAGAGCAGCGCGACGAACAGCGCCGCGGCCAACGGCTCGAAGCTGCGCCAGCTCGGTGGCTCGTGCTTGATGAACGACTCGCCGAATGCTTCTGCATTCGCATCGAGGGTTTCGTGCACGTGCGCGAGGAGCAGCGTGAACCACGACGTATGCTCGGGCATTTCCTAACCTTCTCCAGGCGCCGCGGGGGCCGATTTCAGCTGCGAAATTACGATCCCCAGCGGCAAAGCTGCGTAACCGAACGCGAGCGGCAACACCTTTGCGTGGCCGCCGCGCACCAAGAACAAGACCCCGATGAAGAGCAAACCGAACTTGAGCATCGCGAGCGAGATCCAAGACGAACGTGCGCCGCTCGCTGGATTCAAAAAGCCGCGCACCGTGCGCGCAACCAGCCACAGGTTTCCGACCGCGAGCGCTGAGCCAAGCGCGAGGCTCATGCGCGTGCCGGCACCGAGCAACGCAGGACCAGCGATCGTCAGCAAAATACCGACCACGACGACGGCCCACAGCGCCGTCGTGATTCCGTTTTGGTCAGTGTTGCGAGTCGCCATCGTCGTTGAACTTCTTGCGCCTTGCTCGGTCCTGTCGCTCTTGCTCGTCTGCTTCGCGGTTGGCGCTCTTCAGCGCTCGGTAGACTGCGCGCCCACCAGCGGCGAGTCCGTATGCGAGCCCGACTAGAGTGAGGATGCCGTGCGTGCCGAGCTTCTTGTCGAGCCACTGTCCAGCGAACAGACCGACGAGAATGCTCAGCGCGAATTCGAGGCCGACAGTTCCGTATCGGCCGACACCTTTCCAGTCTTGCTGCACAAATGCTCTCTTCGGTTCGAGAGCGACGGCCGCTTAGCATGGCGTTCGGTTGGGGGTCAATCTGGCGGGCAAAGTGCGTGCTATCGTCGCGCAATGCGTCGCGCGGCTTCAGCGCTTGCTTTGATTTTCTCGGTTTCGACTCACGCTTCGGCCCAAGATCCCGCTACTTCGAACCCGCCGGCGAAGCCCGGCGATTCGCCGCCATCCGAGTACTATGTGGAGGCGCCGCCGAACGGCTCGCCGGGAAGCGTTGCGCCGGTGCCGCCACCGCCGTCTTCCGTGCCTGAGCCGCCTGGGCCGCCGCCCGCGCCCCCGAGCAACGAGCAAAGCCCGATCGTCGAACCGCCGACGCCCGAGTACTACCCGGAAAACGAAGGCGTGTTCGAGCCGCCTCCGCCGCCTGAGCGACATCACGTCGCGCCAAAGACCGCGCTCTGGCTCGGCGTGCGCGCGGGCGTCTTCGTTCCGTTCGGGAACCTGTGGGCGCGCTGCACGAACTGCAACAGCGCCAATACGAATCAATTCGCGACGCTCGAGGGCGTGCACTGGAGCGACTACGCGAGCGCGGGTCCGATGTTCGAGCTCGACGCGGGTGCGCGCCTCTCGCGCAACTATGCCGTGTTCGCACTGTGGGAACGCGCCGAGCTCGGCGGAGGCAGCGGCGATTCGGGACCGAACGCGATCGCCGGCAAGGCCTCGCATGGCGACACTGATTTTTGGGGCGTCGGCATCCGCGCGACTTCGGATGCCGATCACATCGGGTTCGTGACGGAGCTCGCTGTCGGCTACCGGCGTGCGCGCAGCACCTGGGACGACGGCAGCGAGCTCCAACTAACGGACGCGCCGTTCGAAGCGCGTCTCGGTCTGGGCGCGGATTTTCGTTTGAATCCGTACATCACGCTGTCGCCCATGTTCACGCTCGGCGTCGGCTCCTTCGGCAAAGTCGAACGAGTCAGCAACGGCATTTCGAGCGACGAAACGGGCCCGGTGGACCAAGCGGATGGCCACGCTTGGGCGACGTTCACCGTCGGCGGCTACTTCGATTTGTTCGGCAGCCAGCGCTAACCGAGCGCGCTCGCTCAGCGCGACGCGGGGTCGAGTCGCACAAAAGAAAATGGCTCCGCGGGCATTGACCCGCGGAGCCTGCGTTTCGCGCGTACCGAATGCTTACTGCTGCACGCCGTTGTCGTCGTACTTCGAGATGAACGCCTGATAGATGCCTGGCATGGCATTCGAAGTGCCTGAGAGGTTGAGATTCGTCACCCCTGCAATGAACACCGAGTCAGAGGGATCGACGCATGCTGCGAGGCCTTCCGAGAAGTTTGCGCCTTCTTCCCTGGTCCAGGCCACTGCTCCAGTCGGCGTCAATTTCGTTGAGAACGCAGCCGCACTGTTGGCGTCGTAGCCTGATGCGATGGCATTGCCCTCGTGATCCAATGCGAGCCCAAAGCTGTCCGCGTTCGCTAGCGGCAAGTTTCGCTGCCACAGGTTGTGACCGCTCCCATCGAATTTCCAAACCTCTGGCATGTCGTTGAAAAAGCATTCTGGAAAGCAGTTCGTGCAGGACAGGCCGCACGATTGGCACACCGTGAAGCACGACTCTTGACGGATGACCCCGGTTTCGTAGGCATTGCCTTGCGCGTCGACACCGACCGAGTTGAATTCCGAAAAGCTCTGGAGGCCGAACGATGGCGCGGTCTGCGTCCAGATCAGCGCTCCTTGTGGACTGAGCTTGGCGAGACCGACTTCCCCGCTGTACCCATTGAGGTACATGTTTCCGGCGGCGTCGGTGGCGATGCCGAAAGTGTTGAGGGGTATCGGCACTGACACGAAGCGGAGCACATTGCCGTCCGCGTCGAGCTGCCCCACGAACGGGCGACCGTTTCCGTAGCCGGTGGTATCGATCGTACCGTCCGGCGCGATCGTGATCCCCCAGCCGAAGAACTGTACGCCGCTACTTCCGAGATGCCGCGTCCACAGCACCGTGCCGCTCGGGTCTAGCTTGGTGACGAACGCGTCCTCGCTCGCCAGAGACGGCTCGCCCGCAAATGTCCCTTGAACTTGGCCGGAGACATAAACGTTGCCCTGCGCGTCGGTCACCACACCATAGCCCTGCGCTTGGCCCGATGCAGTCAGCGTTTGCGACCAGAGTTGGTTCTTGCTGGCGTCGTACTTGGTCACGAGCGCGGCTTCTCCCCCGCTGTTCAAGGTTTCAATGCCTGCAGAGACGATGTTGCCGTTCGTATCGCTGGTAACGGCAAAGGCCTGTGAGTCCGGACCAACCCCGAACTCGGCCGTGCCTTTCCACGGCGCGCACTTGGTATCTTCGCTCGGATCCGTCGGCCCGAGCAGCGCTGCGATCGGCGGCGGCGAGCCGTTCGCGCCGCCGGTCCAGACGCTCGCGGTCTGCACGTCCGTGTTGTACCAATCGGTGTGACTCGCGCCGCCCGATTCGACCCAAGCCGTGATGTCGGGGTAAGCCGTCGAAATCATCACGTCTTCCTGCGGCCACTGAAACGTCGCGGGCACCGCTAGCGCGAACGGCAAGCCGTCGCGATCGACGAAGTGTCGCGTCGTAGTCGAGCCGTCCTGTTCAGTGCCGAACAGCGATTGATCCATCGTGTCCGTGCCGGGGTAGCTGACCTGATGGATCTGGTGGCCTGGCTCGTTCACGCGCTCGAGATAAAGATCGAACGGCGCGGTCGCGCGATCGAGCGCCTGCGGCGTGGCGAATTGGATGTAAAGGTTCAGCGGCACGGCGGGGGTCGTCCCCACCTCGGTCGTCGTGTTGACGAGCTGGCCGCCGAGCGCTTGACCCACGTCGTCGATCAGCGGGAGCACGAGCTCGTGCTCGCCAGTTTGCGGCGTGAGATCGTGCATCACGCCGTCGGCGCCGTTCAGACGAATCACGGAAGCCGCATCGCTCGCGACCGGCAGATGCAGGTGCACCGAATTCGGGATCGTTCCGCCCGCAGCCATCAAATTGATGCTGGCCTGAAGCGCCACCACTTTGCCCGTGCCGTCGAGAAAAAAGATGTAGTTGTAGTCGAGCACCACGTCGTTGAAGTCGAGATCGCCCGTGGCCGGCCACATGTCTTCGAACACGAGCGCGCCCATTTGATTCTCGGCCGGCGCAAATGCGACGCTGGTCGCGCGCGGATCGCACGGCACCGCGTCGGTTTCATCCGGCGTGCCGTCAGTGTCGATGTCCGTGGCGAACGAGCGCCCCGGTGACAGAAGCGTGAACGCGGCAAGCAGCGCCGCACAGGTTTTCGAAACCAGCCCGTGTCGAATGTTCATGGTCGTTCGCTCACTGAAAGAGGTGGGAGGCCGTGTTGTTCGAGAAGCTGACCGAGCTCGTTTGTTCGACGCCGCGTCGGCGGAACGTGACGTTCACCGTGTCGTCGTGAGTCGAAAGATTGAAACCGGCGCTGAAGGCCTGCCCCGTGCGGATCGGACCGCGGAACAAGAGTTTGTTGTTCAGATCCTTCACCTCGATGCCCGCGACGCCCTTGGCATCGAACAACGAAGGGTCGGCATTCACGGTCAAAGTGACCGCTCGGCTCAGGGCGAAGTCAAAAGACGCGGGCACTGTGGCCTCGCGCAGCGAACCCGTGGCAGCGCCGTTGTTTTGACCGCTCGAATCCAGGTGTTTGACCGAGCAACCCAGCAAGCTGGCAGCCAAAAGGCCTGCCCAAGCAAAGGTCGACATCCGATACGATTTCATCTGACTATCCTCCTCGATTTGCGAGGCTGCGCTGTGCACAGAGCATGCCCGCTGCGTGTGCGCGAAATCAGCGCGTTTGTGAGAGCGAAGGTGAGTACTCGCCGCGACGAGTGATGCACGCATGCAACACGCCGCTACGACGTCTGGCGCTCAATCCTTGATCGAACGCGACGAGCGCAAGCCGTAGCGCTGAATCAGGCGGTGCAAATTGATGCGATCCATCGAGGCTCGCCGCGCAGCGCGGCTGACATTGCCTTGTGACCACTCGAGCAGCGCCACCAAATATTTTTTCTCGAACGCGGCAATGAGCTTTTCCTTGGCTACGCGCAGCGGCACGTCGAGATTGACTTCAGTAACGATGCCGTGATCGTCGCTCGCACCGCGCGCCGATGGCCCCGGCGAGATTTCGTCGATCGCGCTGTCGAGGACCAGCGCGCGTTCGACGAAATTGCGAAGCTCGCGCACATTTCCAGGCCAATCGTGCGCCGCGAGTCGCGCGAACGCGTTCGCATCGAGCAACGAAGACGAGCGTGACATGCCGAGCGAATCGAGAATGGCCGACACCAGTAGATCGAGATCTTCGATCCGCTCGCGCAGCGGCGGAACCCGCACCGTGATCACCGCGAGGCGAAAAAATAGATCTTCACGGAACGCACCGCGATTCACCTCGCGCTCGAGCCGGCGATTGGTGGCCGCGATGATGCGCACGTTCACCGGCC
>DATATR010000381.1:0-19235 GCA_036268695.1 Polyangiaceae bacterium | reverse complement strand
CCGCCGGACAACGCGACCGGCAACTTCACCAAGGTCGTGCAGCGCGTGCCCGTGCGGGTGCGTTTGAAGGACGTGCCGGCGGGTTTGGTGCTGCGACCCGGCATGAGCGTCGACCTGGTGGTCGACACACGCAAATAGACTGAAATAGAGCCCCAATGGCCCAGTCCATCACGCTTTCCATGCCGAAGCCGCGCGTCGCGGCGGGCGGCAAATGGGCGGTCGCAGTGGCGGTCGCGCTCGGCGCTTTGCTCGAAGTCGTCGACACCAGCATCGTCAACGTCGCGCTGACCGACATGCAAAATACGCTCGGCGCAACGCTCAGCGAAGTGAGCTGGGTCGTGTCCGGCTATGCCGTCGCGAACGTGATCGTCTTGCCGATGACCGCCTGGCTCGGCGATCGCTTCGGCAAGAAGCGATACTTCATCTTCTCGCTGATTGGCTTCACGATCGCGTCGATCATGTGCGGCCTGGCCAGCACGCTCCCGGTTTTGATCATCGCGCGCGTGCTGCAAGGCTTGATGGGCGGCGGTCTCTTGGCCAAAGCGCAGGCCATCTTGTTCGAGACCTTTCCGAAGGAAGAGCAAGGCGTCGCGCAGGCATTTTTCGGCGCGATCGTGATCGCCGGGCCCGCGATCGGCCCGACGCTCGGCGGCTATTTGGTGACCAACGTCAATTGGCGCTGGATCTTCTTCGTCAACGTGCCGATCGGCATTTTGGCCGTAATCATGTGCTCGGCAGCGCTACCCGCGGACGTCGAACACAAGAATACTTCGCGCATCGACTGGCTCGCGATCGGCTTGCTCGCGCTCGGCCTCGGCAGTTTGCAAAGCATGCTCGAAGAAGGAAACTCCGAGGATTGGTTCGAGTCACGCCTCATCACGACGCTATTCGTGACGTCGATCGTCGCGATCGGCGCGTTCGTCTGGCGTTCGTTGGCCAGCCGGAGCCCGGTCGTCGACTTGAGAGTGCTGCGTTATCGCTCGCTCTGGGCCGGCAGCATCCTGTCGGTGATCGTCGGCATGGCGCTTTACGGTGCGCTGTTCGCAGTGCCCATCTTCGCGCAAACACTGATGGGTTACACCTCTCAGGAGACCGGCATGCTGCTCTTGCCGAGCGCGCTCGCGTCCGCGGCAACGATGATCATGGCCGGCCAAATCATCCGCAAGGTCGACTCGCGGCTCGGCCTAGTCGTCGGCGCGCTGGTGTTGGTCTTCGCCGTGCATCAACTCAGCACGCTCACGTCAAACACCGGCGCGGACGATTTCTTTTGGCCGCTGATCATTCGTTCGATCGGCACCGTGTGCATGTTCTTGCCGCTGAACATGGCCACGCTCGGCCCGATCCCCAAGAAAGACATCGCCAAGGCTTCTGGCTTTTTCAACCTGACGCGCCAGCTCGGCGGCAGCATCGGCGTGGCGCTGCTCACGCTCTTGCTCACCGACCGCCAGGCCTTTCACCGCGCGGTGTTGGTCGAGAAAATGACGAGCGGCGATCCCGCCGTGCTCGATCGCGTGCATTTACTCACCGCCGGTTTCATGGCCAAAGGCGCGGCGCTCTTCGACGCGCAACGCCAAGCACTCGCCGCGATGAACGGCATCGTGAACCGCGAGGCCGCCGTGATGAGCTTCAACGACACGTTCTGGGCCACTGGCGTCCTGATCCTGGTCTTCTTGCCACTCGTGTTCCTGCTCGGGAACCCGGAAAAGGGCGTGAAGGTCGAAGCCGGTCACTGATTTTCGCCCAGCGCCAAATTGCTGCTGCGCGAGGCTGATCACGGTCACGCCCGCGGCAAATCACCGCAGCTGGGCCGAGCGCGCTCCTCTGCTACGGTTCGGGCGTGCCAGAGCCGAGCGCGACGCAGCACACGCCCGCTTCCGTCGCGACGGCGCCGAAGATTGGGCTCGCTTGGCTCGTGCGCCTGCGTTGGCTGGCAATTTTCGGGCAATTGGCCATCACCGCGCTGGCTGCGCTCGGCCTCGGGATTTCTCTGCCGCTCGAGCTCGTGCTCACGCTGATCGGCGTCACCGCGCTCAGTAACACGCTGCTCATGCTTTGGCTCCGTTCGGCTGAGCCGTCGTCGCGCGCGCTCTGCGCGGTGCTTTTGCTCGATGTGCTCACGCTGACCGGCCTCTTACTCTGTGCCGGCGGCGCTTCGAATCCATTCAGCGTTTTTTATTTGGTGCACGTGGCGCTCGCGTCGCTCCTTTTGGTGCCGCGGCGCGCGTGGTTAGTGGCCGCGCTCACCTCGCTCGCATTCGCGTCACTGTTCGTGTTGCCATCGCACACGATCGACCCGCACGCGATGCACATGCACGGCGCATCCGCGCTACACCTACAAGGCATGTGGCTCGCGTACTCGCTCGCCGCGGGCTTCGTGGTGCATTTCGTTTCCCGCGTCGCGAGCGCTCTGCAAACGCGCGAGCACGAGCTGTTCGAGCTGCAACGCTCCGCGGCGCGCAGCGAGAAATTGGCCTCTTTGAGCACGCTCGCCGCGGGCGCCGCGCACGAGCTCGGCACGCCGCTCGGCACGATCGCGCTCGTGGCCAAAGAGCTCGAACGCGGGCTCGAGCAAAACAGAAGCCCGAGCGAACTCGGCCAAGACGCGCGCTTGATTCGCCAAGAGGTCGAGCGCTGCCGCGACATCCTGCAGCGCATGGCGGCGAATGCCGGTGAAGGCGCCGGCGAAATGCCGACGCCGCTGAGCATCGCCGGCGTCGAGCACGGCTTGAGTGAGACGCTCGGCGTGCGCGGCAGCCAAATCGCATTCGAGCGCAGCGGCGATCACGGCGAGCTCGTCGCGCCGAAACGGCTCTTGGTCCAGGTGCTGGCCAACCTCGTGCGCAACGCGTTCGACGCCCAAGCGGAACTCGGCACGAGCGAGCCGGTCCGCGTGGCGAGCCGCGTCGAAGCCGAGCGCGCCGCATTTGAAATCAGCGATCGCGGCAGCGGCATTTCCGAAGCTGCTCGCGCGCACGTGGGCGAACCATTCTTCACGACCAAAGCGCCGGGCCGCGGGCTCGGCCTCGGTGTGTTTCTGGCCCGCGCTTTCGCCGAGAAAATGGGCGGAGAATTGACGTTCAGCGCGCGCCCAGGCGGCGGCACCTTGGCTCGCCTCAGCTTGCCGCGTGACCTGCTCGAAGCTCGGAGCGACACATGAACGACGAAGCGCGCCACGCTCACTCGGTGCTCGTGGTCGACGACGACGAAGTGTTCCGCACTCGGCTCGGCCGCGCCTTCGCCGAGCGTGGCTTCGAAGCGCGCACTGCAGAGAGCGCCGATCGCGCGCTCGCACTGGCGCGTGAAGACAGCCCGGAGTTTGCCGTGGTCGACTTGCGCATGCCCGGCGCGTCGGGCATCGACGTCGTGCGCGAGCTCCACGCGATCGATCCGGGAACCGCGGTGGTCATGCTCACCGGCTATGGCAGCATCGCGACGGCCGTCGAAGCGATCCGCGCGGGCGCCGTGCACTACTTGAGCAAGCCCGCGGATATCGATGACATCTTGGCCGCGCTCCGCGGCAACGCCGCGCCGAGCGCGAACAGCGAAGTCGAGGTGCCGAGCCTCGCCCGCGTCGAGTGGGAACACATTCAACGTGTGCTCCGCGATTCGGACGGAAACATCTCGCGCGCGGCGCGGCTTCTGGGTCTGCATCGCCGCTCGCTCCAGCGCAAGCTCTCCAAGGATCCCGTGCGCCGCTGAGCCTGTTTTGCGCGTGCCGGGCGCGTGCTCTGGATTTGACGCGCGTTTTAGGCTGTGTGGAGCGTATTCGTCTCGCGTGCAGCCAAAACCAGCTGTGATAGCGTCGCGAACACATGCGCGCATCGCCGCTCGAGGGCTTCCTCGTTCGACTCGGAGAATTGCAAAATCGCCGCCCCTGGCTGGTGCTGCTACTCGTGGTCGTCACGCTCATCCCGACGGGTTATCTGGCGGCTCACCTGACGCTGCGCTCGGCGTTCTCCGAGCTCTTACCGGACGACAAGCGCAGCGTGATCGAGATGCGCCACATCTCCGAGCGACTCACTTCGAGCTCCACGCTCAGCGTCGTCGCGCACGCCAACAGCGTCGATGCACTGAAGCACTTCATGGATGCGCTCTCGCCGGAGCTCAGGAAGCTCGATCCGAAGGTGATCACCAACGTCGAAGACGGCAATCGCGAGACGCGCGATTTTTTCCGCGCGCACAAGCACCTCTACGCCGATCTCGCCGAGATCCAGAAAATGCACGACGACGTCGTCGATCGCTACGACTACGAAGTGCAAAAAAAGAGCGGCATGGATCTCGGCCTAGAGGACGAGGACAAACCCAAGCACGCGGGCAAAGCCGGCAACAAGACCGAAGACGACTCCGACGCGCCTCCGCCGCTCGACACCCAAGCGATGGAGGACAAGTTCCAGAAAAAGATCGACGAAGCCGAGAAAAAGCAGCCCGGCACGGACGGCTACTACATCGGCATGTCGAAAGGCCAACTTTGGGGCGCGATTTTGGTGCGAACCGCGCTCGGCAGCATGGACCCCAAAGCTTTCGCGCTGCGCGAAAAGATCCAACGCTTGGTCGACAAGATCAACCCCAAGCAATGGGATCCCGACTTCAGCGTCGGCTACTCGGGCAACCTGATCACCGCTGCCGAGAGTCACCGCGCGATCACGAACGACTTGACGCAGGTCGGCGGGCTCGGCGTCGCCATGATCCTCGCGGTCGTATTTTTGTTTTTTTTGCGCGTGCGCGTGCTGGCCTGCATGGGGGCGACAATCCTCGTCGGATGCGTTTGGGCGTTCGCGGGCGCGTACGTCAATGTCGGCTATCTGAATCTCGCGACCGGCTTCTTGGTCAGCATCATCGCCGGCAATGGGATCAACTTCGGCATCATCTACATGGCGCGCTACATCGAAGCGCGCCGCGGCGGCGAATCGATTTCAGAAGCGGTGCTGACCGGCCACCGCGAAACGCACATCGCGACACTAGCGGCCGCCGCCGCCGCGATGGTCGCCTACGGCTCGCTCGCGGTCACGAATTTCCGAGGTTTCAAGCACTTCGGCGTGATCGGCGGCCTCGGCATGTTGCTATGCTGGATCGCGACGTACCTGCTCTTGCCAGCGATGCTCGTGCTCACCGAGCGCGTGAGCCCGCTGTTCCACGCCAAAGGCGGCTGGCGCACACGCGCGCGCGGTTACTACGGCTATCCCTTCGTGTGGCTCGCGAAGCGCGTGCCGCGCGCCATCGCGTTGTTCGGCTTGCTGAGCGGCGCCATCACGATCGTGATCTCCGCGCGCTACTTCTTGAACGACCCGATGGAGTACAGCCTCCGCCAAGTTCTGCGCACGAGCGGACCGAATCAAAGCTCCGCCGCGCAGCTCGGCGGCCACGTCGACGACGTCGTCGGACGCGCCGGGCAAGACGGCCGCGCGATCGTCGTCGATCGCGTGGATCAAGTGCAGCCGCTCGTCGACGAGCTCTTGAAGCGACGCGACGCCGCTCCGGCGAACCTCAAGCCATTCGACAAGGTGGCCACGATTTTCGATCTGCTCCCCAAAGATCAACCGAAAAAAGTCGAGCTTTTGACGGAAATTCGCGACCGCGTCGATCGCGGGCACAAACGCGGCTTCATCAGCGACAAAGACTACGAAAAAATCGGCGAATACATCCCGCACACGATCACACCGATTGGCATCGAGGATCTTCCCGAAGGCATCGTGCGCCCGTTCATCGATCACGAAGGCAAGCGTGGCCGCATCGTGTACATCGTGCCGACGCAAGGCGAAAGCATCTACGATGCGCATTACCTCGAGCGCTGGGCAGCAGCTTTTCGTGAGACCCGTCTGCCGAACGGAGACGTGATCTACGGCTCCGGCGATCCGGTGATTTTCGCCGATGTGCTGCAGTCGATCCGCGATGACGCGCCAAAAGCGATCTTCTTGAGTTTCGTCGGCACACTCGGCGTGATCTTCATCGCATTTCGCGGCAGAAGGAGCGGCATGCTCGCGCTCTCGGTGCTCGTGATCGGTCTATCCTGGCTGGTCGCGTTTCTGTCCTTGCGCGGCATCAAGCTCAACTTCTTGAACTTCGTCGCGCTGCCGATCAGCGTCGGAGTGGGCGCGGACTACGCGCTCAACATCATGAAACGCCGCGAGCTCACCCTCGATTCCGAGCTGGAAAAAGGCCTGATCGAAACCGGCGGCGCGGTCATTCTGTGCTCCTTGACGACGACGCTCGGTTACGTCGCGCTGATGTTCTCCATGAACGGCGCGACGCAAAGCTTCGGACTCGCAGCGGCCGCCGGCGAAGTGACCACGCTGCTCGCCGCGGTGCTGTTCTTGCCCGCGATCTTATTTTGGATGGTGCGCCGAAAGCGGACCTGATCGGAGCCGGTCAGCTCCTGACCGGACGCTACACCAAATCAGCCGCCGATGATGCCGAGCGCTGCCAGTGCCGCCGCTGCGAAATGCGCGATTGGCACGACCGGGCGCGCTTCCGCTTGACGGAACAAACCCTTCACGAAATCCAACGCGACATCGACTTGGTCGACTTGGCAGAGCAAGAGGTCGCCCGGTTCGAGGCTCGAGATGGCCGCGGCAATCGCGGCAAGCTCCCCGGACTTCTGCAACACGCGACGCGGCGGGCGCTTCGCGCGCGTGAAACCTTCACGCATCATGCGGATGATTTCGCCGTCCGCTCGGCCGCGCGTGCATTGGTCTTCGTAGATGTAAATGTCATCGAAGAATGAACCGATGATTTCGGCTTGGCGATCGATGTCTTCGTCGCGGCGATCGCCGGCGGCGGTGTACACGACCTTGCGCCGACGGTGCGGCATCTTCGAGATCGCTTCGTTCAGCGCCAATAGCGCGGAAGCGTTGTGGCCGTAGTCGAGGATCACGGTCGCGTCGCGGTGCGTGAGCACGTTGAAGCGGCCGGGCGTCGTGCCGAGATCGCTCGAGAAGGTTTGGATCCCGAAGCGCAGCGCTTCGACCGACAAACCGAGCCAGAAACCAGCCGCAACCGAGGCGAGCAGATTCTCGACCTGAAACCCGATCCGGCCGCCGAGCGTGAGCGGCACTTGCTCGACGTGCGCGACGCGTTTTTCGTCTTTGCCGCTGCAGATCACGATGTAGCCGTCGCGCACGGTTACGGCTTTGCCGCCAGCGGCGCGGTGACTCACGAGTTTCGGCGCGTCCGGATTGCGGCTGAAGAAGATCACCGCGCCGCGGCACAAGCTCGCCATCGCGACGGTGAGCGGGTCGTCCGCGTTGAGCACGGCCGCGCCGCGTTCGGAGACGCGACGCACCGGGATCGCCTTCACCTTGGCGAGCTCTTCGGCGGTGTGGATGCCGTTCATGCCGAGGTGATCGCCTTCGCCGACATTGGTCACGACCGCGACGTCGCACCAATCGAAGCCGAGGCCTTCGCGCAGCATGCCGCCGCGCGCGGTCTCGAGCACGGCTGCGTCCACGCGCGGGTGCGCGAGCACGGTGCGCGCGCTCTTCGGACCGCTGCAATCACCCGTGTCGATGCGACGACCTTCGACGTAGATGCCGTCCGTGCAAGTCATGCCGACGCGCAAACCGCGTTGACGAAGCAGGTGCGCGATGCAACGCGTGGTCGTGGTTTTGCCGTTGGTGCCGGTGACGGCGACCACGGGGATACGCGCGTCGTCACCGGGCGCGAACATCGAATCGACGATCGCGGCGCCGACTGGACGGCCTTTGCCGCTCGACGGTTCGACGTGCATGCGCAAGCCCGGCGCGGCGTTCACTTCGACAATCGCGCCGCGCGTGACTTCGAGCGGCTGCTCGACATTTTCAGCGACGACATCGACGCCCGCGACGTCTAGGCCGACCATTTGGGCGGCTTCGATCGCCGCGCGTGCGACATCCGGATGCACCGTGTCGGTCACGTCGGCGGCGGTGCCGCCGGTGCTCAGGTTCGCGTTGCGGCGCAACACCACGACTTGACCCGCTTCGGGCACGCTGTCGACGCTGAGGCCTTGCTCGGCCAAGATCTCGCGCGCGATTTCGTCGAGGCGCATCTTGCTGAGCGACGTCGAGTGGTCGTCACCGCGGCGCGGATCGAGGTTCTCGATCGCGACGAGCTCTCGGATGCTGCGCGCGCCATCGCCGACGACTTTCGGCGGCTCGCGCCGCGCGGCTGCGATCAAGCGGCCGTTGATCACGAGCAGCCTGAAATCGGCGCCTTCGATGTGGCGCTCGACAATCACTTCTTCTTCGCCGGGAATTGCGTTGGTAAACGCCGTCAGCACGGCTTCGCGGCTCATCAGTCGCACCGACACACCGCGACCTTGATTGCCACGGCGCGGCTTCACCACGACCGGCAAGCCGATCTCTTGCGCCGCAGCCCAAGCCGCTTCCGCTGTTTTAGCCGGGACACCCTTCGGCACCGGCACGCCGATCGTGTCGAGAAGGGATTTGGTGAGCTCTTTATCTTGCGCGATCGACTCGGCGACCGCGCTCGTGCGATCCGTCTCGGCTGCCCAGATCCGGCGCATGCGCGAACCTTGGCCGAACTGAACCAAGCTGCCCTCGGTCAAGCGGCGCACCGGGATATTGCGGCCCTCGGCGGCGCGCACGATGCAACCCGTGCTCGGACCGAGCCGCACGTCTTCGTTCAGTTTACGGAGCGCGACGATTTCAGCCGCGACATCGACGCTGCGAGCTTCGCGCGCGGCGGCGCACAGCTCGAGGCAGAGCGCGAGCGCGCGGCGCCCGGTTTGCTCCTCCGTATACTGGGCGACGATGCGGTACTCCGAACCGGCCTTGAATTCCTTCGACGACCAGTAGCCGACATCGCAACCGGCCGCCGCTTGCAGCCCGAGCGTGAGGCGCGCCGTGACGCGCGCCCAAAAGGAAGTCGTGTCGGGCGAGCCGAAGCCGTGGAACAACTCCTCGGCCATGCCGCGGGGCAAAAGCCCACACAGGCGACTGAACGCGGCGAGGTCCGCCTCCGCCTTCTCGATCACGAGAATGGCTTCGAGAACCGTTTCATCCGACCACAGGTTTGGGCCGCGCAGCGCGCGGAGTGACTCGATATTCATCGGCAATGTCTTACGGAGGCGAGGCCGCCGACCCTCCTTCGGCCCACGCCCTTTGCTTCGAGATGTCCCAATACCTTGGCGAATCCAGCTGCATTGGAGGGGCAGACGCATAGCAGATCCGTCGCGCCGGCACCCTCGAGCAATTGATCCAAGACATCCATGAGAGGCGTTGAGCGGCCCGACAGCCGACAATTCGGCGGCAGGCCCATGGTTTCCAGAGCTTCGACGAAGGCCCCGTCATTTGCATTCAAGGCCACCGTAACCTGCGAGAAACATTGACTAAGGAGCTCAGCAGTCGCCATTGCGTCGGCGGCTCGCCAATCGGCGGAGGGTTCGACCAGCACGGCGGCCTGGTAGCCGGGGTACGCCTTTCGACAATGTTCGCCCCACGCGCGAAAAGCGGACGGGTTGCGACTCGGCGTGACGATCGCCACGCCGCCGTTCGGGCGGGCTGGCGTCACGGGCAGGTCGAACACGGCGATGCCGCCCTGGCCGACGGCGGCGTTTACGCCAGCTTGGATTTGCTCGGCGCTCAAATTGAGCGCGACCGCGCCGCCCACCGCCGCCAAGAGATCCCCCACCAAAAAATCAGGGAGCCCAAGCTCCGGGCAGCTGAGCGCAGGCAAGTCGAGGAGCGGCTCGCGACGCTTGCCGTGGCAAAGCACGACGCGATCGCCGCTGCGAATCACGGCTCTGCCGCCCGCGGCCAAGTGCTCGGCGATACCCGGCGCAGCTTCCGAACTCGCGAACAGCACGACTTTGCCTTTGCAGAATTTCGAAAACTCGAGGACCGCGGGATCGTCCGCGTTGAGCACGGCGAAACCGGTCGGCAGCACGATGTCCACGGGCGCGCGCACTGCTTTGCCGAGTAAGATTTCGTCCGCGTATTTTTTGCCGAGGTGATCCCAGGAGCCCGCGTTGGTGACGACCGCGACTTGGCAGTGATCGAAGATCACGCCTTCGTCGATCACGGCGGGCTCCGACACTTCGAACACGAATGCATCCGCGTACGGGTTCATCAGGGCGCGGCGCATGCTCTCGGCGTTCGCGCGATCGCCCGCGCCGAGCGAGCGCGTGCCGACGCGGAGCCCTTCCGAGCTCGCTTGACCGACGGTCGCGCCGGTCGCGCGCAGCATCTCCGAGATCAATTCGCTGACCAGCGTTTTGCCGTTCGTCCCGGAGACCGCGACGAGCGGCACGCGCCCGGTTTGTCCGGCCGCGAACAGCTGCGCGACGATCGCTTCACCGACCGGCCGCGCTGAGCCGACTTGCGGCTTCAAGTGCATGATCAAACCGGGGCTCGAATTGACCTCGATCAACGCGCCGCCTTGTTTGTCGAGCGGTTTGCCGATGTCTTCGGCGATCAAATCGATGCCGGCAATGTCGAGCCCGATCGTGCGCACGGCGAGCACGCACTGCGCGGCCACCTCCGCGTGCATGCGATCGGTCTCGTCGACCGTGAGATCGCCGTTGTGCCGCAAGATCACGGCCGTGTTTGCCGCGGGCACGCTCGCACGCGTGAGCCCTTGTCGGCGCAAACTCTCGAGCGCAATATCGTCGATCACGAACGGCGCGAGCGGTTGCGCCGAGTCGTCACCGCGCTGCGGATCTTGGTTCGCGAGCGCCGCCAACTGATCGACCGTGTGCACGCCGTCGCCGATCAATTGATGCGGCTGGCCGCCGCTCGCGGCGACCGCGCGCTCGCCGACCACGAGCACGCGAAACGGCCGACCCGGAATGAATTTTTCGACCACGACGCCGGAAGCGTCTTCCTGCTTTTCGGCGATCGAATACGCGGCTTCGATCGAGGCGCGGTCTTCCAAGCGGATCGACACGCCGCGCCCTTTGTTCCCGTTTTGCGGCTTCACCACCACCGGCAAACCGAGTTCCTGGGCGGCGTTCCACGCGTCCTCCGGGCTCGAAGCGGCGCGACCTTCCGGAATCGGCACCCCCACGGAAGCCAGCAATTTGCGCGTCAATTCCTTGTCATGCGCGATGCTCTCGGCAACCGCGCTGGTGCTGTCGGTCTCGGCGGTCCAAATGCGGCGCTGCGCTTTGCCGTAGCCGAGCTGCACCAAGTTGCCCTCGGTCAAGCGCAGCCTCGGGATCGCGCGCGCTTTCGCGGCATCGACGATGGCTTGCGTGCTCGGGCCGTAGCAAAAGTCGTCCGCGTTCACGCGCAGCCGCTTCAGCGCCGCGGGCAAGTCGTAATCGCGGCCCTCCGCCGCCGCCATCACGAGCTCGTGCGCGACGCGAATGCACGCTTCGCCGAACCGAAAATCCAAAACCTCGATCGCGACTTTGTAAACGCCGCGATCGGTCTGCTCGCGCGCACGCCCGAACCCGACTGGCAAATGCGCGAGCGACTGAATCTCGAGCGTCACGTGCTCGAGCACGTGGCCGAGCCAAGTACCGCTGCGCAGGCGCTCGAAGAACCCGCCGCGCGCGCCGATCGTGCAGCGATGCTCGACCATCGTCGGCAGCCACGCGAAGAGTTTGTCGTTGAAACCGGGCAGCGTGTTCGAGGGAAAATCCTCGTATTTGCCCAAATCCACCCACACCTCGATCACCGGATAATTGGCCCAAATGTTCGGGCCCACGAGGCGATTCAGTTTGCAAATCTGCATGGCAATCCGGGCGAAAAAAGCCGGTCGGGGCGCCATGCTTAGCGAAAGTGTCGAATTTGCGCCAGCTTCGCGCGAAGACTTGCCTTCGCACCGCGATTTTTGCGGGAAAACTTGGGTGGATGCCCCCCGTCGCAGCGCGTCGCAGCGCGACCGGCGTGCTCGCCGCGCCCTGGGCTACCAGTGCGCGGCGCGCCGTCAGCGCTGAGCCCCACTCCCGAAAAGGGCTCCGCGCGCCGGGCCCCCGGCAAGCGTCGGGCTGCGCCCGCCGCGGGGGGCCGGTTCGCGCGAACGCGATCTCGTTCGCGCTAGAGTCGCCGCTCGTCGATGAGCGCGCGCGCACCCGAACTCCCCGCCGAGGGTTTTCCCGGTTTGAAGCTATCGCCGAACGAGCGCGTGCTCGCGACCCTGCGCCCCGATCTCGACGAGTCGCTGCGATTTTCTGACGGACTCGTGCTGCTCACGAACTTGCAAGTGCACGCGCGAAACGGCGCGGGCGCCGTTCACAGTGTCGAGCTCGGGCCGAACCTCACGCTGCAACGGCGCGAACACGCCGGCGTCACCGAGCTCTCCTTCTTCGACGCCGGCACGCGCGTGCTCAGCGTTCATTACACGCTCGCGCTCGCCAGCGCCGGCCACGATTTCGAGAGCGCGTTCGAGTCCGCGCGTGGCAAACCGAACGCGCGCGCTTCGAACCCCGAACCCGAGCTCGAAGATGAATTCGAGCTGCCGGAAGAGCCGCAAATCGTCGGGCACCCGCTGTGGCGTCTGCTCGGCTTCGCGCGACCGCGTTTCGGCAAAGTCGCGCTTGGCCTCGCGCTCACGCTCGGCACGACCGCGGTCGGACTGATTCCGCCGTATCTGACGATGCCGCTGGTCGACAACGTGCTCGTGCCTTGGCAAGAAGCGCACGGCATCACGACCCAGGCCGCGTACCACTTGCTGTGGCTTTATTTGGGTGGCCTCGCGGGCGCCGCGTTTTTGGCTTGGCTACTCGCGTGGGCGCAAGGCGCGGTGCTTGCTTGGGTGAGCGAGCTGATCAGCGCGGATTTGCGCAATCGCTCGTTTTCGCATTTGCAGCGACTCAGCCTGCAATATTTCGGCGGCAAGCGCACCGGCGACTTGATCAACCGCATCAGCTCCGAAACCGATCGGCTGTGTTCGTTCCTGTCCGACACACTGATCGATTTCATCACCGACATCTTGATGGTGCTCGGCACGGCAATCGTGCTGTTCGCGCTCGATCCGCTGCTCGCGCTCGCGGCGCTGGCTTCATTTCCGCCGATCGCTTGGTTCATGGTGCGCGTGCGCAGCGCGCTCACGCACGGCTTTCTGCGCGGCAGCCGCGCTTGGGCGCAAATGACCAACATCTTGTCGGACACGATCCCCGGCATCCGCGTGGTCAAAGCGTTCTCGGCGGAGCGCCGCGAAGTCGCGCGCTTCGAGCGAGCCAACGCGAAAATCGTCGAGATCAACAATCGCGTCAACACGCTCTGGACTTCGTTTTGGCCGCTCGTTGCGCTGCTCAATCAGCTCGGTCTGCTCGTGGTTTGGGCCGTGGGCGCGTGGGAGATTTTACATCACCGCGTCACGATCGGCGTGCTCACGGCGTTCATCGCGTACATCAGCCGCTTTTACACGCGCATCGAGAGCATGAGCCGCGCGCTCACGGTCACGCAGCGCGCCGCCGCCGCCGCGCAGCGCTTGTTCGACATTTTGGATCGCGCGCCGAGCGTGATCGAAGCCAAGGATCCTTTGCCGCTCGGGCGCGTCGAAGGCGAGATTCGCTTCGAGCACGTCTCCTTTCGCTACGGCAGCCGGCTCGTGCTCGACGACGTGAGCTTCACGGTGAAACCCGGACAAATGGTCGGCATCGTCGGGCACACGGGCTCGGGCAAGAGCACGGTTTCGAATTTGATTTGCCGCTTTTACGATGCATCTTCCGGCGCCGTGCGCATCGACGGCATGGACGTGCGCCGGGTCGCGCTCGAGGAATATCGCCGGCACATCGGCATCGTGCTCCAAGATCCTTTTTTGTTTTTCGGCACGATTGGCGAAAATGTGGCCTATGGCGCGCCGGAATCCGGCCCGGCTCGCGTGATCGCCGCGGCCCGCGCGGCGCGCGCGCACGACTTCATTTTGAAATTGCCGGAAGCTTATGACTCGCTCGTCGGCGAGCGCGGCCAATCGCTGTCGGGCGGCGAGCGCCAGCGCATCGCGATCGCGCGCGCGATTTTGGTCGATCCCAAGATCTTGATTTTGGATGAGGCGACGAGCGCCGTCGATGTGCAGACCGAGCGCGAGATTCAGAGCGCGCTCGACAATGTCGTGCAAGGCCGAACCACGATCGCGATCGCGCACCGGCTGAGCACGCTGCGCAAAGCCGACCTGCTCGTAGTGCTCAAGGACGGCAAAATCGCCGAAATTGGCGGCGCGGCCGAGCTGCTCGCGCAAGACGGCGAGTACGCCAAGCTCGTGCGCGCGCAAAGCGCGGCCGAGTCGGAAGGCGCGGAGCGCGCGGACAGCGAGAGCGCGGAGCGCGCCGGCGAGCCGAGCCACGAAGCGCGCCCATTGCTCGACCCAAACCAAATCACACTCGAGCTCGACGCCGAAGGCGAGCTGTGGGCGACCGCGCGCGGCGTCGGCGAGCGACTCAAAGTGTCCGCTCGCCGCGCGTTCCCACTCACCAACCCCAATAAATACGTGTCGCTCGTCGACTCGAGTGGCGTCGAGTGCGCCTGCTTCGAGGAGCTTTCAGCGCTCGACGAAGGCACGCGCAGCACGCTCGAACGCGCGCTCGGACACGGCGATTTCTTGCCCGTGATCGCGCGCATCGTCAGCGTGAGCCAAGCCGCGACGAGCTCGCGCTGGCGGGTCGACACCGATCGCGGCGCGACCGAATTCGTAGTCGATCAGGAGGATCACGTGCGGCCGCTCGATGACGGCCGCCACTTGATCAGCGACTCGCACGGCATGCGCTACTTGGTGCCCGTGCCGAGCGCGCTCGACGCGGCGAGCCGCAAGATTTTGGCGCGATTTTCCTGAACCCAAATCAACCCGCGCAGACGCCGGCGCCAGTCACGCATTGACCGGTCTTCTGGCTTTCGATTTGGCACGTCGAGCCCGTCGCGCAATCGGCGTCGCTGCGGCAGCCCTTGCTCGGGTAAACGCAGTAAAGGCCGCTCGGACCGTTGCAGCAGTTTGGCGTCACGGGTTCGCATTTTCCGCCGGCTTCGTCTTTGCAATCCGTGTCGAGGCGGCAACCACCGCTGAGGCAAGTCGAGACTTTGCGATCGAGCGCGCCGGCCGGCACGCAGATCGCGTTATTGCCGGTGCAATCCGCGGCAACGGTGCACGCTTCTTTGACGCACTCGATCGTTGGCTTTGTGAGCAGACCGCCGCACGAAGGACCGATCGGAGTTTCGACGCAGCTCGAGCCGGCTGCGCAATCCGTGGTGCCCGGACAGCACGCGTCGCTCGCAGTACACACGGGCGGCTCGACGGGCACGACGCAGGTTCGGAAGCCACCGGGATAGAGCGCGACGCATTTATTGCCGGTCGGGCAATCTTTCGCCGCGAGGCAATCGCCGGAATTGCGTACGCCGCCCGCGCCAGCCGCACCCACGCTGCCGCCCGTGGACGCGCCCGCTTCGCCGACTGCGCCGCCTTCGCCGATCGTACTGGAGCCACCTTGCGCCGTGCCTGCGCTGCTCGTGCCGCCGCTCGCGTCACCTGCGCTGCCACTGGCCGAGCTGCCGCCGGGACTCGCTGAACCGCCGAGCGACGTATCACCGCCGCTCGCCGTCGATCCCGAACTGCCGCCGCCGCCACTTGCGCTGAACGAGCTACCACCGCAAGCGTAGATCCAAGCAGCACAGAGCACACACGCACTCGTCGCACGCAAAGTAAGCTTCGCCATCGTTGGAACTTAGCGCGTTTTCTGGCTCGCTTCGAGCTTCCAACGCGCGCGCTCTGGCACGATCACGGTCAAAATTTGTAGCTCACATCGACGTACAAACCGTGCAGGTGAATCGCGTAGTCCTGCTTGCCGGCGCTGCCGCAGAATTGACACGGTTGTCTGCCGGGCGCGCTGAGATCGGCTTGGGTGACCGCGCCGGTGCCGAAGCGATACGCGTAGGCGAGGTTCGCTTGCCAAGTGCCGCCGTTGTAGCCAGTGCCGAGCGTGAAGATCTGAGTTGGACCGGGCGGCGTGCCGAATGGTGTCGGGTATTCGGCGTTCGCGGTCTTGCTGTCGTAGACATAGCCGACGCGCGCCGCGACGTGCTTGAGCTGCTCGGCCGGGTCGTCCAAAAAGCGATACTCGAAACCGACGCGCACGGTTTGCGAGTCTGACCAATCGAACACGTTCGGCACCGAAGTCGGTGCGGGCGCCGGCTGGCCGGGCATGACTTGCGTGCCGATCAGCGGATAGCCGGTATTTTCGCTGTTGAACGTGTATTCCCAATCGACTGCGACGGAGCCCGCAAAGCCGAATTGGTCGAAGTCCGCGCGGCTGCCGAGGCCGAGCTTCGCCGGCAGCTTGAATTTCGTGGAGACATCTTGGAACTCGAGCGCCAGCGCGGTGCCGTGGTCGTTCGAGACTTTGGTGATCGTCGGATTGCGGTAGACCACGCCAAAATCGAGCCAAGGCAACGGATCGTATTGGGCGCCGACGCGGAAGCCGGTGTAGTTCTCACCCGTGACGGTGAAGTCGAGGAACGGCGTTTCGCTCGTGGTCGGATTGCCCTCGTAACGCTTGAGCCGCACGTACGTGATGCGGTAGCCCGCGCCGATGCGCAGGTTCGGCAAAATGTTGAACGCGATGCCCGGTGATGCTTCGAGGAAGAACAATTCCGTCGTGTCTTCGAAGCCGGGCGCGCCGTAGTGAAACGTCGCGCCTGCCGAAGCCACCGGATAGACGCCCACGCCGAGCACGATCCGCGGATGGACGCGATAGGCAGCCCCCACCAAAAAAAACGGCGCAGTGGTCAAATCCGACGTCACGTCTTTCGCGACCGCAGACGGGCTCGCCCGGATTTTGCCGAGCAAGAGCGAGAAATCGCCGAGCGCTTCGCCGCGCTGGACCTGCCCTAACCCGGAAGGGTTATGAAACAGCGCCGATGGATCGTCCACATAGCCGATCGCGGCGCCGCCCATGCCCATGTGCCGCGCGCTGTAGAGCATGGGTGTGTCGTAGCCGCCGGCGCGCGCCACCGACCCGACGCAGATCGTGCTCGCGATCGTGCAGGCGACGAGCGAGCTTCGCATAGATGGCTGCATGCGTTGATTCGCGTTCAACCGCCCATGCCGCCGTTCGCCTCACCGCCCGCGCCGATGCTCGAGTCGCCGCCGCTGCCAGCAGCGGAGCCGCCCCCACTTCCGCCGGAACCGCCGCTCGTGTTGCCGGCCGGGTTCGGTAAACCGGTGCAGTCGTAGAACGCGTCGATGCAGCCGGCGTCTTGCCGGCACGACATGCAAACCTTGCCCGATGCATCGCCCACGCACTGGACCGCGCAATGGGTACGCGCGCAGCCGACGTCGGCGACGTAGCAGCTGACGCAAGCGTCGCTGAGCACGGGCAAGACCATCGAATTGAGGCACTGGGACACGCACGCATCCTGATCGCCGCTCATCGGGAAGCAGCTCGTGCCGCAGGTCTCCGCGGCCGAATTCACGTCGTTCGAACAGATCGACGCGACGTCGCTCTTGCTCGCGCATTTTCCCGCGCTCGCCGTCTGCGCCGACAGCGCGTTCTCCGTCAGCGTCGAAAACGCGCCCACGCACTGAGTGACGGAGCTACTCCCGGCAGAGCCGCCGTTGTTCGAGGAGCCACTGCTGTCGTCGCTACTCCCACACGCGACGACGGCAAACGCGACCGCTGACACTGCACAAACCAACGTGATGAAGCGCTGCATCGGACTCTCCTCCTCGATAGCGAGCATTCGATTTCGGCCTGCCACTTGCCGCGCGAGGCCGAAACAAGCAAACGAAATCCGGAGCCTAGTCTGCGGGTTCCCCAATCGCTAGTCCAAGATTCTTGGCCGGATTCCGCGGTTCCGTGAGGCCGATTTGCGTCGAGTGTAAGGCCTCGGGTTCGGGCTTCGTTCTTCGTGCGTCGGTAACGAACGGAGAAAAAACATGAACCTTTTCAGATTTTCAAGCTGCCTCATTGCTTTACCTCTCACTCTCGCGGCATGTGCGCACAACGCGACTCAGTCGGCCGACAACGCGCCGTCCGCGTTCCCTGCGAGCGAAAATGCCAGCGCGCCGAGCGATGACCGCGAATCCGGCCCGACCGCGCTGAACGAATCCACCCCGATGCCCGCGCCGGCAGCGGCTCCGCCGAGCACGGCAGCGCAGAGCGGTTCTGGCGCGAGCCTCGACGGCGCGAAATCGCGCAGCGCGCGCCCGGGCAGCGCTTACCAAGCCGAGAAGAAAGCCGAAGAACGCCCAGGCCTCGGCACGACGTGGGGCGAAACGCGCACGAGCTACGTCTCGAACGAGCACTTCGATCGCGCAACACCGTCGACGCCGTTTTCGATCGTCTCGCTCAACTACAACGACGAAGCCGGCATTCAAGCAATGGCGCGACGCATGGGCAACTCCTACGCGAGCTTCGATCGCACGAGCGTGGACGGCGCGGCCGGCGCGGTCAGCGTGCGCTTGCTCGACGAAAATGGTTCGCCACTGCCGGCCGCGAGCTTCGCGGGCAAGGATTACGTCGCGGGCTCCGACGGTGAGCGCTACGTGATCGAAATCGAAAACCACACCGGCAATCGCTTCGAAGCGGTCGCGACGGTCGACGGCCTCGACGTGATCGACGGCCAAACCGGCTCTTTCGCCAAGCGCGGTTACTTGGTCAATCCCTGGTCGACGCTCGACATCGACGGCTTCCGCCGCAACCAATCCGCGGTCGCCGCGTTCCGCTTCGGCGCGGTCAAAGATTCGTACGCGGCGCGCAAAGGCAGCGATCGCAACGTGGGCGTGATCGGCGTCGCGTTCTTCCACGAGCAAGGCACCTCGTACCCGTGGACCGAACGCGAGCTCGAGCGCCGCGATTCGGCCAACCCCTTCCCCGGCGGTTTCGCCGTGCCGCCTCCGCCGATGGCGCGCTGAACAGACAACGGCGAAGCTTCTCCGAGCTTCTGCCCGTTACCGACGAGCGAGCAGTTTCCAAAAGAGCTGCTCGCTCTTTTTTCAATGCTCAGTCGAATCGAACGAGGACTGGGCGCCGCAGCCTGAAGATGCTTTTATGCGCGACGTTCTGCCGCGCAGCAGCTGTGGCGACAAGCGCCTGCGCCGTGATATGCTTTGAGCGTGGCAGCGCTCGATTCCCCGAGAAATGACCAGATTTTGCGCAAGCTGGCGTCGGAGCTGCGGTCGCACGGTGGAGTTCGGCTGGCGGTTCTGTTCGGCTCGCGCGCTCGCGGTAACGCCGGTGCGAGCTCGGACGTCGACGTGGCTGTGCTCGCCCCAGGTGCGGATTTGCTGGCCATCGGCGCAATTCTGAGCCGCGCTACCGGTGAAGTCATCGATCTCGTTTCGCTCGACGACGCGGGAGTGCCTCT
>DATATR010000380.1:0-21598 GCA_036268695.1 Polyangiaceae bacterium | reverse complement strand
CGAGGAAATTGCGGTCCACGCACCTCGATTATCTCGACGTCGCGCTGCGCCGCGAGTCGGGCAAAGATTTTCACTGGGCCTACGTGCCGGAGGAGCGCTATCCGTTTTATCGCGTCGGTTGCTACTCGCATTTCTCGAAGGCGATGGCTCCGCCGGGCAAGGCCGGGCTGTACGTCGAGCTCGCCGATCGTTCGCGGCCCAATCTCGACGAGCTCTTGCCGAAGGTCGCGAGCGGTTTGATCGAGATGGGCGTGATCGACTCTGCCGCCGAGATCGAATTCGCGCGCGCGCGGCGCATCGACTACGCGTACGTGATTTTCGATCACGAGTACTTCGCGGCACTCGAAGTGATTCGTCCCTTCTTGCGCGAAGCGCGCATCGTCTCCAGCGGGCGCTACGGCGATTGGAACTATTCCGCGATGGAAGATGCCATTTCCTTCGGAAAATCGGCGGCCGCGCAGGCCGCTGAGCTGCGCCAGATCGGATCATGAAGCCCGAAATCTCGATCGTGATCCCGATTTACAACGAGCAAGGGATCCTGCACTCCGCGGTCGTCGATCTGCGCGAGCGCCTCGCTCCGCTCGGCTGGAACTACGAGATCGTGCTCGCCGAAAACGGTTCGCGCGATCGCACGCTCGCGATCGCCGCCGAGCTCGAAGCCAAATATCCCGAAGTGCGTCACATTTCGGCGGGCGAACCCAATTACGGCAAGGCGCTCCGCATGGGCATCTTGGCCGCGCGCGGCGAGCTGGTCTTGGCCGACGAAATCGATCTTTGCGACACCGATTTTCATCAGCGAGCGATCGAGCTGCTGCGCGCGGACAGCGCCGATCTCGTGATCGGCTCGAAATTGATCGGCGGCGCCGAAGACGAACGCCCGCTCTTTCGCCACGCGGCCAGCGTTTTCTATACGGGCATCTTGCGCCTCGTGCTCGGTTTTCGCGGCACGGACACGCACGGGTTGAAGGGGTTTCGCCGAGATGCGCTCGTGCCCGTGGTCGAAGCGTGCGTGGTCGACAAGGACGTTTTCGCGAGCGAAATGGTGATTCGCGCCTATCGTCGCGAGCTTCGGGTGCTGGAGATCCCGACGCGCGTCACGGAAAAGCGGCCACCTTCGATCAATCTCGTGAAGCGCGTGCCGAACGTACTGAAGAGCCTGGCGAGATTGACCTGGGCCGTGCGCGTCAAGGGCTAAGAGCTCACCAATTTTGAACTTGCCAGCCGCGCGTGCGAGCTGCACGTAAGAGTCGGCGATCCGGGTTCACCGCAACCGGCACTTCGACTTTGGACAGGAGCGGCAGATCCGTGATGCTGTCGCTGAAGAAGGTCACGCGATCGAAGCCGATTCCGTACTGATCCAAGAGCGCGCTGGCGCGAGTGATTTTGCCTTCGCCGTAGCACATCGGTTCCACGACTTTGCCGGTGAAACGGCGATTCGCGTCGACTTCGAGCTCCGAGCACACCACGTGATCGATGCCCAGCTCGCGCGCGACCGGTCGCGCGACGTAAACCGTTGCGGCCGTGACGATCGCCACCAAATCGCCGGCTTCGCGGTGACTCTTCACGATTTCTCTGCCACGCGCTTGGATCTCCGGCAGCACATATTGCGGGAACCACTCGTCGCAGGATTTAATCAACCACTCTTCTTCTTTGCCCGCGAAGCTCTCGAGCGCTTTGCGCGCGACACGCGGCGCGTCAATCATGCCCGCGGTGTATTGCAGCACCCACCACGCCACCTGCAGCGAGTCGCGCCAGGTCGCTTCACCCTTCCTGCGCTGATAGCGCGTATATAAACGCGGAGTGTCGACGCGCACGAGCGTGCGATCGAGATCGAAAAATGCAGCGCGCCGCCCGGACATGGCTCGCTCAGCATAACCCAGCTGCCAGCGACCAAAACGCCAAAGCGGCCGGGACGAAAAGCTCCGCGATCGACGAATTGCGCCGGAAATCGACGCAATTTCCGCGTTTTTCGCGGAGTGCGATGCTAAACCGTTCGGCCGGATGTTGGCACTGCCCATCGACGCGGTTTTGCCAGAGCTCGAGCGTGCGCTCGGCTCGGCTCGCGCAGTCGTGCTCGAAGCGCCACCCGGCGCGGGCAAAACCACGCGCGTGCCCTGGGCCGTGCAACGCCTGCTCGGCGATGCCGAGGTGATCGTTGCCGAGCCGAGACGACTGGCGGCGCGCATGGCGGCCAAGCGCGTCGCCGACGAGCGCGGCGAAACGCTCGGCGAGTTCGTTGGCTACAGCGTGCGCTTCGAAGAAGCGGCGAGCGCTCGCACACGCGTTCGCTACGCGACCGAGGGCATCGTACTCCGGCGTCTGCTCGGCGAGCCGAACTTAGCGCGCGTCGGCGCGGTGATTTTGGACGAATTCCACGAGCGCCATTTGGCGACCGATTTATTGCTCGTGTTGCTCGATCGCCTCAGCCGAACCACGCGCGCCGATTTGAAGCTGGTCGTGATGAGCGCGACGCTCGACGCCGAGCCCGTCGCGCGCTTTCTCGGCGATTGCCCGCGCATTCGCAGTGAAGGTCGCATGTTCCCGGTGAGCATCGAGTTCTTGCCGAAGCCCGACGATCGTCCGCTCGAAAAGCAAATCGTGAGCGCGGTGCGGCGCGCCGTCAGCGCGGATCCGAGCGGGGATATTTTGGTATTTTTGCCTGGTGCGGGTGAAATCCGCAAAGCGAGCGGCGCGCTCGAGCCGCTTTCGAGCGAAGCCTCGCTGCTCGTCTTGCCGCTGCACGGCGATTTGCCGATCGCAGAACAGGCACGGGCGGTCGAACCGGCAAAATCGCGCAAGGTCGTGCTCGCGACGAACGTAGCCGAATCGTCGATCACCGTCGAAGGCGTCACGACCGTGATCGATTCGGGCCTCGCGCGCGTCGCCGGTCATTCGCCGTGGAGCGGCTTGCCGACTCTCGGCCTCGAACCGGTGAGTCGCGCCTCGGCGACACAGCGCGCGGGCCGCGCCGGTCGCACGCGCGCGGGCCACGTGTTTCGCCTGTTCACCAAGGGCGACTACGAAAGCCGGCGCGCGCACGACGCGCCTGAAATCGTGCGCAGCGATCTGGCCGAAGCGCTCTTGACCTTGTACGGCGCAGGCGTCGTTCGGCCCGAAGCGCTCGAGTTTTTGGACGCGCCGCCCAAAGCGCGCCTCGACGGCGCGCACGAGCTCCTGAAACTACTCGGTGCACTCGACGGATCGGACGCATTGACCGAGCTCGGCCGGCGCTTGTTACGCTTTCCGGTTCCGCCGCGACTGGCGCGCTTGCTGGTCGAAGGCGAACGCCGAGGCGTGGCGCGCGAGGCCGCACTCGTCGCCGCGCTGCTCAGCGAACGCGACATTTTGCTCGGCGCGCGCGCAGGCTTCGGAGACCGCGAAAAGCGTGCATTCGGCGCGCGCGGCCCGAGCGACGTACTCGAACGCGTCGAGCGCTATCGCGAGGCCGAGGACGCGCGCTTCGAGGCGCATCGCTTGCGCAGCTTCGGGCTCGACGCGCGCGCGGTCGACAGCGTGCGCCGCGCCGAGCGCCAAATTTCGCGGCTGCTTCAGAATCGCGGCGAAACACCGGGTAGCCTCGACGAGATCGAGATTGAGCTCCAGCGCTGCTTGCTCGCGGCGTTTCCCGATCGCGTGGCGCGACGCAAACGGCGCGGCGAACGCGATCTGATCCTGACCTCGGGCGGTGTCGCGCGCTTGTCCGAGTCGAGTGTCGTCGTGGATGCGGAATTCTTGCTTGCGCTCGAAGCCGAAGAACAACGCGGCGAAAGTGGCGCGATCGTGCGCTTGGCGAGCGCGATCGAACCCGATTGGCTGCTCGAGAGCTTCGCCGACTCGGTCAGCCTCAGTGACGAGCTCGAATGGAACAGAAATTCAGAGCGCGTCGAACGAGTCGAGAAAATGGCATTTGGCGCGGTCGTTTTCGACGAAACGCGAGCGGCGGCCGAGCCTTCGGCGGAAGCAGCCGCGATCTTGGCCGCCGAAGCGCGGCGCGGCGGCGAGCTCGATCTCTCGAAGAGCGACCAGCTCTTGGCACTGAGCGCTCGCCTCCGGCTCTTGCGCGAACATTTTCCCGAGCAAGGCTTACCCGAGGTCGATGAAAACGCCGCGCAGGGCAGCTTGAAGCTGCTGACGGAAGGGCTCACGAGCTTCGCCGAGCTCGCACAAGTCGACGTAACGAGCAGATTGCTCGCGAACCTCAATAGCGCACAACGTCGCTTGCTCGAAAGCGAAACACCGGAACGCGTCCGTTTACCCGGCGGTCGCGTGGTCGAAGTGCACTACGAAGCCGATCGCCCGCCGTGGATCGAATCGCGCTTGCAGGATTTTTTCGGCATGCCCGAGGGCCCGAAACTTTGCCGCGGCCGCGTCCCGCTCACGGTGCATCTGCTCGCGCCGAATCAGCGTGCCGTCCAAGTAACGACGGATCTAGCTGGATTTTGGCTGCGCCATTACCCGACCATTCGCAAAGAGCTGATGCGCAAATACCCGCGCCACCCTTGGCCCGAAGACGGCCGCAACGCGACGCCACCCGAGCCCAAGCCGCCGCGACACAAGTAGTGCGTCGTTCGTTGCTCAACTCGCGAACTGTTCGCGCAACGCCCACAGGCCGAGCGCGGGGTTCGAGATGAAGAAGATCTTCTCGCCGTCAGGCAAGACGTTCTCGCCGTCCCGCAGCTTGCTCGGATCGTAGCGTGCGAGCGCTTGTTCCGGATCGGCATAGGCGAAGCCGACGCCTTCGACCTCCGCGCGCGTGAGCCCACCCGCGGCGTAGCTGATGTGGAATCGGCCTTCGGATGAGCCGTGAATCAAGTGCGCGGCGGCAGAAAGAGAGGCGGCGAGCTCCGGATCCGCCTTCACCGCTGCCAGCGCGGCCGGTGTTCCGCGATAACCGTGACGACGAATCAAGCGATCAATTCCGGCGTCCTCGCCGAACGTACGCACGCCGGGCGCAAGAATCAGAAGCTCGGCGTTGTCCGCTAGCGCGAGGCGCGTGCGGTAAACAGCCTTGTTTCCGAGCCAGGTGGATTTGAATTCACCCGGATCCAAATACACGACCACCTTCTTCAAAGGCTCAACCAATAAATCTAAATTCGCTTCGACCGCGAGCTTCGAACCGACGATGAAGCAACCGATGTCGTCCCCTGCGAAAAGTCCGCGCGTGACGATTCCGTCTTCGACCTTTTGACGAACGGTGAGCAGATACGTAATCGGTGGGAGCGCCTTGCCGAACGCGTTCGCCATGTACTCGAGAATGTCGCGTACCGGCGTGCGCGCGCGGCCCATCATCCGCTCCATGTTGCAGACCGCGCCGAGGAAGTGCGTGTGATCGATGACTTGTTTGCCACCAGCGCCAACGAACACGTTCTTGGCGTGGTTCGCGATGCCGATCACTTCGTGCGGCACGAGCTGCCCCACCGAGATGATGCGATCCCACTTTTCGGTCAGCGTGCGATTCACTTCGCACTCGATCGGATAGTCGACCAGACCAGAGCTCACCTCGCGCACGAACGAACCCGGCACTTCGCCGAGTTTGACGAGATCGTGCTGAAAATCGTGGACGCGAAACACGCGCTCCGGAACCCCCGGAAACATGTGCGCGATCTCCTCCGCGCTCATCGCGATGTGCGTGCCAGTCGCCGGCAGCACCGCGACCTCGACGCCACGCGCAACCAGGCGCTGATAGAGCTGCGCGGTCAAAATGCCGGCGCCCGAATGGTAACGCGTGTAGTCCGGCGGCAAGAGCAAAACGCGATTCAGCGGCCCGAGCTGATCGAGTAGCTCCGTCACGCGCGTTTCCGTTTCGTCCTCCGTGATCCGCGCGGTCTTCGAACCCAGATTCAAGCGCAAGGCGGTGTTGCCATCATAACCCTCGCGCCCGAGCACGCGCGCCGCGCGTTCGACGATCTCGCGCGGGCTGAGCTCCGCCGAAATCGTGATCGCATCCTGCGGCGGCTCGAGATCGCGATACTGCCCGTCCAAGATCTGGTCGTAGTCGCGCACGATCTCGTGGCTGCCGCGACGCGCATCCAGCCGACGCGCCACGGCCTCGCGCGGCAGCTCCAAATAGACGACGCGATGCGAGCTCACATTGTTCGCGAGCACGTCCCGATATGCTTGCTTCAGCGCCGAACAAGCGAGCACCGCGCCGCCCTCGGCTTCCCATTCGACCGCGTGCTTGGCCAAGAGCTCCAGCCAAGGCCAGCGATCCGCGTCGCCGAGCGGGATGTTGTTCGCCATTTTCGCCCGATTCTCGGGCGGGTGATAAGCGTCCGCGTCGTGGAACGGCAGGCCGAGGCGTTCGGCGAGCAGCTGTCCCACCGTGGTTTTTCCGCAGCCGGTCACACCCATCACGATCAAGAACATTTTCGAGCGTCTTTCGCGAGCGTCAGAGTTTCTGCTTCAGCCGTGCCAGAAACTGTAATGCTTCGAGCCCGGTCAATCGATCCAAGTCTAGCGCGCGAATCGTCTCGATCAGCTCGGCGTGGCCGCGAGTTTCCGCCGAACGGACACCGAAGAGCTGGAGTTGGTCTTCGCTTGCGCTGGATTTCGCGCGGGATTTTGCGCTGGACTTCGCGGCGCCGCCGGCTTCGAGGGTACCGAGCAACGCTCGCGCACGCGCCAGCACGGTCTCCGGCAAGCCAGCGAGCTTCGCGACCGCCACGCCGTAGCTGCGGCTCGCCGCGCCGGCCACGAGTCGGTGCAAAAACACGACGTCGCCGTCGAGCTCGCGCGCGCTCACGCTGTAGTTCGCGGCGTGCGCGCTGCTGTCAGCGAGGGCTGTGAGCTCGTGATAGTGCGTCGCGAAGAGGGCGCGGCAGCAAATTGCTTCGTCGAGATATTCTGCCACCGCCCAGGCAATCGCGAGGCCGTCGAAGGTGCTGGTGCCGCGCCCAATCTCGTCCAAAATCACGAGCGAACGCCGCGTCGCGCTGCGCAGGATTTCGGCGGTCTCGCGCATCTCGACCATGAACGTGCTCTCACCGCCGGCCAAGTTGTCGCTCGCGCCGACGCGCGACAAGACTCGATCCACGACACCGATACGCGCTGAGCGCGCCGGCACGAAGCTGCCCATCTGCGCCAAAATCACGCTCAGCGCGACTTGTCGCAAGAGCGTGCTCTTGCCGGCCATGTTCGGTCCAGTGATCAGCCACAGCCGCTCGCGTTCCAAATCCAGATCGACGTCGTTGGGCACGAAGCGGCCCTGTGCGGCGAGGCGTTCGACTACCGGATGCCGCCCATCGCGGATCATGATTTGATCCGAAGCGTCGACCGTTGGGCGAGCGTAGTCATAACGATGCGCGGTTTCGGCCAGACTCGCCGCGACGTCCCAGCGCCCGATCTCGCTAGCCAAAGCCTTCACCCGCTCACTCTGGCGCGCCGCTTCCGCGCCGAGCTCGGCGAGCAGCGAAAGCTCGCGCTCGCGATGCAACTCTTCGGCGTGCGCGATGCGCTCGGCGAGCTCGTCGAGCTCGGGCGTCGAATAGCGTTCGCCGGTCGCGACCGTTTGCTTGCGCCGGTAGTGCTCCGGCACGCGCGAACTCTGACCGCGACTCACCTCGATATACCAGCCGAAAACGCGGGTGAATCGCACCTTGAGCGTGCCGATTCCGGTTTCTTGTTTGAGTCGGCCCTCGAGCTCGATCATGCGCTCGGTGCCGTGTTTGCGCAGCTCCGAAAGCTCGCGGAGCTCGCGGTCGAACTCGGGCTTGAAGATCTCGCCGTCCTTCGGCTGCACCGGCGGGCGCGCCACGAGCGCGCGATCCAAAAGCTCGCAAAGGTCAGGCACGGCGTCGAGCTCGCGCGCGAGCCCCAGCGCTTCGCGCAGTCCGGGATCGGAGATGCGCGTGAGCATCGCCGCGAGCGTGCGCGCAGCAGCGAGGCCATCGCGCAATGCGCCGAGATCGCGCGGAGTCGCTGCGCGCAGGGAAGCGCGCACCGCCAGGCGCTCGATGTCGCCGACCTGGCCGAGCTCTGTTTTCAGTTCTTCGCGCAAACGCGAATGCATGACCAACGCCTCGACCATGTCGAGCCGCCGGCGAATGCGTTCCACGTCGGTAAGCGGCGCGAGTAATCGGCGGCGCAAGAGCCGCGCGCCCATCGGTGTGTTCGTCGCGTCGAGCACGCCGAGCAGGGTCGCTTCGCGTGCACCCGAAACCGATTCGACGAGCTCGAGATGCGCCTGCGCCACGCGATCGATGGCCAAGAGCGAGGCCGGCTCCCAACGGCCAATCCGGCGCGCGGGCAACTCGACGCCCGGATTGCAAGCGCGCGCAAAACGCAGCGCGCGTGCAGCTGCTCGGCGCGCCGGGGACGCGAGCTCTTGTGACTCGGGCTCGAGCTCGCCGAGCGCAGCCTTGGCCTCCGTTGCGCCGAGCTCGCTGTCTTCACGAAGCGCGGCGCGACCGAGCGCGTTCACCGCCGCAATCACGTCCGCGCCGTCCGTAAACTCGGGCGTAAATCCGAGCAGGATTTCACGCGGTCGAGCGCGACTCAGCTCGGCCAGTGCAGCTGGCACATCGGGCAGCTCGGCCGCGAGCAGTTCTCCGGTCGAAAAATCGAACAGTGAAACGCCGACGCTGTCGGCGCCGACTTCGACCGCAGCCAAGAAATTGTTCGCGCTCGACTCGAGGTGCTCACGCTCGGTGACGAGGCCTGGCGTGATCACGCGCACGACCTCGCGAGGCACGATCCCCTTCACCTTCGAAGGGTCCGCCATCTGCTCGCAAATCGCGACCTTGTAACCACGTTGCAACAAGCGCGCGATGTAGCCGGACGCGGCATGGTGCGGGACGCCAGCGAGCGGGACTTCGTCGGCTTTGCCCTTGTTGCGGCTGGTCAGCGTGAGCTCGAGCAGCGGCGCGGCGAGGACGGCATCGTCGCCGAACATTTCGTAGAAATCACCGAGCCGAAAGAAAACGATCGCGTCGGGGTGCGCGCGCTTCGCGGCCGCGTGCTGCTGCATCACGGGGGTGAGGCGCAGAGGCATGCTTCAGTAGAACGGCGATGGCGCCACCACGCCGAGCGAATTCAAGTCGAACAGCGAGAGCCCGAGCGTCGAGCCGTCGACGACGGCGAGGTAGCCCAGCTCCGGCAGGTACGCCATCGATTGCGGCAGAACCGACGTCGACTCCGGCGCAAGCGACATCGCGAGCGGCGCGAATCCACCGGTGACGCTCCAAGCGAATTGCATGTCGCGAGTGCTCGGCTGCGTGCCGCGAGCGACTGCGAAACGCGCGGTGAGGTTCTCGAAAATGCACTGGCTGCCTTCACTACCAGGAACGAGCGCGTTCGCCGAATCGGGTTGCATGAACGCGCGGATGCAACCGATGTTGGCCGCGCCCGGTTGGCACTTGTCATCGGCGCCGAAAGCACTCTGGTCGGCGCCGCTGTCGCACAGCTCGAACACGCGCGAACGGAAAAATTTCTTGCGCGGATCGCAGCTTGCTGTGTGCACGCAGCGACTATCGGATTGCCTCTCGCCGATATCGTTGAGTGCGGTCGGCGAAGCGAGGTACCACTGATGCGACGCGCGCACCGCGTAGGCAGTGCCGGTTGGAAAGCAGCACTGCACGTCGCTCACGGTGTTGCCGTTCCGCGCGTCGACCACCAAGTGATCCGCGAACGCGCTCAGGATCGTCAATTCGCGCGTGCTCTTCAATGCGGTCGGCGTGTCGATGCCGCCGAACTCCGCGACACAGCTGTCGCGACCGATCGCCGTGCCGAACTCCGGATTCTGGCAATCCTTGCCTTTCCCGCGCGACCAATAGGCGTCGTCGTCTTCCAGGAAATCACCGGTAATTTGCACATAGTCGGCGTGCGCGGTCGCCCACGCAGGCTGATTCTCGGGCGCGATGCCAAGCTCGTTTGCTTCGACCAAAATCGCTTCGCTGTCTTCGACGCCCACCCCGCAAAACGCGGCGTCCGAATCGCTCAGCGTCCAAACTCCGTTACTCTGACTGAGCACGCCATTCGTGCGATCGGTCATTACCTTGCCTTCGAACGTGAGCACGGGAGATTCACTGGCCAAGTATGAACGAGGCTCGATCAATGGCAGCGTGAGCGCGTTCGGGGTCGGCGAGCTGGCGGCGGTGGCGGGATCGTCCGGTAGCGTCTGAAGCGCGTTGTCGCAGGGTGCCTGCGTGTCGAGCATTCCGTTTTTGTCGGTCGGCCGCGGAGGACGGCAGTAGACCTGGCCGCTGACGTTGACTTGCGCGGCCGTGTACTGAGTCGGATCCGTGGCTTCGAAATCGGCGACCACCATGTGCGGCTGCTGCTCCGCCGTGAGTGACACGGACGGATCCGGATTCGAAAATTGCGGCAGCCCGCCGAGCGTCGGCGCGTGCAGCCCGACCGTCGAGTCGGAGATCGACAGCGCTGCCGCGCGTGGACGATTCGGCTCGACCATGTTGCAGGTGACTTCGTTCGTGACCGTGGGTGTGTTGCCTGGCCCGCTCGGACTCTGCGTCAAATACGGCGGATCCGTCGGGGGATCGGGCAGGCAACCGCGGAAGTCGACGGACATGGATCGGTTCACGTTGATTGGCCGGCGGCACGGCTTGTCGAAATCCTCGACGTCGACGATTGGGATTTGACCGTTGGCGAGCATCACGAAGCCGAACTCGCCGCGCAGGTTTGCCGGGCGCGCTCCGCTCGAGAAGTCGGAGTTCGGCCGATATTGCGCCGCGGCCGCAGCAAGATCGAGATTCGGGTTCGGATCGCAAAGCAACCCGAATTGGCCAACACCCGTCGTCGGATCGGGCGCCGGAAAATCTCGCAGCACGAAGCTCACGTCGACCACGGGCGCGCCGAAACTCAAGCGATCGGGCGGCGAGAAGGGCTGCCGCGACGCATCCGGTAAAATCAAGGGCGTCTGATTGGTCGAACCCGCGCTGATGTCGAACACCATCACACTCGCGGTTGGCTGATCGTCCGGGTCGACGGCGTAGAGGTACTGTTTGCCGGTCGGTGTCAGCGGACTCACGGCGACGCGCGACGTCGTGACGGCTCGTTCCGGAGCCAAATACGAGGTCGGCAGCAACGGAGTGCCTTCGACCGGCGTGCACGGATCGCTCACGTTGAGCACGTGCACGACCGGCAAGGAGCTATCCGCAACATACAAATTCGAGCCCGATATCGCCATTCCGGCAGGAGTCGGCGCGGTCGAGATGATGGGCGGAAAGATCGTCGGCTTGCAGACGTCGGGATCGGGCTGAGTTGGCTTCAGATCGGCGGGAAGGTTCAGCTCCGGCGGTTTCTTCGGCAGCGAAGCTGCCAGCGGATAGCTCGCCTCCACCGTGCAAGCCTGGAATTCCCCAGGCGGCCGATCGAGCAGCGCTTGCGCATCGAGCAATACGAGCTTGTGCTCATCGGGCAATGCGACGAGCAACTTGCGGCGTCCGCTTGGCCCGCCTTCGCTCGTGACGTCCGCCTGACACGCGCGACCCTCTTGCGCCGCTGGCGCATCGCTCGGGCAGCTCGCGCCGCTCGTGTCGAAGAGAATTTGAATGTCGCCGGGCGCGGAGGTCAGCGCACATGCGGACCAGGTCGTCAGGTCGGGCGTGACTTGGGGGCCCAGCGGCTTTCCGTCGACAATCTGCGTTGGGCTGGGCGGCGTCCTCAGACAAGTCGTGGGCAGCGCGAAGATTCCGTTCTTCTGCAGGCCGCTCACCCCGACGAAGCTCGCCGCGCCGCCGGGCGTGCTCACGATCGCGCCGGGTTGTCCGCCGACGCGCGCAAACTGGTAGCCTGGCGTCGAAGGGTCGAGATCGACGACCGTGCCTCCACGCAGATCCACGACCGCGACTTCATTGGTCGAGGTCTGCGTCACGAGGCCAAGGATGCGCCGGCGCTGCGCCTCGTAGTCCGGACATTCGTCGAGCTTGAGCCCCATGCCGTCGTCTGCTTCGCCGTCGGCGATCTGGCAGACGAAGCTCAACTTGCCGCTCGCCGCGAGTGAGTGAAGCGTGACCGTGACCGGCGTCTGCGAACAGCCGCCGAACGACAGAAGCGCCGCCGAGAACGGCAACAGGAACAACGCGCGACGCGCGCTCGAGGAGCAAAAACTGATCTTCACTTGGATGCTCGGGGCGCGGACGGAACTCCGACGCTGCTGACGATTGCGGCGTAATTTCTGGGAAAACGCTGATCCAGACTGATGACACCGAGATATGAATCGGTGAAGTGCGCGATGTATGCCAGGCCGCGCAATTCGTCGATCGCGAGCGCGTACGGACCGCGACCGGTGCTGACGATGGCGTCCATCACTTGGCGGACCGGATCGTAAATGTAGATTTTTCGTGAATCGAAGCAGACCACGAACACACGCTGCTCGAGAACGTAGTTTCCCAACGGATCGCTGACCACGCCGGGGCCGGAACTGAGCGACGTCGCGACGCGCACCCTGCCGAGCACGATCCGGGATGGGCCGAGCGCGAGCGGGATGCTGCTCGTGAAGGCCGGTAGCTCGCTGGTGCCGAGCTGCGACATGTCCGCGATGAACGAGCCCACGAGCAGCGACGCCGGCGCGCGACTCGAGAGATAGACGTTCGGCTGCCGCGCTGCGCGAAAACAAGACGCAAATTGCTGCTCGCACGCGAGCAGGGCATCAGCAGTTAGGTTGGCGCAATTCGCTGCGTCGCACGCCGCGTAGTCCGCCTTCCGCAGCGTGTCGTCGATCGCGATGCCGCGCGAATCGTTGCCGACCGAGTTCGCGGTGATCGGCACGCCGTTCGCGTGTGTCAGCACGCGCGGAGTGTACGGGTCGTTTGGATCCGAGCTTGCCTGCTGAACGCGCAATAAGTCCACTTCGGCCGCGTCGGCGTACACGGCCAAAAAACCGGGCTCGTAGTTCGCGGGCACCGGCACCGGCGGCGGAATCGCGACGATCCCGACTGGCGCCGTCGGCAAGCCGCCGAGCACCGACACGAGCGACGGCGCGATGCCGGGTGTAAAGTCGTTCGAATACAACGACACGCTGCCGGTGGTTTGGTTCGTGATGACGACGTTGCTGCCCGGGTCGTCGATCGCGATCGCGAACGGCTCGGGTTCTTGGCGTAGCCCGTTCGGGCTCTCCGTGTCCTCGTCGTCACCGATGCGATGATTGTCGTCGCAGCTGTCGTCACTGGTGTTGCTCTGACCGCATTCGAGCAAATGCCCGTGCGAGCCATTCGCGTCGAGATCGACCCAGTGCAGCGTCGCGTCGCCGCGCACCGGCATGAACAATCGACCTTCGAGCTCGCCCGTCGCACCAGTGCTCTGATGCGCCTTGAAGATGACGTCCGTAGCGAACGCGCCGATCTCGACCGTGTCCTCGATGATCGTGCTGCCTTGTAGCTCCGGATACGCCTTCGATAGATCGATCGACGCACAGCGACCTGGATAAAATAGTTGATCGCCGGGCTGGTGGACACCCACACTGCCGCACGGCGCAGCCGGATCCTCGACACAGAAGTAGCTCGGATCCATCGACGCGTTGTCGCAAACCTTGCCGTCACTGCAGTCAGCGTCGGTGTTGCAATTTGCCGGCACGAGCCGCTCGAGCGCTTCGAGGTCATATGCTGCGAGCGCGGAGGCGCGAAACTGGAGATCGAAATCGCTGCTCGCAATGAACAGATGTTCGGGCTTGTTCGACAGCGTGCCGTCCGCATTCGGGATCGCATCGAGCGCGAGCCCAGTCGGAAAATACAAGTCGTTGAGCGGTGGCGGCTCACCGTCTCCTGGTGAAAAGCACGAGCACAGGAGTAGCGGTGAAACTGCCGCGAAAAGTAACCGGAGACGCATGCGCGGGCGCAGCCTACACCGTGATCGTTCGCTTGCAATCACCCGCGTTCAGTACGCTTCGCTTCACTCACGCTCTCGTACGCGCGACACAAATGGTCGCGGTCACCTCAGCGTGGCAGGTCACTTGCGAAAACTCAGCCCAAGTCCAAAATCACGACGCCGCGTTCACTCGCGTCTTCTTCGTTTGGCTTCGGCTCTGGTGCGGGATGGTACACGTCGAGCGGCAATTCGAGGCGCGGTCGATCGAGTTCCTGGCGCCGCTGGACGTCCTCTTCCCGTCGCCGAATCTGATCAATTATGAACGGAGGAAGCATCGCCGAGTCCTCGCTTTCTATCAGGCTTGCGCCGGGAGAATACTCTTGAACTTTAATCACGCCTCGGGCCCGGTCAAGTTCATGGGAAGCTTGGGCTTTTCGGACTACGGTGTGGTAGGTGTCAGATGAGGCCTCGGCCGGCGCGCTGAGCGCGGCCGCGTTCGCCGCTAGAGTACGGCTCAGATGGCGATTTCGTTAGCGTCCGAGGCCGCAAATCGGCCGCTGGGCGGGCTATGGCGGAGCCTGCATCGCGCCGGAATTTCAGCCCTCGCTGGAGTCATTTTGGTCGTCGTAGCAGCGTCCGCCGCGGCCAAGGCGTTCGCGGTTGCCGACACGAGTTGGGAGGGCACGAGCGAATTCTACGCTCTGGCCCAGGATATTCTTGGCAAGGCCCGCGTCGAGGTGGTCGCCAGCATCGACTTCGCGACGCTCAGCAAGGACGACGGCCTGCTGATCCTGCACCCCGAAGTCGACCTCGATTACAACGAGCTCTCCGCCTTTTTGCGAGCCGGCGGGCGCATGGCCGTGCTCGACGACCACGGCGAGGCCGCGCATTTCCTGGCGCGCTTTCAGATCCGCCGAGTCGAAGCTCCGCGCCACCCCGCGCAGTCATTGCGCGACAATCCGGATCTGGCGATCGCGGTGCCGGCGGTGGAGCAGGTCGCGGGGCAAGAGCAGAATCGGCATCCTGTCGTCGCCGGTGTGGATCGCGTCGTGACCAACCATCCGACCGCGCTCGTGCACCCAAACCTGACTCAGGTGCTGAAGATCCCCGCGCTCGGCGAGCCGGACGCGACGCTGGCCGTGACCGGCATCATCGCCAAGAGCGGTCGCTTGTTCGCGATGGGCGATCCGTCCGTGCTGATCAACGAGATGCTGCGCTATCCCGGGAACCGCGCGTTCGCCAGCGGTCTCGTCAAGTACTTGGTCGAAAACGATGCCGGCATCAGTCGCGGCGGCAAGCTCTACGTCGTGGCCAACGACTTCGAACAGCGCGGTCATTTCGGCGGCTCACGCGGCGCGCTCGGCGAGCTGTCGAGCTTGTCGGACACGCTCACCAATTTTGTTTCGGACCTCACCAAAAATGGTTTGCCCGGCGCACTCGCGCTCGGGCTGGCCGTGCTCGCTTGCGCCGGCGTTCTACTCTGGGCCACGACCTACAGCGTGAAGCTCTACCGGCGCTCGATGCCGCGCTACGCGCTCGCGCCGCCGCTCGCCGCGCAGGGCGGGCTCGCCGGCCGCGCGGCCGTCTTGGCTGCGCCGACCACCGATCCGGTGTTGCTCGTGCTCGAGCTGCGCTCCGCGCTCAGCGACGCCTTGTGTCACCGCCTGGGTTTGGTCCGGCTCAGCTCGCCCGAGCAAATCCTGAACGAACTCAGCCGAAATCGCGTGCTCGGTAGCGAGCGCATCGCCGAAGTAAACGGCCTCTTTCAGGAGTTCTCGCGGGCCCAGGCCTCACTGCTTTCGCGTAAGCGGCTAAAAATGGCGGGCGATCGCCTGGCACAGCTGTCCCGAAAGGTGCTGGAGATTCTGGCCGAAATCGAGCAGCGTAACCCGCGCTGAGCCCGGCTCCGTCCCGACAATGCAAGCGTTGAACGTCAGTGAGATCGAGGCCGCGCGCGAGCGCCTCGGGGAAGTGCGGCGACAGGTCAGTCGCGTGTACATCGGCGATCCCAACGCGGTCGAGTTGATGATCGTGGCGTTGCTCGCGCGTGGACACGTGCTCTTGGAAGGCGTGCCCGGCATCGCCAAGACCACGTTGGTCAAAGCGTTCGCGACGAGCCTCGGCTCTTCGATTCGGCGCGTGCAATTCACACCCGACCTCTTGCCCGCCGACATCACCGGCACGTACGTACTGCAGCCCAAAGACGGCACGTTCTCACTGCGCGCGGGGCCGATCTTCGCGAACGTGCTCTTGGCGGACGAGATCAACCGCGCGCCGGCCAAAACACAATCCGCGTTACTCGAAGCGATGCAAGAACGGCAAGTGACGATCGAAGGCGATCGTTTCGAATTGCCCGATCCCTTCTTCGTGCTCGCGACGCAGAACCCGATCGATCTCGAAGGCACTTATCCGCTACCGGAGGCGCAAATCGATCGCTTTTTGGTGCGCGTGCACATGGGTTATCCGAACGAGCGCGACGAAGTGATGATGCTGCGCTCGCACGGCATCATCGCGCCCGAGCCGTTCGTCGTGCTGTCGGCGCCGGACATCTTGCAGCTGCAATCGATCGCCGCGCGCGTGCACGTCGAAGACGACATTTACGAGTATGCCGTCGCGCTGGCCGGCTTTACGCGCAATCATCCACGCGTGATTTTGGGGGCTTCGCCGCGCGCTTCACTCGGTCTTTTACGCGCGGCGAAGTCGCACGCCGTTTTACACGGGCGGCCCTTCGTCACTCCGGACGACGTGCGCGTCGTCGCTGGGCCGGTGCTCGCGCATCGCCTGATTTTGATTCCAGAGCTCGAGAGCGATCCGCGCGCGCGCGCCGCCCTGGTCGAAGAGGCGCTAGCCAAGGTGAGCTACCGCCGCGCAGTGCGACCGGTTTGAGTTCGAGAGAGCGCAGCTGTCGCCTCGCTTCTACTCATCACATGCTTCATGCCTTTTTGGCGCTGCGCGAGCACAGCGCTTGGCCGCCCGCGCGACTGGACGCGCGACGGGCTTCTGTTCGGTCAGACTTTTGTTGGCATGTGGCTACTCGCCCAATGCGTGATCAGCCGCGCGAGGCTGCAGCGTTGTTTTATTTCCGTGCATTCGGCTGCGGGCCTTCCCTCGCGACGGGCGCGAAAGAAGCCGAGACGAAGATGTGGTGACTGCTTGGGGCTACGCCGCTACTTCGAGACCCGGCTTGAGCGCACGCCGGTAAGCGCCCGGCGCAGAGCCGACGGCGCGCTTGAAGGCTTTGCTGAACGCGGCTTCTGAGTCGTAACCGACTTGAGCCGCGACTTCGGCCAGCGTGCGCTTGCCGTCCCGCAGCATGCTGGCGGCTTTTTGCATGCGCCAGCGCGTGACGTACGAGAGCGGCGGTTCGCCGACCAAGCGCATGAAGCGCGACGCGAACGCCGAGCGCGACATCGCGACTTTGGCCGCGAGCGATTGGACCGTCCAATCTTGCTCCGGGCTCTGGTGGATGAAGCCGAGCGCCGCGCCGATTTGCGTGTCCGAGAGCGCGCCGAGCCAGCCGCTGCCGTTGGCGGGCAGGCTCGCCAAATGGCCGCGCACGATTTGAATGAAGAGCACGTCCGCCAAGCGCGCAATCACCGTTTGCGAGCCCGGGCGGCCGGATTGTGCTTCGCAAGCGATGAACTTGAGCGTGGGTTCGAGCCAACGCACCGATTTGCCCATCTCACCCTTGAGGGTGATAACGGGCGGCAGCACGGACAAGAGCGGGTTGTTCTTGCGATCTTCGAAGCGGAAGCGTCCGCTCACGATCGTCGCCGATTGTCCGCCGCCGCCGACGCGAAGCACGCTGCTGTCGCCACGCGGGCGGCAGACCAAGAGCTCTTCCAGCGCTTGCGCCGCGATCTCCACGTCGTCGACCAAGGAGTGCGCGTGCCCGTGCGGCAAAGCGACGATGTCGCCCGCGCTGAGCTCGATCGGCTCCTCGACGCCATCGACGATCAGCCGCGTGTGGCCTTCGAGCACGACGTGGAATTTGGCGTCTTCACCAGGTTTGACGCGAATTCCCCACGGCGCCGTCGCTTCCAAGCGTCCATAGCAGGCGGCGACAACGCGAACGGTCTCGAGCACATCGGTAAGCACATCCATGAGCGGCCTCGACAGGAGCAAGAAATGACGAACGATTGGACAATCCGAAGGGCAAAAAACCTCTGACCGTCCAGTCAGACGAACACACAAATGAATAGCTAGAACAGCGCTGACCGTCCAGTCAGATTCGAGCTTATCGCAAATTCAAGCGATTCTTGTCTATTTGGCCGCCGTTTACGGCGCGAACTCGACGGTCGCTCGGTGCTTCGGCGCCCAACCGAGCTCGCGCGCGATGCCGCTCAAATCGACGAGGCTCTCGATTTGCTCGATTGGACGGCGGAGTGGCACGTGCGCGTAGAACTCGCGAATCAGCTCGGCGACCGCGACGCCGCGCACTTCGAGCGTCTGCGCCGGGAAGTACTGGTGGTAGCCGGGAAGCTGCTTTTCGAGCGTCGCGCGCACGAGCTCGGCCGCGTCCGAAAACATCAGGTAGCCGAGCACTTCGCCAAAGTTGAACGATGAACGCGGCACGGGCTTACCGCCACTCGTGAAACGATCGATCCAGCTTTCGCCGATCAGTACCGGAAAGCGCAGTGCCGTCGCCACAAGCGCGGGCTCCGCGAGACACAGCTCTTGAAGCATTCGTTCGCCGAACTCTTTGCTGAGCGCGTAGAAGTTCGAGCCTGGGTTACTCGGCACCGCGCTGTCGAGCGGCAGATAGGGGATCGCGTACGGCGCCTCGGCGCGCATGCCATTCGGCACTTTGAGGATCGCTTGCACCGAGCTCGCGAACACAATCCGACGAATGCCGACGTCGAGCGCAGCGCGAAAGACGTTGGCGTTCATCGCAACGTTCTCGGACAGGATCCGTTGCGGCGAAGGGCCCGCGAGCAAATTCGGGTGATTGCCCAAGTGCGCCACCGCGTCGCAGCCTTCGAGCAGGCTGTAGACCGCGATTTCATCGCGCAAATCCGCGTGCACGAGTTTGACACTGAGGCCGTCGCGATGCTTGTAGTCCGTGGCTTTGACTTCGTGCCCGGCGTCGGCCAAGTTCGCGCAAAGCAATGAACCGAGCCTGCCGGCCGCGCCGGTGACGAGAATTTTCATGCCTGTCTGGGGGCGCTCTTAGCATGCCGGCGCGCGCCGCCAAATACGCTAGCGGAGCCGCTAGCTCAAGCAGCCAAAGCGGACAAATAGCGTAGCCCCGTCGCGATCGGCTCACGATGAGAAAAGCGGATTTCGAGCGCGGCGAGCTCGGCTTCGAGCGCGCTCGCGAGCACCCCGCGCTGACCGAGCCTGCACAGGCATTCGAGTAGATTCCAGCGCAGCAGCCACTCGTCCGGGAAATCGCGCTGGAGCTCGCCGTGAATCGCGCTGAACGCCGGGAGGACGGCGCTGCCGAAACGATCGCGGAAGGCGGACACCGCGCGCTCGAATAGGCCGAGCAACGCGCGCTCGCGCGCGTCGAACGTGCGCGGCTTCGGCACGCGCGCGCCGGAAGCTTCGCTTTCGGGGAAGAACGCGGAGTCGAGCGCGCCGGCGCGCGCCGTGACGATCTCGGTGGCTGCGCACAGTAGATACTCCGCGCCTTGCTCGCGAAAACCGGTTCCAGCGCTCGAGACGAGGACGTAGTCGCGCAATAGCGCGGTCGCGATCCGTCCGCGTGCATCGCTTTCGACGAGCGCGAGCTCGCCCTCGAGCTCGACACCCGAAGCAAAGCAGAGCCGAACGCGCGCGCCTTCCGCGTAACGCGAGCGCAACGTGTCCGCCGTCAGCTCGGCGAGCGCGGCGCCGTCGCGCAAACGACCGACGGGCAGGTGATAGCCGCCCGGTGCAGCATCGAACACGCGCTGGATCTGGCCGTCTGCGCCAAAACCAACGCGACCGCGCAAAGCGATCATGCCGGCACGCGCATTGCCGGTCACGGCGCTGAGCTCTCCGCTCACGAACGACTCCCCTTGTAGCATCAACGTCGCCAGTTCCTGGCTCGCGAGCGCAGCGGTAAGCGCCGTGTCTCCACCGCGACGATAGACGAGCGTGGCATCGACTTCGGCGAGCACGTCGAACAATTGCTCGAAATCCCGCGCCACGAAGAGCTGCGGCTGCGTGCGCGTGATGTCGTACGCAAGCTCGACGCAGCGCGCGGAAAGTGGCAATTTTTGCACCGCTTCGTCGTGGCAAGCATGACTCTCCCAGAGTGAAGACAAGAGCCCGGCGCCGTACAGTTTGTAGTCGCGCGGGGTGCCCACGAGGCCATATTCGGCCGTCCACCAATATAGCCGAGACAAGCGACTCGCTTCGCTGGTGTAGCTGACTTCGCCGAGCGCCCGCGCGAGCCGCTCTTCGGCGCGGGCGACGACTTCGGGCGTGACTCCGGGCGTTTCCTTCACCTCCGACAAATCGAAGATCGCTCGATAGACGCGCGTATCTTCAGGCGACGAAAATGCGTTCTTACCGACCTCGCCGATCGCGCGGAGGTACTCGGCGTAGCGGGCGTCCGGCAAAATTGGCGCATGACCGGCGGCTTCGTGGATGATGTCCGGAGCGGGCGTGTAGACCAAATGATCTTTGGTGCGCATGTCCGCGGCGATCGGCAAAATGCTCGAGGCTTGAAATTCCTGAAACGCGCGCGGCGGGATGAAGCCGTCCACGCACACCGCGCTCCAGCCGAATCGCTCGAGGCACGCGCTGATCTCCGCGATGCGCGGAATGTGCTCGACCGAAATTCCGGCTTTGCCGAGCCCGGTCGCGTAGGCCGGATGCGCCGTACGCGCGAGGCGCTGATAAGTTTGAAGCAACACGAAGCGCCAGACCGCTTGATCGATCTCGGTGTATTGCGCGTAGTCCTGCTCGACGACGTATTGTCTGAGGTTGTGTGGGACACGCGACGGATCGCTCATGCCTGCCTCGAAAAACCCCAAATCTTAGCATGCTACAGGATGGTCGTCAGAACACTCGGCGGCGTGATTCCCGGCACGACGAACGCTTGCTGGAATGAGACGAAAAAGGCACCCGGTAGCGGCTGGTAGCCGAGGCCGGTGCTGAGCGGAAAGCCCCAATCAGCACGAAAGACAATCCGATCGAGCTCTGGAAATAGAATGCGCAAGCCCACGCCCACGTCTTGTTTCAGCACGAATTTCCGCGCGTCGTCATTCGCGTCGCCTACGTCGTAAAATGTCGCAGCGCCGACCTGCGCCGATAAAATATCGATCGAGCTCGTGCGTAGCTCGGCGCTCGCGGCGATCACATTGGCCCCAATGAAGGCGCCGACCGGATAACCGCGCAGGCGGTTTTCGCCGCCGAGCACGTAGCGATTGTTCAAATAATTCCGGAAGTGATTCAGGTAGTGCTCGTCCAAGATCAAGCGGCCGAAGCCCAAGCGCGGCGAAACGAAGCGAAAGTCGCCTTGGAATAGCGCGTCGTCGCGACCGCGCGAGGCGTATTCGAGCTGCGCGCCGACGGTCGGGCGAATGAAACCGTCCCCGATCGGCAGCGTGTAGGAAAGCGCGGAAAGCGAGCCGAGCAGCGTGCGCGTCGAGCCGACGGCTTCGCTTGCGGGATACAAGCGAAGCAAGACATCGTGACCGCGCGCGAAGTCCTCCTGAAGCCCGAGCGTTTCGACGTCGAGCAGCGAGCGAAAATCGGTTTCGTGCGCGTGCAGTTGCAGGAACGGGCTCAACCGTTGATCCGAAACCGGGACTTGCACGCGCGTGAACTCCGCCACCGCACGCGGATCGTACGCCGCGAGATTCGGCACTTGATACGCGGCGCGTACCGCCTCGAAGCCGGCCGA
>DATATR010000379.1:0-16351 GCA_036268695.1 Polyangiaceae bacterium | reverse complement strand
CTTGGACGGTCGACAACTACTCGCTCAGCGCGAAGTGACGCGCTGCATCGCAGTAACCCTCGAGAGTGATCAACCCATGGTCAGCGCGAAGTCAGCCCCGCTGACGATCTTGTGACCAATCTGGGAATCGCTGCGCGCTAGCTTGGAGAGGCAAAACTGTACGCGCTGTGCACTTCGGTCATGGTGCGCGAAATAGCCTATAAAACGGCTGCGAAAGCGACGCGCGCACGACGACGCGGAGCGACTGTGCAAAGGTGATGGCCAATGTAGGTGTCGTAAAACAGCACGCGGATGACAAAATGCTACGCACAGTTCGAGGTTGACCGGCTGATCTCAGGGGTTAAAACGTGAACTCATCGCACCGTCGTTGAGTGGCGACATTGCGATTCACTTCGGGCTCGACCCCATCGAGTCGAAGGGCACTTGAGCGTTAGCTGTGTTTCGACAGCCGGCGCCGAAGCACAGATCTACACCGAGCCCGCTGGAGAGGCTCTTCGCGCAGGACGGCGCGCTCGGCGTAGTGACCCGCGGTTTCGAAGACAGAGTCCGCGGACTCAAAACGAAAGTCGCAGGCGTGAGCGCCTGCAGCCGGGCACGTGTGTGCGCGGCGAGGAGAACCAGCATGAGAAAAGCGAATCACGCCGTCATTTGCGCGCTCTTGAGCAGCGTTTCGGGGCTCGTCGCTTGCTCGGGTAATACCGGGCCGACCGACAGCCAAACCACGGCCACCGAGAGCAGCACCGAAGAACTCGTGGCTCGGCCGAGCGCGCGACTGATTCTGACGAATTCGCTGGTGCAGCGGCTCCAAGCGCGCGCCGCCTCGGGCGAAGCCGCCTGGACCGCGCTGAAAGCGAAGTGCGACGGCTACGTCAGCGGCACGATGTACGCGCCGAACGGCAACGCCTACCCAGACTTCCCGAGCGTCGGGCAAGGGTATCAGGGCGAAGATTACGTGCCGGCAATTCGCGCGCTCGGTCTGTGTTACCGCACCGCGACGGACTCGACGTCGAAAGCGAACTACGGCGCGGCCGGCGGGCGCTTGCTCGGTGCCATGAGCACACCGGTGAGCGCGGGCGGCGAAGCGCCGTCGACCGACGACGGCTACGGCATCCGCAATTACGTCGTCGGCATGGCTTTCGGTTACGACTGGCTTTATCCAGCGTTGTCGTCGACCACGAAGAGCCAAGTGATCAGCTCGATCAACACCTGGATCGATTGGTACGACGCGAGCGGCTTCATCAACAACGATCCGATCGGCAACTACTTCGCCGGTTACTTCTTGGCCAAGACCGCGGCAGCCCTGGCCACGAACGGCGACAACCCGAACGCGACCACGTACTGGAACGACGTGACCACGCGCATGTGGGGCCAGCTGGTGCAGCCCGAGTTCGCGAGCCGCATGGCCGGCGGTGGTTGGCCAGAAGGCTGGGAATACGGCAAAAAAGCGGTGCTGAGCTTCGCCGAAGCGATGCTGGCGGTGAAGACCGCGACGGGCACCGATTGGTCGCAGCAGATCCCGTTCGCGCACGACCAAGCCGAATACCAAATGCATTTTGCTTGGCCCGCCCTCAAGCACTTGGACGACCAAGGCACGATCCACTCCGGTGTGGTCGTGAATCCCTCGGCGGAGCTCGTGCTCGGACTCGCCACGATGATGGAAGCGAACGGCGATGCGACGGCGCCGCTGGCGCGCGGCTTCGCCGCAGACATTGTCAGTGCGGTCGGCAACGACAGCGCGCCGTGGTCGGCGTTCTTGTACGGCGATCCGGCCATGCCGAAGAGCAGCTACAAGACGGATTCGTTGTCGCATTTGGCGGCAGGTCCGGGCCACGTCGGGATGCGTTCGAGTTGGGACGCGACCGCGACTTGGGGCGGCCTCGAAGGCGGCGCGTACATCGACGCTTCGGATTCGGGTGAGGAGCTCTTCGACGCGGGCAACCTGAGCGTCGTGGTCGGCGATCAACCCGTTTTGATCAACGCGACGGGTTGGTTGCCGCAAAACGCGGGCTCGCCCGGCGAAGACATGGTCTATGACGACAGCTACGGCACGAAGCAGCGCCGGCTCTACAACAGCTTCTTCGTCAACGACGCCTCGAACCCGTACAATCCCGGTCAAAACAGCGCTGATCCGGCGAGCTCGAAGGCGCACGTCGAACGCTACGAGGAGGCCGGCGTGTTCGTCCGCGCGCGCGCCACGAACCTCGAAGGTCAATACGGAAACAGCGGCTATCACCCGGTCTCGCAATTCACGCGCGATTTGGTCTACGTGCGGCCGGGCACGTTCGTGCTGTTCGATCGCACGACGGTCGCGCAAGCGAGCGCGGATCAATGGCTGAGCTTCCACACGCCGGTTGCTCCGACTTCGACGACCACGGCGGATTCCACGCAGCGCCGCTTCGACGTGGTCGTCAAATCGGCGACCGTGGGCAGCATTCGCTCGCTCTTGCCGCGCAGCGCCAGCACCAACACGGCCGCGCTGCTCGCTTCGGGCACGCGGCTCGAAGTGCACGCTCCGGCGCACACCGCCGCGCAACAATGGCTGAGCGTCGTGACGACGGGCAGCACCGGCGAGCAAGTGCGGCTCTCGGCGGCGGACGGCAATGTGGCGTCGAACAACGTAGTCGGAGTCGAGCTCGATGCGCCGCAAAACCAAGTCGTGCTGTTTCCGTCCGACCAGGCGGGCACCGCGACGCTGACCGGCGCCGACTACACCGTGTCGCAAATCGGCGCAAATCACGTCGTGGTCGACGTGGCCGCGTCGAGCAGTGGTTACGCGATCACTGCGACGCCGACGGGCAGCAAATTGCACGTCGTGATCAAGCAAGGCGGCTCGTTCAAGCCGACGGCCAACGGCACGCTGAGCTTCGCGGTCAGCGCGGCCGGCGCGGTCAGCGCGAACACCTCGAGCTCGACCACAACTCCGAGCGCGCCGACGACTCCGACGACTCCGACGACTCCGACGACTCCGACGACTCCGACGACTCCGACGACTCCGACGACTCCGACCAGCGTCCCCACCACGCCGCCCACGACTCCGACGGCACCCCCAACCACCCAAACCGTCACGCTCGCTCAAGGCGTGAACGGCTACGGCGGAGTGACGGACGGCAGCATCTCGAACCTGTACTACTCGGCGAGCGATCCGAACGGCACCAGCTACACCACGAACGACGAGCTCTACGCCTACACGCTCGACTACACCACGAAGGCGCTGGTCAAGTTCGACCTGTCGCAAATCCCTGCAACGGCGACAGTCACGGCGGCAAGCCTCGCGCTCACGATCGAGAGCTGGGTGAATCCGCAAACCTTGATCGGGAATTTCCTAGGCAAGGCGTGGAACGAGAGTTCATCGAGCTTCGGTTGGAGCGACACCGGCACGGGCGCTGCGTGGAGCACGGCCGGCATCGGTTCGGCTGACTTCGAAGGGCCGACGTTCCAAATCAGCGGCATCAACGCGAGCGGCTATCAACGAAAGACGATCGCGCTCGACGCGACGACGGTGCAAAGCTGGGTGCAAGACGCGACCGCCAACGACGGCCTCGTCTTCAGTAACCCGACCGGTGGTCAGGTGCTTCGCATCTATTCGAGCAAAGCAACGGACGTGACGAAGCGGCCAGCGCTGTCGGTCACGTATCACTGAAGCGGCGCGCGGGCCGATCGAGGCTCGATTGTCGCGGCGAATTGCCACGGTTGTGTCGGGAAACTCGCCCGACCCGGCCGTGGCTTTTCTCTTTACGGCGGGTGACGCGGAGCGAGCGCGGGCATCGCGAGCATCGCGAGCAAATACTCTTCCGGCAGATTCAGCTCGACCATCTGTCGACAGATGTTCAGGCGATCGACATGGCCGTTGATCGGGTTCGAGCCGGTGCCATTGCTGAAACCAAGCTCGTAGCCGGCTTGTTCGAGCGCGGTTCGAATCGGTGACTCGTATGCAATCACCTTACCCACAGGATAAGCGAGCGCGCGCGGTGCCTGCCCGAGCTCGCGCTCGAGGTCGGCGCGTGAACCCGCGAGCTCACCCATGAGCTCGGATGGCGTGAGCGTTTGCAGCACGCGATGCGTGCGCGTGTGCGACTCGATATCCATGCCCGCTTTGCGCAGCTCACGCACGTGGTCCCAGGTGAGCAGCATGCGTTCGGCGAAGGATCGCTCCATTTGCCGCGACCACGGCACCCCGGCCGCGCTCGCCAGGGCGTCGAGAAATCGCTCTAAATCCAAGGCCGGATGCGTCTTTACGACGCGCAAAATGCGATCGACCGCGGCTTTTCGATTGCCGAGCGGCACGCGCTCCCGAAACGGATATTCGAGCTGGATCGCATCGAGATTCGAGCGCTTGACGACGTAGGCGACGCGATCCCACCAGTACATCCGCCGTTCGCCGATGTAGGCGGTGGATAAAAAGAAGATCGCCTTCGCGCCGTAGCGTTCGAGGATCGGCAGGGCGAGCGCGTAGTTGTCGAGATAGCCGTCGTCGAAGGTGATTGCGACGGCGTGTTGCGGCACTTCCCTGCCCGCCGCGAACGCGCACAGTTCTTCGATACCCACGAACGTGAAATGTTTTTTCAAGCAGCGTACTTGGCGTTCGAAGGATTCGGGAGTGACATCGACCACGCCGTCATCGAACAGATCTTCGCCAGTTGGGCCTGGAAAGCGATGATACGTGAGCACGCTGAGCCACGGCGTCGACCAAGACGCCGGTACGCTCGAACGCAGTGCCAGCGCCGCGCGTAACAAGCCGGTTTGATGCAGCAGGCTAGCAACACGCTGACGTTTCGACATTCACGCCCAGTGACAAATTGGCTGCAAGTTTCAGACCGAAGTCACGGAGGAGTGCGCGATCGTGGCGTTCCTGCGTGCCGGCGCGGGCCCGCAGTTCGAAAAAATCAAGCCTTCGTCGAGAACGATTTTCGCATGAACGCTCGGCTCCCATGAATCAGCCTCTCGCTGGTGCTTCGTCGCGACATGCGACCCATCTGGCGCTGCCATTCGACTTTCATCGCTTGCCGGGGGACGCGCCGAACTTCCAGACTTACGTCTTTTCGCTGCCCGCGGTCGCGGGAGAAGATCGTGCAGCGCGTCTGACGGCGACGTTCGCTGCGCTGCTCGCTCGTTACAGTGGGCAAGCAGCGCTCGCATTGCGTGCGTCGCGACCAAACGGCACGGACGGTAAGCGGAGTTCGGAGCTCTTTCTGCTCGACACGAGCCAAGCGACGACGGCGCGCGAGCTCATCGAGTTGGCTTCGGCCGCCCTCGACGCAGCCGTGAAAATTCCGCAACAAAGCCCGGCGCAGGCCGCGTTCGACAGCGCCGGTGGCCGCGCTGCGATCGCTTGGCTGGATGCGAGTTTCGACGCGCCCGCTCCGAAGATCGACGGACTCGAAGACGCCGATCTCACCTTGGCACTCGGTCAGAATGGGCACGCCGCGTTCGTGTTCGATGCTGGCTTGTTCAAGCCGAGCAGCGTCGAGCGCTTTGCCGGTCATCTGACGACGCTTCTGACACAGCTCGACTTGAATTTGGATCAGCCTACGCCGTCCTTGCCGTTATTTTCTCCGGCAGAGGCTGCTTGGCTCGACAGCGTTTGCGACGGCGGTCCGCGCACGTTGCCGGAGAGCGCGCTCGTCCATGCGCGCTTCGAACAGCACGCCGCGATTCGAGCTGAAGCCATTGCGCTCAGATTTCGCGAGCAAACGCTGAGCTATCGTGAGCTCAATCAGCGCGCCAACCAGTTCGCGGCGCACTTGATCGAGCGAAATATCGGTGCGAACGACCGCGTCGTCGTCTGTGTCGAGCCTTCGTTCGAGATCGCGATCGCGCTATTCGGGATTCTGAAAGCCGGCGCGATCTACGTTCCGCTCGATCCGACTTACCCGCGCGCGCGAAAACACGTGATCTTGGACGACGTCGCGCCGAAGCTCGTCGTCACCCAAGCGCATTTGCAATCGAGCGGGGATTTCGATGGATTTCCGAGCTGGTCGCTCGCTGACTTAGCGAAGCCCGAGCTCGCGCGGACGAACAATCCCGCGCGTGAGATTGCACCGGATCAGCCGGCGTACGTCTATTACACGTCGGGCACGACCGGCGCGCCGAAAGGCGTACTCGGAACGCAGGCCAATCTGCGCCATTACTTGCAGTCGGCCGAGCGACGTTACGGCCTCGACGAGCGCGACGTGATGCCGGCGATCGCGCGCTTCAGCTTCAGCATCAGTATGTTCGAGCTGCTCTTGCCCTTGTGCGCGGGTGGCACGTTGATCATCCTCGAGCGCGATCACGTACTCGATCCAGCACGGATGGCGCGCACGCTCTCCGAAGTTTCGATCTTTCACGCCGGCCCGAGTTTATTACGCGGTCTCACCGCCTACATTCGCCGTCATTATTCGAGCTTTGAAGCCTTCGCGCGCGTGCGTCACGCCTCTTCCGGCGGGGACATGGTGCCGCCGGAGCTGCTCGAAACTCTGCGTGAGATCTTCGTCAACGCCGAAGTGTTCGTGATCTACGGCTGCAGCGAAATCAGCTGCATGGGCTGCACCTACCCGGTGCCGCGCGATCGCCCGATTAGCAAAACCTATGTGGGTCGGCCATTCGAAGGCGTGATCGTGCGCGTGCTCGACGACGCGGGCCGCGTGCTTCCAGCGGGCATTGTCGGAGAAATTCACTTCGCCGGCGCCGGGCTCACCCACGGCTATTTGAATCGACCCGAGCTCACCGCCGAAAAATTCGTCACGCGCGAGGGCAAGCGCTTTTATCGCACCGGCGATCGCGGTCGTCTGAGCGAAGACGGTTGGCTCGAGATCCTCGGCCGCAATGATTTTCAAATCAAGCTGCGCGGCATGCGCGTCGAGCTGGCGGAAGTAGAGCACGCGCTGCGCCACGCGCCGGGTGTGCGCGAAGCCGTGGCGGCGGCGAAAGAAAGCGCCGACGGTGAGAAAATCTTGGTCGCGTACTATGTGCCCGATGTCGTGAACGGCACGAACGGCCCGGAAAAAACCGCGCGCGTTGCCGCGATTCGCCAGCACTTGAGTGCGCATTTGCCGGATTACATGCAGCCTTCCGCGTACGTCGAGCTCAGCGCATTGCCGCTCAACCACAATCTCAAAGTCGATCGCCGCGCGCTGCCTGATTTGCGGGAAGAAGATTTACGCTCTGCTTCCAGCGTCGATTTGCGCGAACCCCAAACCAACACCGAAAAAACACTGGCCGCGATTTGGCAGCGAGCGCTCGGCGTACGAAAAGTGGGGTTGGACGACAATTTCTTCGAGCTCGGCGGGCACTCGATGCTCGCCGTGACGATGAGCCTCGAGCTCGAAGAAGCGCTCGGCGTTCGCCTCGAGGGCATGGATCTGTTGCGCGAGCCGCTCGAAATACTGGCCGCGATCTGCGACGCGCGCTTGGGCGTCGCGACTGAGACGCGAGCGCGAGCTCGGCCCGCTCCTCTGCCAGAGTCACTCGAAGTTTTTCATTTCGGCCGAGATCGCAACCTATACGGCGTGCTCCGGGGCTCCGCTCGGGACGCGGAGCGTGCGGCGTTGATCTGCGCGCCGGTCGGGCAAGAGCAGGTGCGCGCGCGCTTCGTGCTCACTCGACTCGCCAAAGGGCTCGCGCGCCGCGGCGTGCCGACGATGATCTTCGACTACTTCGGCACCGGGGATTCGCTGGGCGAAAGCCGAGATGCGAGCATCGCGCGATGGCTCGGGGACATCCGCGCCGCGCACTCCGAGCTCGAGCAGCGCACGAACGGCGCTCGTGTGAGCGCAATCGGTGCGCGGCTCGGTGCGCTGCTCTTGTGTCAAGCCGCGACGCACCTCGAGTTCGAACGCATCGCGCTGTGGGATCCGGTGACGAGCGGCGCTGAGCTCGAGCGCCAGCTCGACGCGATGCACCGCCGCTATTTGCGCGGCATCGCCGAGCTTCGATTCTGGCGCTGGCCTCGCTTCACGACCGAACACGAGCGCCTCGGATTGATTTATTCCGAGACTGCTTGGCGCGAGCTTCACGGGTTGCGGCTCGCGCCGCTGCTCCGCGAGCAACGCGCAGCGATCCACTGGCTCGAGACCGCAGAGCCTACGCGCGCCGCGAGGCTCGTGCGCGAAACCGGCTCCGCGCAAACGCGAATCGAACAGCTGGACGTCGATTGCGGCTGGCAAGACGTCGCTCGGCTCGAAGACGTGCTGCCCGACACTCACATCTCGGAACGATTGATTGACCTGATCACGGAGAGCAAATGAAAGAGCTATGTCAGCAATTCGGTCCCGAACGCCGATTGATCGGCATTCTCACCGAGCCGAGCGGGTGCACGCCACGGCTCGGCCTCGTGCTGGTCAGCGCGGGGCTACTGCCGAAATTTGGTCCGTATCGTTTGTATGCCGAGCTCGCGCGGCGCTTGGCGCACGAGGCGATCGCGACGCTGCGCTTCGATCTCGGCGGCATCGGCGACAGCGCGCAGGAATACGAGCAGCGCCCGCTGAAAGAACGCACCGCGCTCGAGATCAAGGCGGCGATCGACCATCTGTGCGAACGTCACGAGTTCGACGGCATCGCACTCGCGGGGCTTTGCTCCGGCGCCGAAGACGCATTTCGAGCAGCCGAAGCCGATCCGCGCGTGACGGATGTGGTGATGATCGATCCGTTTGCTTACCGCACTGCGGGCTGGGCCGCGCGCAACTTGCTGCATCGCGCGCGCCGGCGAGCGCTCCGCGCGCTAGGAGTCTATCAACCGCTGCCGATCGCAGGGGACGATCAACCACGCCTCGTCAACTACAAGTACATGGATCGCCCGGAGGCCATGCATGCGCTCGAAACGCTTTTGGCGCGCGAGACCGGCGTGCACTTCGTGTACACGGCCGGAGCGCGCGAAATGTTCAACCACGAGCGCCAGCTGCGCGCGCAATTTTCCCCGATTTCGCTCGGCGATCGCGTGACGCTCGATTACTTCCCGCAGATCGATCACACCCAGCTGCTCGAAGCGGATCGGCGTGCGCTGATCGAAGCGATCGCGAAACGGCTGCAAGACAGCTTGAAGCAGAGCGCGCCGCGCAATCGGCGTGCTCAGTTTTCGACGCGCACCGAGATCGGCAGTTTCTGAGCTTCCGCCTCGGTTTCGGCTTGCGAGGTCTCGGCGCCGAGCCCGAACACGGTGTCCAAGCGCAGCAGCTTGAAAATCACCAGCGGCTGCGCCGTGACGCCGCTGAATTGCACTTCGCCGCCGCGCGCGCGGACTCGCTTGTAGAGCGAAACCAAAGCGCCCACGCCCGAGCTGTCGATCATGCGTAGCCCCGATAGCTCGACGGAAATGCCGGTTTGTTCGCCGTCCACGAGCTCGTCAATGATGGGCCGCAGCTCGGGCGCGGACAGCGCGTCGAGCTCGCCGCGAATGCGCAGCGTGGTGTTCGTACCTTCGTCGATACGTGAGTAGTTCATGGGGCCTCCTGCACGGCAACACTCGCAGCGGCGGCCGGAACGGTCGAAGGCCGAGCTTGTCTGCCGTACCATGGGACGGTTTGATCGAGTCCGCGCGCGAGATCGAACGCGGGCCGATAACCCAAGACGTCGCGCGCGCGTCCGATATCGGCGAGCGAGTGCGGAATGTCGCCCGGACGCGGCGGATCGAAGTGCAGCTTGGCTTCCGCTGCCGCCGGGCGAATCAGCGCCACACGCTCGCGAATGGCGCTAAATAGCTCGAGCAACGTGGTGCGCGCACCGAACGCGACATTGAACACGCTGCCGGAAGCTTCAGCCGTGCATGCGGCGAGCAGATTGGCTTGCACGACGTTGTCCACGAAGCAGAAATCACGGCTCGCGCTGCCATCTCCGAACACGACGCAGGGCGCGCCTTTGACCAACTGCTCGGTCCAGCGCGGGATCACCGCGGCGTAGGCGCCGTTCGGATCCTGGCGAGGACCGAACACGTTGAAATAGCGCAGACCCGCGCTGTCGATGCCGTGCGTGCGGCGGAACGTGTCGGCGTAGATTTCGTTCACCAACTTCGAAGTCGCGTACGGCGAAAGCGTGCGCCCGGTCCGCGTTTCGACTTTGACGTCCGAAGTGTCGTCGCCGTACACCGAGCTCGACGAAGCGTAGACGACGCGCTGAACGCCTGCGCTGCGCGCCGCGAGCAAGACGTTCACGAAACCGTCCACGTTGGCCGAATGAGTGCTCGCGGGATCGGCCATCGAGCGCGGCACCGAAGCGAGCGCGGCCTGGTGCAGCACGAGCTCGACGCCGCGGAGCGCCGCAGCACAAGCCGCCGGATCGCGAATATCCCCTTCGAGAAAGCGAAAATTCGCGAATGCTTCTTCACCGACTCGCGCCGCCACGTCCGTGAGATTTTTACGTTGGCCGGTCGCGAAGTTGTCGAGACCGACCACGCGCTGACGCAAGATCAAGAGCTTTTCGAGCAGGTGCGAGCCGATGAAGCCGGCCACGCCGGTCACGAGCCAAGTGCGCGGCTTGGCTTTGAGCTCTGCTTGCACTTCCTCATAGTGAGTCATCTCACAAACTCCAATACTGCAGGTCCGGGCGCACACGCTTCTTGTCGATCGCCGACTTGAGATCGACGAACACGCCGCCTTCGCGCACCGGAGCCAACAATTCTTCGATCGGTTTCTCGAGCAGCTCACGGTGCGGCACCGCCAGGATCAGTGCATCGAGTTGCTGCAGCTCCGACCAGGGTTGCATGCGTAGTCCCTCCGACGCCGCGTGCGCACCGTCCGCAATCGGATCGTACAGAATCGGCTCGATCCCGAATTGTTCGAGCTCGTGAATGATGTCCACGACCTTGGTATTGCGAATGTCGGGCACGTCTTGCTTGAACGTCACGCCGAGGATGCCCACGCGCGCGCCCTGGATTTTCACATTTGCGCGCGCCAGCATCTTGACCACGCGCTGGGCCGTGAACGGGCCCATGCTCTCGTTGATCCGGCGGCCCGCGAGGATCACTTGCGGATGATAGCCGACAGCCTCGGCCAGCGCGGTCAGGTAGTACGGGTCGACGCCGATGCAGTGCCCGCCGACCAAGCCCGGTTCGAAACGCAAGAAGTTCCACTTCGTGCCAGCAGCGCGAAGCACGTCGCGCGTGCTGATGCCAATACGATCGCAGAGCAGCGAGAGCTCGTTCATCAGCGCGATGTTGATGTCGCGCTGCACGTTTTCCACGGCCTTCGCGGCTTCGGCGACGCGAATCGACGCCGCGCGATGCACGCCCGCGTCGACCACACTTTCGTACACGCGCGCGACGCGATTCAAGGTCTCTTCGTCCTCACCCGAGACGACCTTCACGATCTTCTCGAAGGTGTGCTCTTTGTCGCCGGGGTTGATGCGCTCGGGCGAATAGCCGAGCTTGAAATCCTTGCTGCGCACGAGCCCGCTCGCACGTTCGAGCACCGGACCGCACAAGTCCTCGGTCACGCCGGGATAAACCGTCGATTCATAGACGACGACGCCACCCGGTTGCAGCGCTTTACCCACAGTTTCGCTGGCGCCGAGCACGGCGCGCAAATCCGGGCGATGTTCGCGGTCGATTGGCGTCGGCACCGCGACGACGAAGAAGGTCGCACCGCGTAGCGCCTCCGGATCGGTGGTGATGTTCAGCGTCGTGCTTTTGAGCAGCGCGTCGTCGACTTCGTTCGTTTCGTCGTGTCCCGCGCGCAGGCGAGCGACACGCTCGGGATTCAAGTCGAAGCCAACGCTATTGGGAAACCGCCGCGCGAACGCCAAAGCTATGGGCAAGCCAACGTAGCCAAGACCAATAATCGCAATCCGTTCTTCCATGCGCCGTATTAAGCAAGAGTCAGACCACGCTTCCCCGAACGCGGCCGTGACGTGACTGCGCGAAATAGAGATTCGCCTTGGAATCCAGGCACAGAATCCCAGCGACAAAGCGCATCACTGCGATGGAACCTGAGTGTCTTTCTGCAGCTCCGTACCCGCTTCCACGCCGTCGCGGATCTCGTCCGAGCGATCGATGCGCAGCGGCGCGCGATAGGGACGCGGCATGTCGCGATCGGGCGGGAACTTGAAGATTGCGCTCGCAAGTAGGTTGTTTTGCGTGAAGCTGAGCGGAAGAGGCGGCGCGGCTGCATCCGAGACTTGCTGGATGTGTTGGTATTTGAGCGCGAGCTGGAGCAGCTTCGTGGCTTGATAACCGAGCGTGATGTCGCCATCCGCGGTCGCGACGTGCGCCGCCAAATTCGCGTTTTCATCGATTAAACGGCCACGTTCGTAGCCTGCGCTGACTGCAAGCAAGAGCCGATTGTCCGGGGTCAGCGGCAACGCGCCACGCAGCCGCACCTCGTCTGCGAGTAGCGTTTGGCCGAGCAGCGCGTTCGTACTCACGGCGTGCGCATACGAGAGCTGCGCGTCACCCGACTGATTGGCGAACGCGAACAGCGCGGAACCCGTGGGTGTCCAAAAGCCACGCCCAGTGTTGAAACGCTGCACTCTCGCGGCACCCGCTTCAGCGCTGCTCGTGAAGTCACGTCCCCAATCGTGTCTCCAAAGCGCCACACCATTCAAGACGAGCTGCTCCTGATTGCCTGCGGGGCTGCCGTCAGGTGCCACAGTATTGCGCACGACCGTGTAATCCGGCCGCAGTTCGAGTCCTGCGCTGTTGCTCAGGAAGCTGCGTTCGAAGCCGGTTCGTGCCTGAATCTCGCTCGTTTGCGGCGCGCTCGTGCCCAGAATCGGACTCTCGATCAGTGCGTTCGCGCTTTGCCAACCACGCCAGCTCGGCGCCATGTCGTAGCTGAGCGAGGCGCTCGCGTTGCCTTGCGCGAACGCGCCGGTGCCCGCCGGCAAACCAGCGACAGTGCTCGCGGCGGGCGCGGAGAACGCGACTGCGGCGTAGCGATTTGTCTCGCTGGCACTCGAATCCAAGAGCAGCGTGAGTCGCTTCGAGAGCTCGAAAAAGCCGTGATAGTCGAGTTGATTGGTCGATCCGCTCGCGTTCGTTTGAGCCAGAAACAGATCATATTCGTAGCGATAGCTCACGCGCTGGACGGCGCGTTGCGACTCGACGGCGAGCACCACGCTCGGGCTCAACGTGAGAAAAGCGCCGGTCGCGCGCGGCGGTCCCGCGACCAGCGCCGACTCCGGCGTGTTGCGGAAATTGTCGGTGTAGCCGACTGAAGTTTCGCCGACCGCTTGCAGGTGGGGGTCGGCTTTCGCGTGCGCGCTCACGCACACGAGCCCAAGACCCAGACCGAGGCGCGCAACCCAGGCCCGTAAAGCGCGTCCTCGGCTCATGTCCTTCAATTCTCGACGGAAACGACGCGCAGCTTGCCCCCGGCATCGGGGAGCAACTCGCGCACGAGCTCGGCGCGCAGGGTGATGCCGGGAATGAATTGGTTACAATGATTGCGAACTTGATCGAGTAAGGTTTCTTCGAATTGTTCGGTCGGCACGAGCTTCAGATCGATCGCCCGATCTTTGCGCTGCACGACCTGAAATTGCCGCACTTTGTGGGCGAGCCCCGCAAACAGCACGATGAAGAACATGCCACTCACCGGCCGACCTTCGCCATCCCGCAGCGTGTCGAGCGTGCGGCCCTCGACGCGCTCGAGACGCACCAACGAGCGGCCGCAGGAACAGCGCTCAGACGCATGCGCGATCGCCGAGTCTCCGTTGAGATAGCGAATGAACGGCGCACCGAAATTGTGCAAATCCGTGATCACGACTTCGCCGAGCTCGCCCGGCCGAGCGGGGCGCTCGCCGTGCTCGTCGCGCACGATCACTTCGACGATCAAATTCTCCATCGAGACGTGAAGCCCTTCGTGCGCTTCACACTCGGCGCCGATCAGCATCACTTCGCGGCTGCCATAGGTTTCGAAAATACCCGGACCAAAGCACTGCGAGAGCGCAGCCCGATCGCTCGGAAAGAGCGGTTCGGCCGCCGCGATCAGCGAAATATCCGCCCAATCACGGGTTTTGGTTTCGTTCACATGGCGGGCTAGCGCGACTCCGGCTTGCGCATAGCAGACGATCACCGAAGGCTTCAGTGATTTGATCTCGCGCACCACGCGCGCGAGCGACTCTTCAGAGCGCTCGGTGCAACTCTCATAGTATTCACGGCGAAGCGCGCGATCGACCGAAACTTTGACGCGCTCGGAAAGTGGCGGTCGACTCGCCGGCGGCGAGCCCCAGAAATGGAAACTGCGATCGCCGAGCTGATAGCCGGCCCAGCCATAGCCGCGAAGCTTGGTAGCTTGACGCCAATACTCCGAACCGAGATCGTACGCGAACTGGAGCGGGTGACCCGTCGTGCCGCTCGTCATCTTGCCGATCGCGGGCAGCGGCTCGGCAACCGATTTGCGCGCTTCGAACTGTTCCGAGGCTTCTTTGCGTGTCAAAATTGGGATTCGGGAAAGCTCATCGAGCCGCAATTTGCGGCCTGGCGTAAGCCCGGCGCGCGCGAATTTTTGCGCGTAGTGCGGCACATTGCGCCAGGCATGTGCGAGCAAGCGATTGAGCTCGGTCTCCTGAATCGCCTCGAGCTCGTCGCGCGAACACCATTGCGTGCGCTCGAGCCGTTTCAAATAGCCGAGCGTCGGACGATGGCGAATGCCGCTTTCCCAGCTCGGGTAAAGCAGGCGTTGAAAGAGCAAACTGTAAGAATCGTTCATGCTGCCACCGGTGGAGGAGAGAGAACGTAGTCGCGGTAAGCGTTGGGGTTTCCCGAGTGACCATCCATGCCAGCCCGCGCGATGTTGAACATTTCGCGCGCGGTCACGTAATGCAAGACGAAGTTCTGGCCGTCGTTGTAACGGCGCGCGAGCGCCTCGTGCAGTGCGCGGCCAGGCTGGCCCAACAGCGACTCGGCTTGAGCATCGGGAGCGCCGTGCGTGTGCAGCTTGACGAAGATCCAATCCGGTCGACCTTCGACGTGAATCGCCTGCGAAACCCAGGTATCGACGCGGCTCGAGCTCGCCGGATCCTTCGCGCTGAGCGCCGCCGAGTCGAGTCTCACGCCGAAGCCGTTTTCACGGCGAGCCAGCGCGAGCGGCCCTTGGATCATCAAGATGCGATCGGTCATTTTGTGCCCCACACGAGCACGCATGCCGCGTTCGTGTGCGCGCGCTCGCGTCGGATCGCCTTCGGGCCAATAGATCTGATTGACGATCTCGGGTTGGGTTTCGTCCGGCGCGGACGGAAAAGTAAAATCCGCGTAGCAGCCGGTGTCGAACAAGACATCGAGCTCCGAGTCAACGCCGCAGAAGCGGCCGTCTCGGCGCGAATTCGCCAGGCACCAATTGCCGTGAATGAACGCATAGCGCAGATGGCCATCCGCATCGCGTGAAAGGTGACCGTGCTCGGCGTAGGCCGCGAGGTATCGCTCGAGGTCACCTTTCAGCTTTTCCGCGTCGTCATTGTCGTGATGCAAGTGCACTTCGACTTCGCCGAAGCCGCGCCGCGCGAGCTCGGCGAGCGCATCCAAATATTCCGGGCGATACTGCTCGCCGGGGAAAAAGAAGCTGTGACGCGGTGGACGGCCATCGGCATCCCGCAAATTGCGCGTGAGCTCGGGATAACCGGTGAGCCAGCGCTGGACGCGCTCGTGACCTTTAGCGTCGGATGCGCGCCCGTGAAGCGGCTCATAGTGATCGCAGAGCGCGACCAAGAGATGCCTCGGTCCCTCCGGGCGCGGCGCGGTCAATCGTTCGAACGCCGAACGCGCATAGCCCCCAAGCCAACGGTGGATGTGTTTGTGAGCGAAATCGAGCCGCTTCACGCAATACTCCTAGGTATCGAGCAGCACGGTGCCGAGCACCGGTGTTGGGCTCAATTGGTCGATCGCGCGACGCAGTTCGTTGCGGCGCGATCGGCGCGCGCGCGCGGTCACGATCACTCCGTCCGAACACTCCGCGACCACGTTCGCATCCGCGCTCTCGAACACCGACCCCGCGTCGATCACGATGTATTGATAGACGTAGCGCAACTCCGAGAGCGCCAGACCCAAGAGCAAGCGATCCAGGCGCAAGCCGCGTGCGCCGTCGAGCTGCAGCGCGGCGACGTGCAGCCGGCTATTGCGTACGCGCGCCACGAAATACGGCGGTTTCGCGTCCTGCGCCTGGACGAGCCGCGCGATGAAGCTATCGGCCGGCTTGAACCCGAACGCGCGAGCGAGCGCGGGCCGCTGCGTATTGGCGTCGATCAGCAGCACGCGCGCGTAGCTCTCCTCGGCCATCGCGAGCGCGAGGTTTGCGGCGCAGGTCGTTTTGCCTTCACCTGCTCGGGCACTGGTGACCGCGATCACGCGCGGATCCGAGTGCGCGATCAAGCGATGGCGCAAGAGTCGGTAGTTGCGCGCCTGCTCCGAGTCTGGCTCGAGCGCGACGACCAAACGCGGATCGAGCGCCGT
>DATATR010000378.1:0-8067 GCA_036268695.1 Polyangiaceae bacterium | reverse complement strand
GATTTGTGAGGTGCCGGTGCACAAGGATTGCGCCAGATCGCAATATTGCTTGCACACGTCCGGAGCGTAGGTCCGATCGTCGATGCCGGCGAGTGCCTGACACGCGCCGAGCGCGCTGCTCAAGGCACCCAAAATCAAAATCAAAAACGGCGCGCGCGCGAGGCGGATCATCGGAATGCGCCTCCCAAGCCGAGGCCGGCGAGATCGCGACCGAGCATCGGGCTCAGCGTGACGCGTTCGGTTTTTTGGGGTTCACTCGTCAAGTACAAGACGACGCCGGCAACGACGAACGCCGCGCCGATTGCGAGCGTGATGTTGGCGTTGCGCGCCGCAGTCTGGGCTTGGTGCGTCAAGTCTACGCCCGTCTGATCGTCGCAGGTGTCGCCGCGCGGGCAGTGCGTCTCGGCGTCGTTGTTTTTCGAGATCGCGCGCACGCCGAAATACGAACCCACGCCAAGCCCGACGATGCCGAGCGCACCGCCGACGAATGCCGCGGTTCGGAGTGAACTCGGCCCAGTATCGGCGATCGGCGGCGGTGCTGGATTCGCCGGAGCAACGACCGCGTTCGCCGGGCTCGGCGCGCTCGTCGCGGCTGGCACGGGCGCCGCGGCGGGCGCGGCGAGTGGCTTCAACGCCGGAATTCGCGTGCTCTTCGCGTCCGCATTCCCGGAGATTTCGAGTTCGGTTTGATAGCTCTCGTAGCCATCCGCGCTGGCACTGATGTGATACTTGCCGGGATCGACCGGAATCGCGATGCCGAAAAGCGAACTTTCGACGGGCAGGTTGTCGCGCGTGACGTGCAATCCGCTGAGGCGCGCGGTCTCTGGCGCGACCACGATCGTGAGCTTCGACAAACCCGCTTGCAGCCGATCCGCGCGATCCGTCGCGACGCGCGCGCGCTCGGTTTCGCCCTTGGCTTGCGCGGACGACGCTGCTTCGCGGAACGTCGCCCACGCGCTCGCGCTGCGGCCGGTCTTTTCGTAGCATTCGCCGAGGTAGAGCAAAGTCCCGATTCCGGGATCGATGCGCTGACTCTCTTCGAGCTTCGGACACGCATCGGCATAGCGACTGTTTTTCATCGCCTTGACCGCGTCGTCGAACAGCGCCTCGGCGGCTGCTTTTTGCGCTGCACTGGCTTCGGCGCGCGCGCGTGCTGGCGCGAGCACGCACGCGCTCGTGACGAGCAGCGTCGCGACGGCGCGTCGTTTTCGGAAGATCCACATCGCCATGAGCCGAAGGCTTACCAAGACTTCAGCGGCGCCGGGAGTCGCAACGAGAAAAAGTGTGCGCGAGCCGCGCCGCGCGGCTGAAAGTCGATTAGCGGCGGCCGCCGAACTCGCTGATATCGCTCGATCCGCGCTCTTTTTTCGCAGGCGCTACGAGTACGGGCTTCGGCTTTTTTTCGGGCGGCGTGATCTTGGGTTTCGTCGTCGCGTCCGCGATCGCTGCCGCGGACGGCTCGCCGGCGGCTGATTCGGTAGCTGCCGGAACTGGCGACGCCGCTGAAACGGCGGGAGCGACGGTCAGGGTCGGTGCCGCGGTTTGCGGGGCAACGGCCGAGGTCGGGGTCGAAGGCTTGGTCTCGACGTTTGCCGACGCTGCGTCGCGCGCCGCCGGCCCGCGCGTTGCGAAAAAAATCAGCGCGGCAATCAGACCGACGAGCCCCAAGCCGAGCGCGGTGACCCAGCTCTTGCGCGAAGCGGCGGGAGTTGCCGTTTGCGGGCCGTCGGTGCGACCCCAAGAATCGATCGTGCCGCGCACGGCCGGCATCTGGCTCATGGGCGAGCCTTGAATCGGCGTGACCGCGAGCTGCGACGACGCTGGGTTCGCCTCCGAGCGCGCGGGGCTCACGCTGCGCGCCGTCATCGGGCTAGCGGAAAATGCGGAGATGGTCACGTCCACGGCGCCTTGCACGCGGCTCGCACGGTCGACGTGAAGTTGACTCCCGCTGCTGCCGAAGGGAGCGAGCGCGCGTGCGAGCTCGCTCACCGTCGCGAAGCGATGCTCGCGGTCCTTGGCCAAGCAACGCATGATCACTGCTTCCAAGCTGGGCGAGATTTCGGCCCGGAGCTCGTGCAACGGCTTCGGCGAGTCGCTCAGTAGGGACGCGCAGAGCGCGGGGATCGAGTCGCCGGTGTACGGCGGTCGGCCGCTGATCATCTCGTACAGCATCACGCCGATCGACCAAATATCGGTGCGCGTATCGACGTCCTTCGCCGAGCGCATTTGTTCGGGTGACATGTAGAGCGGCGAGCCGATCAGCGAGGCCGTGCGCGTGAGCGACATTTCCGCGACGCTCGAGCCGAACAGCGACTTCGAGATCCCGAAATCCAAAACCTTCACGATCCGCGAACCGTCCGGGCGCAGCGAGAGAAACAAATTCGCGGGCTTCAAATCACGGTGCACGATGCCGGCCGCGTGCGCCTCGGCCAGCGCTTCGATCGCTTGCAGCGTGAAATCGATCGCGCTCGAAATCGGTAGTGGACCGACGCGCTGCATCTCTTGGGCGACGTCGTGACCGTCGAGGTATTCCATCACCATGTAAGGCAGGCCGCCTTCCATGATGCCCACGTCGATCACGCGTGCGACGTGCTCGCTCCTGATCTTCGCGGCCGCGCGCGCTTCGCGGCGGAAGCGTTCGGCGGTGTCCGGCCGCTCGAGCGCCAGCGGATGTAAGAACTTCACGGCTACGCGCTGCTCGAGCTCGAGGTGCCACGCAGCAACGACGACGCCCATCCCGCCCGAGCCGAGTACCCTCTCGACTCGGTATTTGCCGGCAAGTACTTGGCCCGCGGTGACGGGAGAATCGGCCATCGTGCGGCACGAGCCTAGCACGGAGCGTTGTCAGAGCCTCGTTCTCGCTGTGTGCGAAAGGTGACTCAGTCTTTTGGACGGTAAGCGGGGTAAGGATTGATGAACCAGTTCGTGCCGCTGGTTCGGTAAACGGTGAGTCGCGCGAAGTCGAGCCCGATAATGCCGGAGAACTCGCGGGCATTTTCGGAACCGATGCCAGCGTTTACGCCCAAGCAAATACCCCACGGCGCGCCGAACCAGAGCGTGCCTTCGCCGCCCACGGATTTGTCGCCCCAAAAGCGCTCGTACGGTCCGAGATCGAGCGCCAGGCCAAAGTTGCCAGTGACGTAGCCTCTTGAGGCAGTGCGAAGTAAAAGTGACAGGTCACTGCCGTGCCCGAAGTACGGGTCGAGTGAGAACACACCACCGAACACGATCGGATTAGTGGGCGGGGTGCCGAGCCCGATCTCGAGTCGCATCGCTGGGACTGTCGTGGCCGGCAAGGTGTTTTGCTGGAGGCGTGACACGCCGCCGCCGACGAAAGCCCACGACGAAACATCCGCCCGCGCGACACGGGCGGGCAGAACCACGGCGCACGCGCCGCTCAGACCGAGACAAGCACTGAGCCAGAGGCGCGCCACACGCGCCGGCCGGCCATTTCGATTGATTGACACGAATACCAGTCCCTAGGCCGCAAAATCCGAGAGCGCGGAGAGCAAGCGATCGAGATCTTCGCGGCGATGCTGCTCGGTGACCGCGATCAGCAAACGATCGCCGAGCTTGGCGTCGACTCGACCGAGATCGAAGCCGGCGATGAGTCCATGTTGCTCGAGCTTGCGGCACAGCGACGCCGCGTTACCGCCGCGCACGCGAACCGTGAACTCGTTGAAGAACGGCGCTTCCGCGAAGCCGCGCGTGTAACCAGGCAAACCCAAAATATGATCCTGCAGGTAGTGCGCCTTGGCCAGGCATTGGCGCGCGGTCTCGATGAAGCCGGATTTGCCGAGGATGCTCATGCGAATCGCGAGCGAGAGCGCGAGCAAGCCCTGGTTCGTGCAGATGTTGCTGGTCGCGCGCTCGCGGCGGATGTGCTGCTCGCGCGTCGAGAGCGTGAGCACGAAGCCGCGCTCGCCGTTCGAGTCCACGGTTTCGCCGCAGATGCGTCCGGGCATTTGCTGCAAGAACTGGCGATCGTCGCGGCATGCGAAGAGCCCGACGCCCGGTCCGCCGAATTGCGGCGGGCAGGCGATTGGCTGGCCTTCGCCGACCGCGATGTCCGCGCCGAGCGCGCCGGGTGGTTCCGCCAGCGCGAGTGCGTACGGTTCGCTCGTCGCGGTGATCAAGAGCGCGCCTTTTTCGTGCGCGGCGGCGGCGAGCGCGCGCAAATCCGCGAGCGGACCGACGAAGCTCGGGTAACCGACGATCACTGCGGCGGTGTTTTCGTCGAGCGCCGCCGAGAGCGCGGCGAGGCTCGGCGCGCCGTCCTCGCCGAACGATACTTCCACGCACGACGTCTCGGCGCGACCGGCCAGATACGTCGCGGTGACGGCGCGATAGTCCGGATGCACCGAGTGGCAGAGCACGATTTTCCCGCGCTTGGTCAGGCGACATGCCATGAGCGCAGCCTCGGCAGTCGCGCTCGCGCCGTCGTACAGGCTCGCGTTCGAGAGCGGTAAGCCGTAGAGCTCGCTCACGATGGTCTGAAATTCCCAAATCGCTTGCAGTGTGCCCTGCGCGACTTCGGGTTGGTACGGCGTGTACGAGGTGTAGAACTCGCTGCGCAAGAGCAGTTGATCGACGGCGGGCGGAATGTGGTGCGCATACATTCCCGCGCCCAAAAAGCTGACCAGCTCGGCGCCCGTGTTCTTGCGCGAAAGGTCGCGCAAATGCCGCATCAACGCGGCTTCGCCGAGCGCGGGCTCGAGCGCCAAATCAGCGGCGAAGCGCGCCGCGTCCGGAATGCTGGAAAACAATGCGTCGAGCGAGGGTTTGCCGATCGCACCCAGCATCGCCGAAATATCTTCGGGCGTATGAGGCAGATAGCGCATTCAGTGATCCGCGTGCGAGAGATGTTCGGCGTACGCCGCGGGTTCGAGCAGCTCGCTCGGACCGGCTTCGGGCGCGATCGCGATCATCCAGCCTTTGCTCCAGGGATCTTCGTTGACGATTTCTGGGTTGTTCTCCAGCGCGCCGTTGATGCGCGTGATCTTCCCGCTGATCGGCGCGAACAGATCGCTCAAGGTCTTCACGCTTTCAATCGTGCCGAAGGCTTTGCCGGCCTTGACCTCGTCGCCGACTTTCACGTCCAGGCTGACGAGCGTGATGTCGCCGAGTGCGTCGACCGCGAACGCGGTGATTCCCACGACGACCTCCGTGCCTTCGGTGCGCGCCCATTCGTGGTCTTTGGTGTATTTGCGGTCGTCTTTGACTTCTTTGGGGCTCGACATCGCGCTCACTGTGCTCCTCACTTGCGCTTGTAAAATGGCGTCTTTACGACTTCTGCCGCGATCTGCTTACCACGACAATCGACCAAAATTTTCGTGCCGATCGCGGCGAGACCGATCGGCACATAGCCGAGCCCAATGCTCTTGTTGAGCGTCGGCGAGGGGCCGCCCGAGGTGCAGATGCCGCACGGGTTGCCGCTCTCGTCGCAGAGCGGATAGCCGTGCCGGGCGATGCCGCGCCCGGTCATTTCGAAACCGACCAGCGTGCGGCTGAGCCCGCGCTCCTGGATCGCGATCAGCGCCTCTTTGCCAACGAAGCTCGGCTTATCGAGTTTGACGACCCAACCCAGCCCGGCCTCGAGCGGGTTCGTCGATTCGTCGATCTCGTTGCCGTAAAGCGAGAGACGCGCGTCGAGCCGCAGCGTGTCGCGCGCGCCGAGGCCGATCGGCTCGATGCCGTCCGGCGCGCCGGCTTCGAGCAGGGTGTCCCACAGCGCTGGCGCCTCGTTCCAAGCGCAAAATAGCTCGACGCCGTCTTCGCCCGTGTAGCCCGTGCGCGCGATCGTGCAGCCGATGCCGGCAATGGTGCCGTGCGCGAAGCGGAACGACTTGAGGGTGGAGAGATCGAGCGTGCTGCCGGCGCGCGCCAGGATGCCGAGCGCTTTCGGCCCTTGCAGCGCCAGCAGCGCGGTCTCGTCGCTGATATCGCGAAAGTCGCAGACCCCGCGCGCGTAAGCCGCGAAATGCGTGGCGATCTTGACCCGATTCGAGGCATTACAAACGACGAGCACGTCGTTCTCGGCGCGCCGGTAGACGATCAGGTCGTCCAGGATCGTCCCGCGTTCGTTGCAGCAGCAGGTGTAGGTGGCTTGGCCGTTGTGCGCGCGCGCGATGTCGTTCGTGATCAGCGAGTTGACGAGCTCGAGCGCGCGCTCGCCTTTCAGCTCGAGCTCGCCCATATGCGACACATCGAATAGGCCGGCGCGCTCCCGAACGGCTTGGTGCTCGGCCGAAATGCCCTTGTACTGAATCGGCATTTCCCAGCCGGCGAACGGCACGAGGCGCGCGCCCAGCTCGGCGTGCTTTTGGTAGAGAGACGTGCGCTTCAATAACCCGGCACTCACTCGCCCCGCGTACCGCGACCCGGACAGCGGGACAAGCTACACAACCCCCCGAGCCCGTTTTGGCGGGGAACCTTCGGCCGGCCCACCGTCGCCCCTGCCGAAGAGCCCGAAGCGGCTCTGCTCGTTTCGGACAAAGTAGTAGTCAATTTCGGGGTTTCGGCGGCGCCATGCTAACTTTCGCGCGTGGCAAAAGGCCGGATTCTCATCATCGAACAGGACGAGTGGGAGTCGACCCTGCTCGCCAAGTTTCTGGGGGAGGCCGGCTACGAGGTGCACATCGCGACCGAGGCGCGCGCGGGCTTCGACAAAGTTCGGCAGCTCCAGCCGGATTGCATCCTGTGCGACGTGAATCTGCCGGACATCGACGGCTTTTGGGTCGCGCGCCGCGTGCGCACCGAAGCGACTCAAGTCGCGACCGCGCCGTTTTTGTTTTTGACCGACGCGGGCGACACCGAGTCGCGGCTGCAAGGGCTAAACGTCGGTGCGGATATCTACCTCACGCGCCCGTTTCACGACGAAGAAGTCGTCGCGCAAGTGGGAGCTTTGATCGAGATGGCGAAGCGCTTACGAACGCAAGGCGATTCGTTTTCAAATGATGGGCCGGTCTCGAGCACCGCGGGCAATGCGGCTTTTCAAGGCGACATCGCGCAGATGTCGGTCGCGACCGTGCTCACTCTGCTCGATCTCGAACGCCGCACGGGTCATCTCAAAGTGCGCTCGGAGGCGGGCAAGGTCGGCGTTTTGGAATTGAACGAGGGCGCGCTCGCCGGCGCTTCGCTCGACAGCAAGCCGCACGATCCGACCCAGCTCCTGCGCGAGATCTTGCGCTGGAAAAAAGGCAGCTTCTCCTTCCGCGGCGCGGTCGTCAGTCCGCCGACGGGCGCGCGTCAAACGATCGGTCAGCTGTTGATCGAAGCCATGCGCCAAGAAGACGAATCGCGCCGCTGACGCTCGGCGACCGGGCTTTTTCGGCTATTCGAACTTCTTCATGTCGAGCGGGCGGCCCTGCGGCGTGAGCCCGGCTTGTCGCCAGCGCTCTTCGTCGCTCAACCCGGGCACGACTTTGACCGGCGTCAGATCCTGGATCTGGAGCCGCGTGCCGTTCGGCTCTGGAATCACGTCGAGCTCGTAGAAGTGATCGGGCGGTCCGCCCTTGATCCGCGCGTTCGGGAAGATCGTGCGGCCCGCCCCAATCTCGACGTGCGACACGATCACCCGATCGCGCACGTAGTTGGCGAGCGCGTCGGCAGTGACTGGACCGATCGCATAGGCGAGCTCGGGGAACTGATGCTCGACGTGCATGCGGCGCGGCAGCGTGAGCCCCCAGATCTCGCTCGTGCCGACCGCGAGCTCGTCTGGTGCCAAGCGATCGACCGGCGCGGAGCTCGCGCTCGGCGCCGAGTCGGGCGGAACGGGCGAGGGCTTGTGGCGACAGCTTGCGCAGGGCAAACACGCCGCGAGCGCGACGCCGAGAGCGAGCCGCCGGTCGAGCACGTTTCGCATCATTCCACGATCGAGGCCCACGCGTCGATGTGCGACGGCGTGGCGAGCGCGGGCAAATCGATCGCGACGGAGCCGTCGGCGCCGCCCTTCACGTTGCTGTTACTGCCGACGCCGATGCTGGTCGCGCCGTTCGCGCCGCCACCCGGGTTCACGACGAGCTGGAATTTGCCGGGATTCAGGTTCGAAATCTGCGTGTGCCCGCC
>DATATR010000377.1:0-3874 GCA_036268695.1 Polyangiaceae bacterium | reverse complement strand
GATCAATTGACGCTCGCCCAAGGGGACCGCCAGCTCGAGGCCCAGTTTGCGTATTTCACTGGCGAGAGTTCGGACATTACGATGAACGGTTACAGCTTCTACTGCGATCCGCCGGCTGATGTCGCAGTCGATGCCGGCACCGCACCGGACGGCGGCGCGCTCGACTGCGACAATAGCCTCATGACCACCGCGCTCTTTCCGGGTCAACCTCCGCTCCCCGAAGATCATCTGTGTGCGAGGGCCTCGTTGTCCGCTACGAGCGCCAAGATCACGGGCCTCGTCGATGGCGTGCCGTACCGAGTTGCGATGGCGGCAATCGATACGTATCAAAATATCGGGCCGCTCTCCGTGATCGCGTGCGAGGTGCCGGTGCGACACGACCAAGACATCAAGTCTTGTAGCTTCTCGCCTCGACCGTTGCGCTCGCGGTTTGGTTTGCTCGGGTTCGCGTTGGGTTTGTGTTGGCTTGGCCGGCGCCGGCTCAGCGCGCGCTGCTCCCAAACCGCCGTCTCCCAAGCTCGCCAAATCCCGCTGCGCACAAACACACGACGCTACCGATCGCGATCGGCGCGCGGCCGCCAGCGAGATCGGCGATCTGTCCGACGATGGGTCCACCCACGAACGCGGTCGCGCCGATGAGCGCGGTCTGGAGCGCGAGCACGCGGCCGTGCATGTCGCGACGTATGTCGACCTGCGCGATGCTGGTGGATGCGGTCATGTAGACGATGCTCGCTATGCCGAGCAGAAACGCGGCGGGCATGGCGCTGGGTACCGTCGGTGCGACCGACAAGAGCAGCATCGTGCAGCCGAGCGCGAGCGCACCGAGGATCACGTGCCGGAGCTCGACGAGCCGCCGCTGCGCTACGGCGAGCGTGCCGAGTACGGCGCCGCAGCTCAAGATCGCATAGAGCACGGCGAACGCGACGTCCGTGCCGTGGAGCGAGCGGGTGACGAAGAGCGGCAGCGCCACGCGCAGGTTGAACGTGAAGATGCCGATCAGCGCGAACATCGCGAAGCTGATCCAGAGCCGCGGCACCGACGCGACGTACGCGAGTCCTTCGCGCACTTCCCGGCCGGTGCGAGCTTTGGGCGGCTGCCGGAAGAGCTCGCCCTCGCGCATCATCACGAGGCACGAAATCACGGCGAGGTACGTGACTGCATCGAGCGTGAAGCACCAGCCGAAGCCGACGCTGGTGACGAGCACGCCCGCCAATGCCGGACCCGAGACCTGCGACAAGGCCACGATCGTGCTGTAGAGCACGACCGCATTCGGCAGGTCGTCCTTCGAGACCATCTCCGGCACGAAGGATCGCCGGAGTGGGTTGTCGAACGCCAAGAGCACGCCGCCCGGCAAAGCAAGCGCGTACAAAAGCACGAGCGACGGATGCGGCATGAACGCGAGCACCGCGAGCGCAACGGACTGAGCCATCTCGAGGCTTTGCGTGACGAGCAAGGCGCGACGCTTGTCGGTCCGATCGGCGACCGCGCCGGCCCACGCCGAGAGCACGACGAGCGGCCCGAATTGGCATGCCGCGAGCGCTCCGACCGCAAGACCGCTATGTCCGAGCTTGAGCGCGAATAGGATCAGCGCGAGGTTCGTGAGCTGATTGCCCGTGTTCGAGATCAGCTGGCCGATGAAGAAGAGCCGGAAATTGTAGCTCGCGAGCGACTGGAAGGTCTTGCCGAGCGCGGAGCGCGCTCGAGCGCCCGAGGTGGATGGAAGCGGTGTCGATGTGGGCATGAGGAGCGCGCTCGCGCGCCGTCTAGCTCATAGCGCAAATCCTTTGCGTCACTTCGTTACGATCGGCTCGACCGACGTATCTGTGAACCAGATACGTCAACCACGTCCAAAAAATTCCCGGTCTCGGTCAGCACAAAAATAAAAATCGTTCACGGGCGATGTCACACGCGCCATGTCCGGCGAGACATACCGGTCGATGGGCTCGAACGATCGAAACGCCAAATCCTTTGGCCCCCTGCTGCGTCGAAGGGAGGTGCGGCAATTCTTTCGTCACTCGGCACGGCGCGGATTTCTAGCTTTGATGTTGATTGGCTCGGCGCTGATCACCGCGATGAGCTTGCCGTACTTCGACTTCGGGACCTTGCCGCCGTTCGTGATCGAGAAGCTGCCGCTCCGGTTCGAGGCGTTGTGGCTCGCGTCGCTGCGAGTTCACGTGGCCGCCGCGTCGCTTTCGTTTCCGCTCTGCTTGGCGCTGACGACGCGCACGCTACAAAAGCGAACACTTTGGCATCGCTACCTCGGGCGCGTCACCGGTGTGCTCGTGCTGCTCGCGCTCGTGCCTTCGGGGATCGTGCTCTCGTTCGATGCCAAGGGCGGACCGATCGTGAGCGCGGGTTTCTTGCTCTCGGCAGCGATCGTCGCCCTAGCGATGATCGGCGGAGTGCGCGCCGCGCGGCGACGCGATTTGATTTTGCATGCGCGCGCGATGCGACACGTGATCGGGCAAATGAGCGTCGCGGTCGTCTCTCGCGCCATGATCGTCGGCCTCGATGCGCTCGGCGTCGATCCGAAGATCGCTTATGTCGCGGCGCTGTGGGGCCCGGTTTTGGCAAGTGTGGCGATCGTCGAATGGATGGCTCGACGATCGCTCGGTTGGAATCGTAGCAGTCTCGAAATCGTCGAAAGGATCCGTCGTGAAATATCTCCGCTCGCTCTGGCTCTGCGCGTTCGTGCTCTCGTTCGTCCCTTCGCTCGCCTCGGCAGATGAGCCGTCGCTCGTCGATTGGACTCGGCAGCGCGTCGAAGCCGGCATCTTGAAGCCGCTCGCCGCGCGTGAAGGCAGTCGTTTCTCGCGCGCTCGGCCGCCGCCACACGAGCGCCGGGTCCGAGTCACCCAAGCTACGCTGATCCGCGACAAACAAGGCCGGGACTTCGTGCCCTTCGCCGTGGACGTTCGCTTCGGCGGCGACTGGCAACAAGACGACATCGTCGGCTGCGCCTATCGCGCCAGCGGCGCACTCTTCGTCAAACGCGGTGACGACTATTTCCCAGCGGCATTCCTGGCCGGCAAAGACGTCGCGCCCGTTGCCGGTGTGTGCCAGGCGGCAGCCGCGCGGTCGTGAGTTGGCGGCTCGGGCTCGTGTCGATCTCGTGTTTGCTCGCGCGCAGAAAAAATCGCCGCAGCGCGCGGCGATGGTAAAAGCTCGGTCATGCCGATCAGCGCCGAGACTTCGCATTGGGTCGAACAGCAATTTTCGCAATCGATCGTGCCGACGCTCGAGCGCTATATCGAGATCCCGAACAAGAGTCCCGCGTTCGACCCCGAGTGGCGGCGGGCGGGCCATATGGATCGCGCGGTCGAGTTGCTCGCCGGCTGGGCGCGCGCCGCGTTGCCCGAAGGCGCGACGCTCGAAGTCTTGCGCCTCGCTGAACGCACGCCGCTGATCTTCATCGATGTTCCGGCGACTGGCGGCGCGCCAGGCGACACGGTCATGCTTTATGGGCATCTCGACAAACAGCCGGAAATGAGCGGCTGGCGCGCTGGGCTCGGCCCCTTTCAACCGGTACTCGAGGGCGACAAATTGTACGGCCGCGGCGGCGCGGACGACGGCTATTCGATCTTTGCGTCGCTGACCGCGCTCGCGGCCTTGCGCCGAGACAAGCTGCCGCACGCGCGCGCGGTGATCTTGATCGAAGCGTGTGAAGAATCGGGTAGCTACGATTTGCCGGCGTACATCGCGCACCTCGCGCCGCGCCTCGGCCAGCTGTCGCTCGTGGTTTGCCTCGATTCGGGTTGCGCCAACTACGAACAATTGTGGTCCACGACGTCACTGCGCGGCGTCATCGTCGGCACGCTCGAAGTATCCCTGCTGAGTGAAGGCGTGCATTCCGGTGACGGCTCGGGCGTGGTCG
>DATATR010000376.1:0-9634 GCA_036268695.1 Polyangiaceae bacterium | reverse complement strand
CTTCGAAGCGCAAGGGCTGTTTTTCTTGGTGCTCGAGCGTTGCGATCACAGCTTGGAAGAAATGTTGAGCGCGCCGTTCACCGATCGGCTGGTGGTGGATGTCGCGCGCCAACTGCTCTTCGCGGTGCAGTACCTTGCGGACAATGAATTCGTGCACAACGATTTGCATGCGGGCAACGTGCTGGTCGTGCAAGGCGAACATCTCACCGCGAAGCTGAGCGATCTCGGCATCGCGCAAGAGCTTTACGGCTACGGTGGCGCGCGCCCGCCGATCGTGCAGCACCGTTTGATGGCGCCGGAGGTTGCGGCCGGCGGCTATTCGACCAAGCAGAGCGATCTGTATCAGCTCGGGCTCTTGATTTATCAGATGCACACCGGCGTCTACCCGATCGACACCAGCGCGGGCTACGACAGCGTGATCGCGCAGATTCGCGAAGGCGTACCGCGCGCCAAGGCCGAAGCGCTCGGCACGCCGATTGGGGACGTGTTGAGCGTGATGCTGCGCCGGCAGGAGCAATATCGGTACACCTCGGCGCAGCAAGTTTGGGAAGATCTGCGGAAGCTCGACGTGTGGTCGCGCGATCGCGAGCTTCGCACCGGGCCGCTGCCGAAATTCGAACCGAGCCCGGACACGCCGAAGCAGAACGGATGAGCATGCGCATCACGATGGTAAAAAAGAAGCTCCTCGGCGGCGAAGCTTGCAAGAAATGCGTGCAAGCCGAGGACATGCTGAAGGCGCGCGGGCTCTGGTCGCGTATCGACGCCGTGGTGTGGGCGAACGAAGGCGAACCCGAGTCGCCCGGCATGCAGCTCGCCGCGAAACACAAAATAGAGCTCGCGCCGTTCTTCGTCGTCGAGACGGATGGCAGTGAGCCGCGCATCTACACGAGCACGGTGCAGTTCATCAAAGAGGTGCTCGGCGGCAGTATGCGCGTCGAGCCGAGCGCAAGCTCGGCTCCAGCGCTCAGCGCGGAAGAGCTCGCGAGTTTGACCGTCGATTTCGACAGCGCGCCGCCCGAACGCACGATTCGCTGGCTGCTCGAGCGCTTCGGGCGACAAGCGACGATCGCTTTCAGCGGCGCCGAAGACGTCGCGATCATCGACATCGCGGTAAAGAGCGGGTTGCCGTTTTCGGTGTTCACGCTCGACACGGGGCGCTTGCACCCGGAGACCTACCGTTTCATCGAAAAGGTGCGCACGCACTACGGCATTGCGATCGACGTGATGTTCCCGGACGCCATGCAGATCCAAGGCTTGGTCGAGAAAAAGGGGCTATTCAGCTTCTACCAAGACGGTCACGGCGAATGCTGCGGCATTCGCAAAATCGAACCGCTCAAGCGCGCGCTCGCGCAAAAGCATGCCTGGGTCACCGGTCAACGTCGCGACCAAAGCCCGACGCGCACGGACGTGCCCGTGATTCAGCTCGATTCGTCGCACACGGGGCTCGGCCCAGACGGGCAGCTCGTGAAGCTAAATCCGTTCGCGGGTTGGAGCCTACAAAAGGTGTGGAGTTACATCCGCGCCAACGACGTGCCGTACAACGAGCTCCACGATCGAGGTTTCATTTCGATTGGCTGCGAGCCATGCACGCGAGTGCCGCGGCCGGGCGAACACGAGCGCGCTGGACGCTGGTGGTGGGAAGAGGCCACCAAGCGCGAATGCGGGTTGCACGTTTGAGCGCACTGCTCGCGAGCGCGGCGGTGCTATGCGCGTGGCCTGCTTCGGCGCATTCGTACGCAGTCAGTTGAAGACTTTGGTGCCGTTGCCTCGCACGGGCGCGAGCGTGATGCCGTCTTCATCGGCGGGCGTGCCCGCGACATAGAGAAACTTCAGGCCCTTGATCGCCTTCAGCGGTGAAGCATCCTTCACTTTGGTACGCTGGATGCTGAGCTTTTCGAGCTTCGTCATTTTCGCGAGTGGACTGATGTCTTCGACGGGGCAGTCGTCGAGCGCGATTTCGGTGAGCGAAGTGAGGCCGGCGATGGGCCTCAGATCCGAGACTTGGGTGCGGCCCAAATCCAAACGATCGAGCTTCGAGAACTTGGCGAGCGGCGTCAGATCTTTGATTTGGTTGCGCGACGCGGCGAGCGATTCGAGCTCCTTTGCGCCGGCGATCGGCGACAAATCGTCGTAATCGCCGGGGCCGAGGAACAAGTCTTTCAAACCGGTGAGCTGCGAGAAGATGCAAACGTCGAGGCCCGCCATTTTGACTTGCGACAGATTGAGCGATTTGACCTTCTTGAGATCCGCGCTCGTGAGCGCGCCGTCTGGCTTTTGGAGCTTCTTCCGAACCTCGTCTTCGATTTCTTTTTGATCGAAAGTGACGTTCGGCCCCTTCGGACAATCTTCGAGCTTCTTCGTTACTTTCGGCGGCGGGGGCTTTTCGGCTTCGGGTGCCAGAGTCGCGGCACTCGGCGCGGGCGTTGCCGAGGGTGCAGCGGAAGCTGCGGTCGCCGCCGAAGCGGCGGCATCTGGCTTCGGCGGATCTTCACACGCCGCCAAGAGCAAACCCAAACCAAACACGCAAAGCGAACGATGAAACGTCGACATCGCCGGCGACTCTAGTATCGAGTCACTGCGCGTTGGAAGCGGCGCGGCGCGCTTTGCGTTTGGATCCGGCGCGTGGGCCGCGGCGGTCGACGCCCAAGAGACGCACTAAATCCAAGAATTTGTGCAGTGCCGGCGACAGATTTTGCTGACGCCAGACGATCAACAGCTCGACTTGTGGCGCGCCTGCGATCGGACGAAAGCTCAAGCCAGGCCGGCGAAAGTTGCGCATCGACGAAGGCATGATCGAGACGCCGAAGCCGGCTGCGATCATGCTGATGATGTCGAGCTGCGGCGCCTCTTGCACGATCCGTGGCGTGAAGCCCGCGCCGCGGCACAAGCCCATCAGCTGATCGAAATATGCTGGGCCGCGCGAGCGCGGAAACAGCACGAATGGTTCGCGCGAGAGCGCCGAGAGCGCAATCACGCGCCGCGAGCAGAGCGGATGATCGTCGGGCAGCACGACCATCAGCGCTTCGCTGCGCACGCGTTCGGAGACGAGCGCGGGGTCGTCCACCGACGAACGCACGAAGCCGACATCGAGGTTGCCGGCTTTCAGCGCGTCGATTTGTTCACCCGGCGACAGCTCGCGCAGCGCGATCGCAACCGCGGGAAAGCGCGTGCGGAACGCGCGGAGCAGTTCGGTGAGTCCGCTGTAAGCGAGCGACGACGGATAGCCGACGACGAGCCGCCCGCTTTCGCCTTCGCTCGCACTGCGCGCATCGTGAATCGCGGCATCGAGGGTGTCGAACACGTGACGAGCGCCGCTCAGCAGTGTGTTACCCGCAGGAGTGAGTTCGACGCGCCGGCGCGAGCGCTCGAACAATGGGAACCCGAGCTCGGCCTCGAGCAGTTGGATCTGTCGACTGAGCGGCGGCTGCGCCATGTGCAGGCGCTGCGCCGCGCGCCCGAAATGCAGCTCTTCGGCAACCGTAACAAAGTATCGCAAATGCCGAAGTTCCATCGATCGGGCGTCCTTCGCGGCGTATTACGTCACTGATACCCAAAAAGTATCACAGGGTCGGAGACAATATATTGGACGATCGCTTCGGCGGACCTTAGGAGGTACCGAGCCAGCGGTTTTGCTGCCGTCCAACCGGATCGGCGGCGCGTTCAGGCGGTTTCACATGTGGATCGTTCTCGTTGCGCTCAAGCGCCCCTACACGTTCGTCGTGATGTCGATGCTGATCGTCATCTTGGGCGTCTTCACGATCCTGCGCATGCCGATCGACATTTTCCCGGACGTCGACATCCCGGTCGTCACGGTGATCTGGAACTACAGCGGGCTGCCACCGGAAGAGATGGAGCAGCGCATCACCACCGGTTACGAGCGCGTGCTCACGACCACGGTGAACGACGTCGAACACATCGAGAGTCAGACGCTGAGCGGGATCGCGGTGATCAAGATCTTCTTTCAGCCGGGCGCGAGCATCGACGCGGCCGTGTCGCAGGTGACCGCGATCTCGCAAACCTGGGTGAGGCAGCTGCCGGCGGGCGCGACACCGCCGTTCATCATTCGCTACAGCGCCTCGAACGTGCCGATTTTACAGATCGGTCTCGAGAGCGACACGCTCAGCGAGCAGCAACTCTTCGATTACGGCGTGAACTTCATTCGCGCGGACATCGCGACCGTGCAAGGCGCGCAGCTGCCGTATCCGTACGGCGGCAAGCAGCGTCAAGTGATGATCGATATCGATCCCAAGAAGCTCTACGCCTGGGGTCTCTCGCCACGAGACGTGAGCAACGCGCTCGGCTTGCAGAACGTCATTTTGCCGACCGGCACGGCGAAAATGGGCGTCGAGGAATACCCGATTCTGATGAACTCGAGTCCGGAGCTGATCCCGGAGCTCGGAGAAATTCCGGTCAAAACCGTCAACGGCACCACGATTTACATCAAGGACGTGGCCAACGTTCGCGACGGTTACGCGCCGCAGACCAGCATGGTGCACGTCTCCGGCAAGCGCTCCGTATTGATGAGCATCCTCAAGAACGGCAGCGCGAGCACGCTCGACGTCGTCGCTCGGATCCGTGAGATTTTGCCGACCACGATGGCCAAGCTCCCGAAGGAGCTCAAGGCTTCGCTGCTATTCGATCAATCGGTGTTCGTGCGGGCGGCGGTCAGCGGTGTCGTGAAGGAGGCAGCGATCGCGGCGGGGCTCACGGCCTTGATGATTTTGCTGTTCCTCGGCAGCTGGCGCAGCACGCTGATCGTCGTGATCTCGATTCCGCTCTCGATTTTGGTGTCGATCATCATGCTGCGCGCGCTTGGCCACACACTGAACGTGATGACCTTGGGCGGCATGGCGCTCGCGGTCGGCATCTTGGTCGACGACGCAACCGTCGAGATCGAAAACATTCATCGGAACCTCGCTCAAAGAAAGACGATGGTTCGCGCGATCCTGGACGGCGCCCAGGAAATTGCCGTGCCCGCGCTGGTGTCGACGTTGTGCATTTGCATCGTGTTCGTGCCCGTGGCGTTCATCACCGGCGCCGCGAAGTCCCTGTTCGTGCCGCTGGCGCTCGCGGTCGTGTTCGCGATGCTCACGTCGTACATCCTGTCGCGCACGCTCGTGCCGACGCTCGTACGTTACCTGCTCGAAAAGGAAGCCAACGCGCACGCAGCGGGGCTCGACGTCCCACACAAACTCGGACCGGTCGGACGTTTCTTTGCCGCGTTCGAACGCGGTTTCGCGCGCCTGCGCATTGCGTACGGCGGCTTGCTCGCTTGGACGCTCGACAATCGGGCTGTGTTCGTGGCCGGTTTCTTGAGCTTCGTCGCCATTTCCGCGCTCGCGCTCACGCCGCTGCTCGGTCGCGATTTCTTTCCCACCGTGGACGCCGGCTTGATCAAGCTGCACGTGCGCGGCGCGCCGGGCTTGCGCGTCGAAGAGTCGGAGCGGCGCTTCGCGGCGATCGAAGAAACGATCAAAACGGTGATCCCGAAAGACGAGATCGCGACGATGATCGACACGATTGGCGTGCCGAACAGCGGCATCAACCTTTCGCTCAGTGAAGGCGCGCTGATTTCACCCTCGGACGGCCAAATCCTGATCTCGCTGAAGGAGGATCACAAGCCGACTCCCGACTACGTGCGCAAGCTGCGCCGGACGCTGCACCGGGAATATCCCGAGTCGACGTTCTTTTTTCTGGCGCCGGACATTTCGACGCAGGTGTTGAACTTCGGCTTGGCTGCGCCGGTCGACGTGCAAATCGTCGGCGCGCCGGGCAAAGAAGCGGACACGCTCGGCGTCGCGCGCAAGATCATGACGCAGATGCGCGGCATTCCGGGCGCGGCCGACGTGCACATGGCTCAAGTGCTCACCAAGCCCGAGCTTCGCATCGACGTAAATCGCACGATGGCTTCGATGGCAGGCCTCACGCAAAAAGACGTCGCGAGCGACGTTTTGGTGTCCTTGTCTTCGAGCACGCAGGTTGCCCCGAGTTTTTGGCTCGATACGAAGCGCGGCGTGCAATACACGGTAGCCATTCAGACTCCGCAATACGAAAACAACAGCGTCGACGCGGTCGACCACACGCCGATCTCGGTCGGGACGGACACGCCGCAGTTGCTCTCGAACATGGCCTCGATCTCGCGCACGGTCGGGCCGGCGAACATCACGCACTTGAACGCAGCACGCACCTATGACGTCCAGTCCAACGTCGACGGCACGGATCTCGGCTCGGTCTCGACCGCGGTATCCAAGATCGTCAACTCGATGAAACCGAGTTTGCCGCGCGGCACGACGATCAAGATCAAAGGCCAAGCCGAGAGCATGGAGTCGTCCTTTACCGGCCTCGGTTACGGCCTGATCTTTTCTGTCGTGCTCGTGTACCTGCTGATGGTCGTGAATTTCCAGTCCTGGCTCGACCCGCTCGTGATCTTGATGGCGCTGCCCGGCGCAATCGCCGGCATCATTTGGATGCTGTTTTTGTCGCACACCACGCTCAGCGTGCCGGCGCTGATGGGCTCGATCATGTGCGTCGGCGTCGCGACCGCGAACAGCATCTTGGTCGTCACCTTCGCCAACGATCAGCGTAAGGTCGGCCGGGACGCGAAGCACGCCGCGCTTGCCGCCGGCATGACACGCCTTCGCCCCGTGATCATGACCGCGCTGGCGATGATCATCGGTATGCTCCCGATGTCGCTCGGTTTGGGCGAGGGCGGCGAGCAGAACGCGCCGCTCGGCCGCGCCGTGATCGGCGGGCTCTTGCTGGCGACACTAACCACGCTATTTTTCGTACCGGTGATGTACAGCACGTTGCGGACGAAGGCTCCCACGACCGATCCGCTGTTGGAGGAACTGTGAACGCGCCCCGTGAACTGAGCGACTCCATCTCGCCTCGAGCTGCGAATCCTGCGGCTCCCGATGACCTCGGCTTCGACTTACCCGAGCCGACCGCATTGAGTCGGGCGCGGCTGACGGCGATCGGCTTTGCGGCTTTGGCCGTGCTCGGCGCCGCATTTCTATTCGGGTATCTGCCGCGGCGCCATGCCCAGGCCGAGCTCGTCGAAGCCACCAAGGCCGAAGATCAAACCGCGCTGCACGTCGAAGTCTTCGTGCCGAAAGTGATGAACAGCGACCATGCCATCGTGCTCACGGGTAGCATCCGCCCGCTCGAAGAAACGGTGATTTATCCGCGGGCGGACGGCTACATCAAATCCTGGCTCGTCGACATCGGCGACAAAGTGAAGGAGGGCCAGACCCTCGCCGTGATCGAGACTCCGGAGCTCGACCAGGAATTGGATCAAGCCCGCGCCCAGCTCGCGCAAGCGCAAGCCGCGGTGCTGCAGGCGGACGCGAATCACGCTTTCTCCAAGGCAAACCTCGAGCGCTTTCAGCAGCTCGTGCCCGCGGGCGTCGCGAGCCAGCAAGATCTAGACAAAAATCAGGCGCAAAGCGCGGTCGACGCCGCGGGTGTCTCGGTCGCGAAAGCCAATGTCGCGGTGCAGGAAGCGAACATGCGCCGGCTGACGCAGCTCAAGTCGTTCGCGAACGTCACGTCGCCATTTGCGGGCACCATCACGTCTCGAACGATCGAACGCGGCGCGTTGGTCAGCTCGGGCAACGCGACGCCGCTGTTCAAGGTGGCGATCACCGATCCAGCGCGCGTCTTGATTCAGGTTCCGCAAGACGTCGCGGCCGGCATCAAGACGGACACTCCGGCCCAGGTAAACGTGCGCGAATTTCCTGGTCACGCCTTCGAAGGCACGGTGGCGCACGCCGCGGGCGCGCTCGATCAAACGACACGCACGATGCTGGTCGAGGTGCGCGTGCCGAATCCGAAAAACGAGCTCCTCTCCGGCATGTACTCGGAGGTTTCGCTGACTTTGCCCTCGAGTCACAAAGTGTTCGAGATCCCGGCGACCGCGTTGATGAACGATGCGAAGGGCCTACGCGTTGCGATCGTAGATCGTGAAAATAAGCTGCATTTGCAGCCAATCGCCATCGAACGCGATGCCGGCGCGACCGTCCAAATCTCGAGCGGGCTCAGCGGCGGCGAGAAGATCGTGAAAATTGCGAGCGCCGAGTTGGTCGAAGGTCGAATCGTGGAAGCTCGCGAGGCCAAGCCACCGGCAGAAATGAAGAAGTAGTCGCGCTCGGGTCTTGCGGGCTTCGACCAGGGCGAAGTGTGGTAAACGACTGCGCCGTGAGCGTTCGGCCCACTCTGCGTTTGGCTTCGCGCGTTGCCGTCGCGCTCGCGCTCGCTGGGCTTTTTGCGTGCGGAGCTGGGCCGCATGGCAACGGTACCGTCGGCGGTTCGCCGAGCGCGAGTGCCTCGCGAGTGGAGCGACGCGAGCTCGACCATCATCCGCCGATCAATTTGGTGGTGCGCCTGGGCGACCCACAAGCCGCGTTGGCGTTTGCCAGCGCGCAGGATTTCGGCCCCGCGGCGTCCGTCGCGCTGTCGGCATTGATCCTGGCGCGCCTGCGCGCGCACGGAGTCAGCGACGTGACGAGTATGCCGACCAGTGCGGGCCTCGAACTCGCAACGTTGTGTGCGGATCGAGCTGCGGCCGGCGTATTCGTCGAGCAAGTGACGCGCGCACTCGCCACACCGCTCGCTGAACACGATGAAGCGCTGCCGGCAATTCAAGAGGCACTAGCCGCTCTTCGCGGCCGAAGCTTCGCCGGACCGGCGCAAGCGATGCTCGCAGGTTGTTCGGGCGAGCTCGGACTCGCGCCCGGCGCGGCCCTGCCGGATCCGCGGACCGCGGCTGGACGCGCCGAGCTCGAGAAATATCGGCAGTTCGCGTTCACCACGCGCGCGAGCGCCTTCGCCGCGCTCGGCTCGAGCGAGTTCGTCGATGGCGCGGCAAGCGAGCTCGGCAAAGTCGCGGATTGGCCGCGCGGTGACGCCGTGGCCGATGCTTGGCCCGACCTGGACGTGAGCAACGTCGATGCGAGCAACGTCAATCGCCATCTGTCTGTCGCACTGCGCGTCGCTGACGCCGATCGCGCGCTCGCTTCGCTCTCCGGTTTGAGTGCGCCGGATTCGGATCTGAGTTTGCGTTTGCGCACGTTCGCGCCGAGCTTTTCGCTCGCGCGTCTTTCATTTTTGGCGCGGCCGCGCGGAGCTTGCGTGCGCGCCGATCTCGAGCTTGGCGCAAGCGATCCCGGACCGTCGCTGAACGAGGCCACGATCGCGGCCAGCATCGTCAGTGACGAACTCCGCGCGGCGCTCGCGGCGAGCGAACCTGAGCACGCGCTCGACGAAAGCATCGTCGCGCCGAGCGATCCGCGTGACGCCGCGGCACGCGCCGCTTGGCGGGCGCTCAGCGGACGACTCGAACCTGGACCCGAGCGCAGGCTGATCGCGCTCACGGTGCATCCGTCCGAGCGCGCTCAATTCAACAACCTCGCGAGCGCGCTCGACGACTTCGAAAAGCGTCCCGCGCGCGCCGCGCTCGAAACAAAAATTCGGACCGAAGCCGGGCAAGGTGAGTTGTGGCTGCTCGCGGGTTCGCCCTGCGGCACGCTCGCTGAAAGCAACGAAGAGGCCGGGCAAAGCGCGCTCGCGCTGACGCTCGCGGCACGCGCGGCAAGCTCCGGCGTCACGCTCGAACCGTGGCTCACCGCGGACGCTG
>DATATR010000375.1:0-2188 GCA_036268695.1 Polyangiaceae bacterium | reverse complement strand
GCGCGGTGTTCACCGGGGACACGCTGTTCGCCGCTGGCTGTGGCCGGCTGTTCGAAGGCACGCCCGCGCAAATGTACGAATCGCTCAACGTGAAGCTCGGCGCATTGCCGAACGACACACTGGTTTATTGTGGCCACGAATACACGGTCTCCAATTTGAAATTCGCGGCCCACGTCGAGCCCGGAAATCAAGCCGTTTCCGCGAAGGCCAAGCGCATGGCCGCGCTGCGGGACGAAGGCTCGCCCACGGTGCCGTCGACGATCGGCGAAGAAAAAGCGACCAACCCGTTCATGCGCTGCGACAGCGAAGAAATCATCGCTCACGTGACGAACGCGCTCGCCGGCGATCGCTCTCCCGCTGCGGTTTTGGGAGCCGTGCGTGCCGCCAAAGACAAATTCTGAACGCGCGCTCGCGCGTCGCTCCGCACCGCGATCGGCGAAGCGGAATGCGTTGCGCATGGCCGCCCTCGCATGCACGGTGGCGTTCGCGCTCGCGTGCAAACATCAAGCTCCGCCCGGCTCCGATACCGTGCACGGCGCGCAACTGCTCGCCGGCCAAGGCGCGGTCCAGACAGACAACGCCAAAGGCATGCTCCCCGCGCAAGAATTGACCTGGGATTATCCGACAACCGAGCTCGGTCCAATGCGCGTGGTCGTGCTGATTCCGGAACGCGCAGCGAACGCGCGCTTTCCACTGCTCGTGGCGATGCACGGTCGCGGCGAAGCGCTCAAAGGCCCCGAGCGGGGCGCGCGCGGCTGGGTCGACGACTACCTCTTGCCGACCGCGATCGAACGCTTGCATCGGCCGCCGATCACGCCCGACGATCTGCGCGGTTTCGTCGACGAAGCGCGGCTCACGCGGCTGAACGAAAGCCTGGAAAAACAGCCGTATCAAGGTTTGATCGTGGTCTGTCCGTACACGCCGGACATCCTGCCCGCGGACGAACCGCTCGACAAAGCCGAAGGCCTCGCGCGCTTCGTGGTCGACACGGTGCTGCCGCGTGCGTATCGCGAAACGCCGGCGATCGGCACGCCGCAAACGACGGGCATCGACGGCGTGAGCCTCGGTGGTCGCGCCGCGCTCGGCATCGGGCTGTTGCGCCCGAAATCGTTCGCGGTGGTTGCGTCGCTGCAAGCTGCGATTCGCGTCGACAACTCGGACGACATCTTGCGCCGCGCACGCGAAGCCAAATTACAGAAGCCGGATTTGTTCGTGCGCCTGCTGACGAGCAGTGACGACTATTTCATCACAGCCAACACCACGCTGGCCCAGAACCTGCAAAATGCAGGCATTCGCACCGAGCTCGTCAATGTGCCCGGCCCGCACGACTACGAATTCAATCGCGGCCCCGGCGCCTACGAAATGCTCATGTTCCACGATCGCGTGCTCCGCGGTCAGCCCGAGTTCTGAAAGCCGTCATCGCGCGCGCCACGGATCTCGTCTGCACGCTTCGAACGACGCGCTCGAGTCGCTCCGCACGTAAAGTGGGCTCGACGAAGCGCGGACCATCAAGGTGTAGTCTTTCAAACAGCGGCTGGCGCGGATTTCTGCGTTCAGCGCGCGGTAGGCTTTATGCGGCAAAAACAGCACTTCGGGGCGATCGCGCAGGCAATAGCTGTCGAAGGCGGGGCGGTGCAAAGCGAGCTCTTTCGACATCAAGCCGATTAAGTCGACGATTCGCCAATTGGGCAGCACCAAGCCCGGAATGCCGATTTCGGAGTGATACAAGCTGTGCGCGCCGGGCATGCAGCGCGCGATTTCGAACAGGCCGCGCGTGGTCGTCACTTCGGCGCTGGCGCGACGCAAGAAGGTGTCGTCGTCGAGGGCGGCAGCGGCGCGGTGCGGCGGACGAAGCAGCACGGTGCAAAGTAGCAAGAAGCCGAAGCTCGTCGCGGTCGCGGCGCGTGGGTTGAGCCAGGATCTTTGCCGCAGTTGGTCGCCGAGGAGCACCCCCAAAAATAAGAGCAGCACGAAAGAAGAACACGGCACGCGATCGAGCGCCGCGTGTGGCCGGAGCGCGTAGGCGAGCGCGAGCAAGCAAACCCAGGCGCCGAGCGCCGCGAGCGACGAGCGCGTCGTGAAGCGTTCGCGAAAACGGGCGCACGCGAGCAGCGCCGCGAAGCTGAGCGGCACGAGCGCAGGTAAGTAGAAGCGCGCGCGGTAGCCCATGATTTCGTTCGTGACGAGC
>DATATR010000374.1:0-12576 GCA_036268695.1 Polyangiaceae bacterium | reverse complement strand
CGCGTGTCTCACCCCGCGCTGCTGAACCGTACAGAATCACTATTTGTGCCCCAAAGCGGGAGGTCACGTGACTGGTGAACTCGCTCTCTGCGAACATTGCGCGAGCCTACCACGCGGCTGCCAACACCCGAGACCACATGAAGGGATCGAGAAAATTTTTGGTCCCCAAGTGTGAGGACCAAAAATTTCTGGTCCCTTGCAGTCCTTTGTCTCGGATGCTTTTCTTGTTCACCACACATCCAAGCGAGCTTGGGTGTGACTTGGCGTTGCCGCTGACGGGTGTCGGCGCGCGCAAGCTTCGATCGCGTGCTTCCCTCTGGCGCCCGCGGCGAACGTCGATACGTTTGGCGACAGAAAGGCACTCCGATGCAGATCCCAGATTGTGCGGTTCACTATCATCTTGCCGACAAGCAACCGTTCCTCAACCTCTCGGATCTTGCGGAGACTGAGCTCGCATCGGTCATTTCCGATCTCGCTTGTCGCCAAGCCGAGTCGGGCTTGAAGCGGAGCTTCGGCCCGAGATACATGGAGATGCGTCGTCTTACCGAGACACGCTTGTTCGCGCTATTCGTCGAGGCCGGCGGAAAACCTGAACGCTCGGCGCCTCACTACTTCTGCCTCGGCGCCTGTGAGTGGTTTCGCTGCTTGGCGCCCGACATGCGCCAAGTGGCGATCCCTCTGTCAGCGCTACCGGATGGGGTGACGTCGTTTACGTATCCAGATAGCTTTGTCGCAATGGGGTTTGGGCCAAGATTTGGTTTACCTCAGATGGCTCGGCCGTATCACAATCAAGCCTTCCGGATGTCGCAGCTCTCCGAGGTGATCCGCCAATTCGGTCTTCCAAGCGGTGACGCGGACGAAGATTATGAAGGGTACCGCTATAGACCTTTTGAGAAATTCATCGAGATTCAAGTCTGGTCCGATGATCCCATTGAGCCTTTTCGATGGCGCGCTGGGGTCTCCGGATGACAAATGTTTGGAGCTGACGGCTTGTCGACGACAAGGCAGGGAACGTCACAAGGTAAGCGCTGTCTACTGACTACGACAAACGACGAGCTCCCCCGACACCAATAGCTCGCCGAGCCATGATCGCGACGGCAGCGGCAAATCGACACTACAAACGTGGATAGTCCGCGCTCGCGCAATCGCGCCGAGATCGTCGATGACGCGCTCCAGGCGATCGCCGCTGAAAGGGCAATAGAGGAAGAATACAGAACCCGTTGGGATTTGGCGCACGAGTTCTGCCGCGTCGCCTTCGAGCACCGAGATGCCGCGCGCTTTCAAGCGCGAAGCGAGCTCACGCGAACCGCGCGCTAGCTCGGGTTGAATCTCGATCCCGATCGCATCCGCGCCGGTCAATAGATGCGTCAGCGCCAGGGTTCGTCCCAAACCCGAACCCACGTCCACGAATACGTCGTTGGAACGGAGCTGTGTGAGCTCGATCATTCGCAATATCGCGTTGACCGAACTCGGCAGGTACGGAACGCAGCCGCGCGGCAACTCAGGGCCATCTGACGGCAGCGCTTCCAACCCAAAGAGCCGATCGACCCAGCCATCGCGCTCGCGTTCGGGGATCGCTTGGAGCGCGGCTCGAAATTGCGCTCGACTCGCTCGGCCTGCGGACAGCGCTGAGCGCATGGATTCCGGGTCCAATGCTGGCGCATGTTCATCTGTTTTCACCGAGCGCCCGCCTTCGTGAACGGATGCGGAATGTGCCGCAAGGAACGCGCGAACGCGAAATCGTTCCGATATGCGAGCGCCCCTTCCACATCGTCGGTGCGAAACGGGCGAAGCTCTAGCCGCTCGGTTCGAAGCTTCGCGGTCATCGCTCCCGAGACTAGTCGTTCGCGCTAGCGCGCGCGAGCAGAGCCGTACCGCGTGCGGCCGAAGTCTGATAGCGTGGGGTCGAGGGCGTTCGATGCATCATTGCGTGGAGTCGCGGCGCGGGGGCCTCCTCGTCAACGAGGATCGCTTCCTATGCGTTCCCGAATTGCCCCTGTTCGCCGTACTGGACGGCGAAGTGCGCGATGGCCACGCCGCGGATGTCGCGATCGAGGTGCTTCGAGGCCGCTTGGACTCGATTGCTGCGTGTCTATCTGGTCCGCCCGAGCGAGCCGCCGAAGTGCTGACGCAAGTCATCAAGCAAGCCAATCGAGTGGTGTTCGAAAAAGCTTGCATGACTCGCTGGAGCGGGATCGGTACCACCCTCACTTGCTTCGTGCTCACGCACGATTTCTTGGTCGCGGCGCACGTCGGCGATTCGCGGCTCTATTGTTGCGATGATGCTGACTGGCAGCCGCTGACCTTCGATCATTCGCTGCTTCAAGACACGCTTCGCACCGACCCCGAGGCAGACGTCGAGAGCATCCGCACGTATCACGCCAATGTCATCACGCGCATCGTCGGCTGTTCGCCAGAAATCGAGGTGGACATCGTGCATGTTCCGAGGTCCTCGCTCTCCGAAGCGCTACTTTGCACGGACGGATTTTGGCGACCACTCGACCCCGATCTCGTCCGCGCACCTCTACCCAAGCTCCAAGGCGCTGCCCTGCTCGATTGGGCTTACCGCACCTACGAACAAGACGGACAGCGCGACAACGCAACGAGCATCGTCGTCTCCTTGTGATAGATTGAAGAGTGGGCGGCGCATGAGGGACATCGAACGAGTGGCGGAGCGGCTCAAAATCCGCAGAGCGCGACCAGAAGACGCCGAAGCCAGGTTTCGCTGGTTTTCGGACGCGGCGGTCACCGAATTTCTGCCGCTCGCTGGCGAACGAAATCTGCCGCTGGAAAGCATCGTCGAGTTCCTCGCGAAGGCGAGCCGAGAGGACGAACCGAATCTGAATGTTGGAATCGAGTTGCTCTCGGGCCGTCAAATTGGTTGCGGCGGTCTGCGCGAGATCGTTCCGGGCGAATCCGCCGAAGTCAGCGTCGTCATCGGCGAGCGCGACGTTTGGGGGCTCGGGTATGGTCGCGAAGCCATGGGTTTGTTGCTGCGCGAAGGATTTGCGGTGCTCAATCTAAAATCGATCTGGCTAATCGTGCGAGAGGAAAACGTGCGCGCAGTGCGGCTCTTTTCCCAACTCGGCTTCGTCGTGACGGAGACGTTGCACGCCGCGGCCGTCGTCAAAGGCATTCCGCGCACCAAGTTGCGCATGCAACTCGAAGCAAGCGCCTGGACACGAAAGTGACGACCTCGAGTGAGCGAGGCTGATGGCACTGCTCGGCGCGATCGCCACGAGAGACGAGCAGGCTGTTTCGCGCTTCTTGGCCGAAAGATCCGCAAATCCGTGAACGCAACCAAGGAGAATCGGAGCCATGACCGACTACATCTTGTTCATGCACGACGATGCGCCCGTCGCCGCGAGCGCTGGTGTCGAAGACACTTGCGGGCCGTATCTCGCCAAACTCCGGGCGTCGGGTCACTTCGAAGGCGGCAGCGGGATCGGCGGCGGCGAATGCGTCAACAAGGGTGGCCGCAATATCGAAATCTCGAAGCGGCTCGTCGGGTTCATTCGCGTAACCGCGGAGAATCTGACGCAGGCGCGCGAGTTTCTACAAGGCAATCCGGTGTTCGAGGCCGGCGGCACCGTCGAAATCCGCGAGCTACCGAAAACATAAACCTCACGGGTGAAGAGGGGGCCACACGCCAGGCTGCTGCGCTCGGCCTCTGCGTATCCCTCGTGTTGCACGCGTGTATCGAGGCGTCGTCGCTCGATCTCGGTGCTCGTTCAGGTCACTGTGACGACAATGCGCGTCCGGCGCCTATGCGACGGGAAATCGGCCGCCGACCTCATCGCATCGCCGGCGCGCTCTGCCCGCCCGCATCTGCTAACCTTCGGGAGCCGGCGTCGCGCCGATTCTGCGCGCGGCGCGCCAGGCGAATCGTCGCTCGTCACGAACGGTCGCAAAACGGCGCGATACGGGCTCTGGCGTCCTTGGCCGCTCGGTCGGTCGTCGAAGTAGTCGACGTCGCCGAACCTTGATGCAAAAAGAGCAGCGAAAAATCCGATGAACAGTACGATCCCACGCGGTTCCTACAGGCACACGAAGATCATCGCCACGATCGGTCCGGCGACGGAGAGCGAAGAGCGACTCGCTCGTCTGATCACCGTCGGCGTCGACGTGCTGCGTCTCAACATGGCGCACGGTTCCGGCGAGTGGGCAGGCGCGCTCGTGCAGCGTGTGCGCGATGTGTCGGCTCGCATCGGTCGCCACGTCGCAGTGATGATGGACGTGAAGGGCCCGGAGATTCGCACTGGCGTCGTCGATGCGCCGATCGAGTTGCACGTCGGCGATCATTTCGAGTTCTACACCGACAAGCCTTCGGGCAACGTGCGCGGTGTGTCCGTGAACTATCCCGGCTTGCCTGGGGATGTTTCGGTCGGCGCGACCATCCTGGTCGACAGCGGCTTGATGCGACTAGAAGTGCTCGAGCTGGACGACAAACACGTGCGCTGTCGCGTGCTCACGGAAGGCAAGCTCGGCTCACGAAGACACGTCAATTTGCCTGGCATGAACGTCAATTTGCCGTCGCTCACCCAGAAAGACGAAGCGGATGTGCGCGCGGGCGTCGCGGCCGGCATCGATTTCGTCGCGCTGTCGTTCGTGCGCAAGAGCGAAGACATCGCGCTCTTGCGCGGCGTGCTCGATCGTCTGGGTTCTCGCGCGCGCATCATCGCGAAGATCGAAGATCAGAGCGGCGTGCGCAACATGCACGGCATCATCAAAGCAACGGATGCGGTGATGGTCGCGCGCGGCGATCTCGGCATCGAAATCGACTATCATACGCTGCCGCTCGTGCAGACGCAGATCGTCGATCTGTGTTTGCAAGAGGGCAAGCCCGTGATCATCGCGACGCACCTGCTCGAGTCCATGATCAGCGCGCCGATGCCGACGCGCGCGGAAATCTCCGACATCTCGACGGCCGTGCGCGAACGCGCAGACGCCGTGATGCTCTCCGGCGAAACCACGACCGGCCTTTATCCGCTCGAATGCGTGGACGTGATGAAGAACATCGTCGCGAGCATCGAGCCGACCGAGAAACGGCCGACCAACGAAGCCTTGCAGCTCGCGGAACCCAAAGCCAAGATGCTGCGCGCCGCCACCGTGCTCGCGCGCGAGCTCGGCAATTCGGGCATCGTGGTCTTCACGCGGAGTGGTTTCTTGGCCTACACCCTGGCCGCGCTGCGCGCCGTGGGCGTGCCCATCTACGCCTTCACGGACGACGAAGAGACGTTCCGGCAATTGCTCCTGCCCTGGGGCGTCGAACCCTTTTTGATGCCATTCAGCGAAGATCCGGAAGAGACGACGCAAAACGCACTCGCTTACCTCAAACGGCAAAATTGGTGCGGCGACGGAACTTGGCTCGTGGTGATCACGAATGCGCTCGCGCGCGGCAAAATCATCGATTCTCTGCAGCTGCGCCAAGTCCCGGCTGAACAAATTCGCTAGCACTACACAGCTCGGCTAGCCGGCGGCCTGAAATCGCGGCCGAGACGAGAAAACAGTGATCGGGTCGCAGCCCCCGAACCGCTAAGGTTTAGATGACTACATCTGAACCCACGGCTCGCGGCGAAGTTCAGGCTTGGTCGCTCTCTCGACGAGCTTGGCGCTCGTTTCATTGCGCGTGGTTGCTGCTCGGCGCACTGCATTGCACCGCCGTGATCAATGGCGTCAGCGGCAGCGGTAGTGGAGACAGCACGAGCAGTACCGGCTCGGGCACGGGCTCCGGCAGCACTGGTTCCGGCAGCGGCACGAGCACGAGCGGCGGCGCGCTCGAAGATTTCAGCTGCGATTCTTCAGCCACGCCGGATCCGGGCCCTTCTCCTTTGCGCCAGCTTTCGCGCAGCCAATACCTCAATACGCTGCAGGGCCTGTTCAAGACGGTGCCTGATTTGAGCGACGCGCTCGGCACCGACACGAACTATTCGACCACATTCGGCCTGATTCAGGCGGACATCGATCAGGTTCAGATCGGCGGCTTCCAAGCCGCGGCCGAAGCCGTGGCCGCTTCGGTGGTCGCGAACACGGACAGCCTGCAAGCGGTCGCGCCGTGCGCGTCGGGCGCCGATCAACGAGGCTGCGCGCAAAGCTTCGTGCAAAACTTCGGCGCGCTCGCCTATCGCTCGCCGATCACGGACCCGGACGACATCGCGCGCCACATGGCCGTGTACGACGCGGGCGCCAAAGTCAGCCACGAGCACGGCATCGAGCTCTTGATCCGCGCGATGCTGCAAGCGCCGCGCTTCCTCTATCGATTCGAGCTCGGCACGAGCGAAAAAGTCGGAAATAACGCGGTCAAACTCTCGCCCTACGAAATCGCGGCGCGGCTCTCATACGTGATTTGGGATGGTCCGCCGGATGCAGCGCTGACCAGCGCGGCTGCCGCGAATGAGCTTTCGACCAAGGATCAAATCGACGCGCAGCTCACGCGCATGCTGGCCGATCCCAAGGGCCTAAGCTTCGTGCAACGCTTTTTGCAAGGCTGGACCCAGCTCGCGAGCATCGACGGCTTGGTCAAAGACGCGACGCTCTACCCGGAGTGGAGCGCGCAAGGTTCGACGCTCGAAGCCTCCGAAAAGGCGCAAGCGCAAGCCTTCTTCGATGATTTGGTGAAGAACCAAGGCGGCAAGCTGGACTCGTTTTTGACGTCACAGACCGTGTTCGTGAACAAGGATTTGGCAAGCTTCTACGGCTCGAGCTCGAGCGACGCGAACTTCTCGCCGCAGAGCTACCCGCAAGCATCCGGCGTCTTGAGCTTGCCCGCGATGCTCAGCATCCAAGCCAAACCGGACGAATCTTGGCCGATTTATCGCGGCAAATTCGTGCGCGAGGAGCTCTTCTGCCAAGACTTGCCGGCGCCGCCGCCCAACGTCCCGAAGCCCCCAGACGTGCAGCCCGGCGTGTCGACGCGCGAACGTCTGACCGAGCACGAAACCGATCCGACTTGCGCGAGCTGCCACTCGATGATGGATCCGATCGGCTTCGGCTTCGAGGCCTTCGACGCGATTGGCCGCTACCGCACGAGCGACGGCAATCAACCGGTCGACACCAGCGGCTCGATCTCGATGAGCGACGTGGACGGCACGTTCAACGGCGTGATCGAGCTCGGCCAGAAGCTCGCCAGCAGCGAAACCGTGCGCGAGTGCGTGTCGCGTCAATGGTTCCGCTTCACCACCAGTCGCTACGAACAAGACATGGACGGCTGCTCGATGAAGAGCATCATGGATGCGTTCAATGCCGCCGGCAGAAGCTTGAATGCTCTGCCCAAAGCCATCGTCGAGAGCAATGCGTTCCTCTATCGCCGCCCCATCGAGGTTGGACAATGACCCGCAAAAATAGCCGGATCATCACCGAGATTGCACCCATCGATCATCGCACCGTGGTTAGCCGCCGCCGTTTGCTCGGCGGCATGAGCGCGCTCGCGGTCGCGTTGACGAGCCCGATTTGGCGCAGCGCCACCGTGTTCGGCTCGGACACGAACGCGAAGCCGCTGCGGCGCTTCATCGGCGTGTTCTCCGCGAACGGCACGATCGCTTCCGAGTTTTTTCCGGCCGGGAGCGCGCCGGACACGCCGCTCACGGCCGATATCTTGGGGCGTATTTTGGCGCCCTGCGCGGCGCACGTCGCGCAGATGTTGGTCTTGAAAGGCGTCGACATGGTCTCGACCGTGACCGACAACCTGGGCCAAACCACGGGCATGAAGCCGGGCGGGCCGCACATGAAAGGCCCTGGCGGCATGCTCACCGGCGGCTCGCTGCTCGCGGGCAGCTTTCAAGGCGCGGGCGGCCCCGCGGGCTATGCCGATCGCATCTCGGTCGATCAGTACATCGCCAACACGATCGGCACGAAATCGGCCTTTCCGTCGCTCGAGTTCGGCGCGCGCGTGGCCGGCGGCCACCCGCTCGACACGATTTCCTATCGCGGCGCGAACGAACCGAACCCGCCGATCGACGACCCGGGTCAGATGTATTCGCGCATGTTCGCCAACAGCAACTTGTCGCAATCCCAGCTCACCCAGCTGATCGCGGATCGGCAATCGGTCTTGGATTTCGTGGTCGGGGACATTCAGTCGCTCGAAACCAAGCTCAGCGCGGACGACAAATCGCGGCTCGACGCACACCTCAGCGGCATTCGCACGATCGAGCAGCAGCTCACCGCGTCTTCGATGTCGTGCACGCCGCCCGCGAAGCCGGGCAGCTACGACTCGACCGACGAAGCGACGTTCGCGCCGATCTGCCAAGTGCAGATGGATCTGATGCTGCTCGCGCACATTTGCGGCCTGACCAACGTGTCCACATTCATGTTCGCGAACGCGGACAGCTGGCAATATTACCCGTTCGCGGGCGTCAACGAAGAGCACCACGGCCTCTCTCACTCGAGCGACGACGACGCGGTCAGCGTCGAAAAGCTGATCAAAATCAACGTCTGGCACGGCCAACAGGTCAACTACATGCTCGACAAACTCGCCGCGACTCAAGAGTCGGACGGCTCGAAGATGCTCGACAACACCTTGCTCCTTTGGGGCAACGAGCTCGGCGTCGGCAACACGCACGACTACAAAAATATCCCCTGGCTCATCGCCGGCGGCTCGAGCTACTTCAAGATGGGTCGCTCGCTGCAGTTCAACGATTTGCCGCACAACAACTTGCTCGTCTCGATCCTGAACGCGATGGGCTTCGACGACACGACGTTCGGCATTCCAGGCTGTTGTACGGGCGCGTTGCCGAATTTGACGGCTTGAAGATTTCGCCGCCAAGACGCCGAGGGGGAACAGAGCACACCGAGATTTTTTGGGGGTGGCGCGCGGCGCGTCGTGTTTCGTCATGGGTTAGACGCAGGACGGCGCATTCCGTTTGAGCATCGATCAGCGCAGCGGCTGAAAAAACACGCGCAGCGCCAGCATGCCGGCGATCGGCGGCGCGTGATACGTCAGACCGACGCCCGCGACGTTGAACTCGTTCGGCGGCGCGAGCACGAGCCCCGAGAGCCCGAGCTGCCAGCCGAACGAATGCGCGCGCGCGGACAGTCCGAGCTCGAGCGGGAAGGCCAAGAATAGCTCAGTGTGCCGCTCGTTCGTGCTGAAACCGCGCGCTTCGGCGCTGGCCGCGCCGATCACGGCGCCCGTGCACAAATCCCAGCGCCACACGGCGCGGCGCGCGAACGCGTAGCAGCCGCGAAAATTGCCGCCGATCAGGTTCTCTTCCGCGCTGCCCGGCGCTAGCCGGATCGTTTCGGGCGGCACCCAGATGACGCCCACGCTGCCGCGAAAGTGACTCGCTTCGATGCCGAAATCGGCGAGCAGCGCGGGCACCACGGGCCGGAGCGCGAAGGCCAAGCCGGCGGCGCCGAGCGCAAACCACGGGTCGACGCGTTCGCCGGCATGCTTGCTCGCGGTTTCGCCAGCGTCGGTTTCGTCTTCGGGTGGGCGCGGTACGATTTTCGTCGGGGGTGGCGTGAGCGGCGGCGCGGGTGGCTCGGCGCTTTCCGGCGCAGCGCGCTCGCCGTCCGCGCCGTTCGCGGAACCGTCCGCGCCGTTTGCGTCGTCCGCGAAGTCCGCGTCGAACAAAACGGCGAGCGCGATGGCGGTCGCGTGGGCGAGCGCGCCGCAGCTCGGTTCGCGCGCATTCAGGTAGCGCACGGTGGCACCGTCCGTGCCGGAGCGGATCGCGGCGCTGAACTCACCTGGGCTGTGGCTGAAGGTGACGCGATACGCCGTTGCTTCGGAGCTCGGGGTGCCGTGGCCGAGCAGGGCTTGGACGCGGGCGGTCAGGGCGGCCGTGTCCGGGCAGTCTTCCGCGCCCGCTTCGCGGTCGACGGTCACGGGCGGCAGCGCCTGGGCGCGCAACTGGCGCGGGACCAAGAGTCCAACTGCCAACCCAGCCATGCAGGGCCAAACACGCGCAATCACTCGTCTTGTCCTACCACTCATGACACGCGCCGGGCTAAGCCGAGTGCGCCACTCGAGCTTTTGGACCGCTGGCCGCAGGGGTGATCGGCGGGCCGCGATCCCCCCACTAAGCAATGGGTCGTGTGGCAGAACCAGCGCTTGCAACAGAAGCCTCCGCGCCGGAGCTCACCGGCCAGGTGCCGATGAGCGCGCCGATGACGCCGCATTTCCGCGAGGTGTACCTCACGCACTTCGACTACGTCTGGGCGACTTTGCGCCGGCTCGGCGTGCGCGAGCAAGACGCGCAGGACCTCGCGCAAAAGGTCTTCATCGTCGTCTACATGAAGCTCGCGGAGTTCGAACATCGCTCGTCTTTGCGCACTTGGCTGTTTCGCGTTTGCCTCAACGCCGCCAGCGATTACCGGCGTTCCGCGCCAATCCGGCGCGAGGTGGCGACCGAGCCGGCCGAGATCGATTGCTTGTCCGGTTTTCACGACGACGTACACGAAGGTAGTGAGTCCCGAAGGCGTGTAGCCGTTGCCGAAAACATCCTGAATAAACTACCCGACGCTCAACGCCTGGTCTTCGTGCTATTCGAGCTCGAGGAAATGTCAGGCAGCGAAATCGCAGAGCTGCTCGGGATCTCCGTCGGCACGGTGCGTTCGCGCCTGCGTCTCGCGCGCGAGCTCTTCACGCGCGAAGTCAAGCGCGTCGCGGCTCACGAAGAAGCTCCAAGAAAGCAGGCTCTCTGATGAGCGATCCCGAACGACTGCTCGAATCCGGCGCCGATCCCGAAGTGCGCGAACTGCTCGAAAGCCTGCGCGAGCTCGCGCCGGACGCGAAGCTCGGGCTCGCTTCGTGGGGCATCATGGCCGCCAAAGTCGCGACCTTGCCGACGGTCGTTCCACCGCCGGCTGCAGCCGCGCCGAGCGCGGTCGGCACCGGCATTTCGCAGGCAATCGGCGCCAAATTGCTGGCCGTGGCGATGGCGACGACGGTCGTCGGTGCCGGTGCAATTTGGTTTCATGCCGCGCATCGCGGCAGCATGGCGGTTCCCAACCCAGCGAAAGCCGCGCCCAGCGCGGCTCCCGTGCAGAGCGCGCCGCCCGCGCCCGCGCCGCAAGACGAAGCAGCCAACGCGGCGAGTGACGACACGGCTTCGGCTCGCGAACCCGCGAGCGCGCCGTCGCCGAGCGCCGGCACGCACGCAAGTCGCTTGGACGCGGAAGCGTCGTTGCTCGCGAAAGCGCGCAGCGCGCTCCACAACGGCGACGCCCACGGCGCCGCGCTCGCGTTGAGCCAATTGCAGAGCGCGTTCCCCAAAGGCGCGCTCGGCCAAGAACGCGAAGTACTCGCGATCGAAGTCTTGGCCGAAAATGGCAATCTCGCCGCGGCGAGGAAGCGCGCGAACGCGTTCATCGCGGCGCACCCGTCGAGCCCGCACAACGCGAAGCTCGAGCGGTTTCTCGAGGCGCGGTGAGCCGCGCGGCGCGCGCCGCCGCACTCGGCCTCGCGCTCGCTGCCTGCGATCCGCGCATCACGACCATCGGCGAGTTCGACGCGGGCCTCGGCACTTACCTCGAAGCCGAGAGCGGCGCGCTTTCGGGCGGCTTCGTGATCCAGGCGGACAGCCGCGCGTCCGCTGGCCGCTACATCACGGCCGCCGTGGGCATGACCTCGGAAGACGCGCCCGGTCCGGCCCGCGCCGTCTACGAGCTCGACGCGCGCGTGAGTGGCACCTACCTGATCTGGGGCCGCGTCCACGACCAGGACATCGAGCGAAATCGCTATTTCTTCCAAGTCGACGACGGCGACTTCGTCAAATGGCGCATCACCACCGGAGACGAGTGGTTTTGGGACGCCCTGCATCAAGATGCGGACTACGGCACGCCGGCTCAATTCGAACTCAGCGCCGGCAAACATCGACTCACGATCGCGAACTCGGTCGACGGCGCGTCGCTCGATCGCCTGTATTTTGCGCCCGATCGCAATAAACCCGAAGGCGACAGCCCGGTTTGCAATCCGCCCCACTCGGTCGATCTCGACGGCGGCTGTAACCCGAGTTGCGGCAGTTTGGAGGGAGCCTGCGGCGGCACTCTATGCGTAGGTTTGCCCGCGATACCCACCTACGATTGCCCCGGATGTTGCATTCCGGACCAATGAAATTGGGTAAGAAAGTCGTACGAAATTCGTAAGACTTCGTGTTTGTGCTACCTTGGCTGGTTAAGGGCCAGGAAGGTTCGTCGTCCTGGTTGGTGAGCGCATGCACCTCACTGAAGTCAGCGACAGCGAGTATGCCGATTTCGCCAATCGACACGTAGAAGAGTATGCCCTGCAGCTCGTGCGCGGCGGCGAAGTCGCGGAAACCGAGAGCCTCGTGACCGCGCGCGTGCGACTCGCCGCGCTGCTCGCGGACGAGCTGCGGCCCGCCGGTCATTTGTTTTTCAGTGCGCGCTCGGCGATCGTGAAGCCGCGCATCGGTTGGGTTTGGCTATCGCCGGCGCCGGCGTTTTTGGGGCCGAATCGCCCGCGCGCGCGCTGGCTCTCGCAGCTCACGGTGGACGAAACCGTGCGCGGCCGCGGCTGGAATCGCGCGCTGCTGAGCGCGACCGAGCGTTATCTGACCCGCATCGGCGTCGAGCAACTGTGGCTCCGCGTGCAGGACTGGAACGTCGCCGCGCGCA
>DATATR010000373.1:0-20671 GCA_036268695.1 Polyangiaceae bacterium | reverse complement strand
GGGCGGAGACGCCGACCACGAGCTCACAACAGATCTGATTCGCCGCGCAGGTCGATCCATTGCAATCGATCGTGCTCGTGCCGGGCGTTCCGAAGTCGCCGTAGAGCAAGTGTCCGGCTTCGGTCGCCGCGGTGCCACCGGTTTCGACGGCTCCGCTTGCTCCGCCTTCGCTGGTCGTCGAGCCCGCACTGCCGCCAACTCCCGCGCTGCCACCACTTGCCGCGCCGCGATCCGAGCTCGAGCCACAGCCAGTCAAGATGAGCGCCAATCCTAAGCCCCAAATGAATCTCATGTTCTTAGCCTACATCACTCTAGTTGAGTTGCTACCCTGACTGCGGGCGCAAGCCGTACTGACTGCGTTCTCTGTGAGTGACCGAGACGACGCTGCGCGTTTGCGCGTTCTCGCGCAAATTCGCGTTGGCAGCGCGTCTCTCGGAAAAGTCGCACCGCGACGCCGAAGGCTTTGCCGGCGCGCGGCCGCTTCGCGTGACCATCAATAAAAATCTCAGCTCTTCGTGCGGTGCTTCTGGCGCGCTTGGCCTTCGGCGAAAAGCTTTAGCTCTTCGTCCGTCGCGAGCTCGAGCTCGGGCACGAGTGTCGGCCGGCCATCTTCACCGAGCGCGACGTAAACGATGAACGCGGAGTTCGTGTGCGTGGTGACGCCGGTGATCGGATTTTCGGAGCGCACGTGGATCGCGGTTTCGATCGACGAGCGACCGACGTAGCTCACGCGCGCGTCGCAGATGAGTAGCGCGCCGACGTGCACCGGTTCGCGAAAGGTCATCGAGTCGATCGCGATCGTGACGCAGGGGCGGTGCGCGTGGCGCATCGCGGCGATCGCGCCGGCTTCGTCGACCATGCGCATGATCACGCCGCCGTGTACGTTGCCGAGTGCGTTGGCGTGCTCGGGTGTCATCAAGTGGTGGAGCGTGACGCGCGACGCTTGGGGCGATTTTTTGCCTAAATTATTCATGGTTTCTTGCGCGATGCGCGCGCCTGCTGGGGTCTTCGGATTTCGGATTTTGCCCGCGCCGCGGCGGATGAATGCTATGCCCCGGGCTCGTAACGAGTAAGGATGGATCTTTTTTACCCCATCATCCTCATCAGCTCGCTGATTTTCGTGCACGAGCTGGGGCACTTTCTGTTCGCCAAGGCGTTCGGCGTGAAGGTGCTCACTTTCAGCCTCGGCTTTGGCCCGAAGGTGTTGAAGCTTCGCGGTCGCGAAACCGAATATTGCATTTCGCTGATCCCGCTCGGCGGCTATGTGCGCATGCTCGAAGCCGCGAAGGGGGACGTGGTCTTGCCGGAGGATCGCAAGCGCACGTTCGAATCTTTGCCGGTCTACAAGCGGATCGTGATCGTGCTCGCGGGGCCGGCGATGAATTTGATTTTCCCGGTCTTGCTCTACTTCGCCGTATTCGTCGGCGATGGTCCGTTCTTGCCGCCGACGGTGGGCGTGGTGCTTCCCGGTCACCCCGCGGAAGGCAAATTGCTGCCCGGCGATCGGATCATGGCCGTGAACGGCGAAGAGGTCGCGACGTTCGACGAGGTGACGCGTATCATCACGAAGCGCCCAGCCGAACTGCTTCATTTCAAGGTATTTCGCGACAATCGCTACGTGAATGTGGACGTCACGAGTGAGGAAAAAATCGACGAAGAAAAGATCGAGCACCGCGAGCTCGACATCGTCGAACGTGTCGGTTCGATCGGCATCGCCGCGAGCGCGCCTTCGGCGGTGATCGGCGTACCGAACCCGGAGTCTCCAGCGTATCGCGCCGGGCTTCGCACGTTCGACATCATCACCAGCGTCGGTGGTGTGCCGGTGAAGCGCTTCAAAGATCTGAGCGAAGCCTTCGGCGACAACGCGGGCGAGACACTGCCGATCACTTATCAGCGCCCGGTCTCGGTGCCGAACGGGCTCGGTGGCCTCGCGGACGTCGCGGTGATGGAGGCCGGCGTGGTCGCGCTCACTCCGGACGCGAGCGGCACGACGCTGTTCGAACGCACTGGGCTCGAGCTCGCCGATTTGTACGCCGCGGTCGTGCCGGACGACGGCTATTGGTACAAAACCGGCTTACGCCCAGGCGACAAGATCTTGAAGCTCGACGACGAACCCGTCGTCGCTTGGTCCAGTTTTCGCGAGAAAGTGCTGGCACATCCGGATCGCCCGCATCACATCGATTATCAGGCGGCGCGCGACGGCATGGTGCACTCTGGCAGCTTCACCGTGCGCCGCGAGGACTTCACCGATGATCGCGGGCAGAGTTTTTCCTTTTACGTGCTCCAGATCCAACATTGGATCCCGCTCGCGCCGGAGCAACGCGTCGAGCACTCGGCGCCGATTCGTTACGCGTTCGAAAAGGCGCTCGCGCAGACTGCGGACGTGACGCACTTCGTGCTCGTGAGCATCGTGCGCTTGGCCGAAGGGCGCGTCAGCTTGAAGTCGCTCTCCGGCCCGATCACGATTTACGAGGTTGCCGGTGAAGAGGGTCGCAAGGGCGCCGATCATTTCATTTGGGTGATGGCGCTGATCAGCATCAACCTCGGCCTGTTCAATCTGTTGCCGATTCCGGTTTTGGACGGCGGCCACTTTCTCTTTTTCTTGATCGAAAGCTTGCTCCGCCGCCCAATTCCGCTGCGCGCGCGCGAGCTGGCGCACGTGGTCGGCATGGCGATTTTGGTGGGGCTCACCTTGCTCGCCTTCAAAAATGATCTCGAAAAACGCTGGGACTCGAGCGCCGCCGTCGCGAAGGGCGCGCGAGGTTAGTCGTGCTCGGCTCAGCTGAGTCGCGCGCGATCACGGCGCGCAGCGTCGCCGCACAGGCCGTGTTGCGCGTGCTGCGGGACGGCGCATTCGGCGCCGCCGCGCTCTCGGCCGAGCTCGACCGCGCGCGGGATTTGGACGAGCGCGATCGCGCGCTCGCGACAGAGCTTTTATACGGCACGCTCCGATTGCGCGGCGCGCTCGAAGCTCGGCTCGCCGAACATGCGTCGCGCGGGCTCAAGGACGTGACGGTGCGTGCGGAGCTCTTGGTCGCGGCTTATCAAATCTTGTCGCTCGATCGCGTGCCGGCGTTTGCGGCGGTGAATTCGGCGGTGAGCGCGGTGCGCGCGAAACGCGGCGCGAAAGTCGCCGGCTTCGCCAATGCCATTTTGCGCAAGCTCGCGAGTGGCGAAAAATTGGATCCGGTGGAAGCTGCGAAGTGCAGCATCGCCCCGTGGCTGCTCGCGGCGCTCGAGCGCTCGGTCGGCGCTGAAGCGGCTTCACTCTTGATCTCCCCCGAGCTCGAGAAAAAAGTCGGATTGCGGCTGATTTCCGGACGATCCATGCCGGCTTGGCTCGCCGAAAGCGAGCACGGAAAATTGTCGCCGCGCGCGCGACTCGTTCACGGCGAAGGCGATCCGCGAAAGCGCGAAGGATATGCGGAAGGCGCGTTCGTCGTACAAGAGGAAGGCGCGCAAGCGATTGGGCTCGCGCTCGGCGCGCGGCCGGGCGAGCGCGTGCTGGACGCGTGCGCCGGTCGCGGCCAGAAGACGTCGCTCTTCGCCGAACAGGTCGGTCCAACTGGCGCGGTGTGGGCGACTGATCTTTACCCAAACAAACTCGAAGCGCTGGCCAGGGAGTTCGAACGACTCAAATTGCCGGCAGCGACAACGCGCGCGATCGATTGGTCGGTCGGCGTCGGCGATGTGCCCGCAGATTTCGATCGCGTGCTGGTCGACGCGCCGTGCAGCGGCAGCGGCACACTGCGCCGCAGACCCGAAATCGCGATGCGACTCGAGCCCGGCGATCCCGCGCGGCTCTCGGCACTTGCAGAGAGCATCCTGCGCAGCGCGGCGACCCGCGCGAAGCCTGGCGCTCGCGTCGTGTTCGCCGTCTGCAGCGTGCTCGAAGAAGAATGCGAAGCCCTCGTCGCACGCGTTTCGGATCTGCTAGAGCCCGCGCCGTTCGATGCGCCGGAGCTGGCCGCCCTGGCTGTGTTGCAAGAAGGCGCGACCTCGTTTCGGATCGGCCCCGCGCGCTTCGGCACCGACGGCTATTTTGCCGCGAGTTTCCGGCGAATTTGAGTGCTCTCCGCTAAAATGACTATGGCGAAACTCGCCAAATGTCGGTTATTTGGGGGGACTTGAGCTGTGCTCACGGGGCGAGCAAATCGGGATCGCCGAGAAACTCGAAGTGCATCGTGTCGCGCAAATCGGGGTCGCGACCGAGCCAGTAAAAGCCGTAGCGCTCGAACGAATCGATCCAACAGCGCGGCAGCGCGGTGCGCTCGAACACGGTTTCGCTGGACGCTTTGCACGCCGGATGATTCGGCCAAGGCGAGACGCAGCCACAGCACGGGTTGCGATCGGGGTCGATGTCGATGGCGATGCCGAACATGTGGTTCGAGATTTCACCGCCGCGATAGGTGTTGGCTTGCCGGAAGCCGCCAATCGCGCGCGGCACATAACGTTGATGCGCGCCGGTGCAGTCGCGACGAATCGCGCGCTCGACGCAGCGAAGTGCGGGCGCGATTTTTTTGTGAACTTGGATTGGTAGGCCCATGAAGCGAACGTTCACCGCGCTGGCGTAGGCTTTCTCTTTGTTGTAGCGCTCGAGCCCGAAGCCTTCGACATTGCCGTAATGCTCCGCGCGATAGCGGAGCGCGCGTTCGTGCGCGGCTTCGTTCAGCGAGCCGTGCTTGATGAAGTTCGAGCGGATCAGAAACTTCTGCGGCTTCTGCTCGGGGCATGCATGGCGCGCGCGCTTTTTTTCGTGTGTGCGCTGCGCCGCGGCGCCATTCGACAATAGGCTGAAGAGCGCGATGATCGCGAGCGTCGGCCCGAAAAATCGCGCAAAAACACGCATCTTTTAGTGTTCCGCGACCCAGGCGCGCGCGTTTCGGAACAGCCGCAGCCAGGGAGCGTCTTCGGCCCACTCACGGGGACGCCAGGAATATTGCACGCTGCGGAAGACTCGCTCCGGGTGCGGCATGAGTAAGGTGATGCGCCCATCGCGGTTCGTGATGCCGGTGACGCCGTTCGGTGAGCCATTTGGATTTTCGGGATAGCGCTCGGTCGTCTTGCCGAAATGATCGACGAAGCGCGCGCCGACGAGCCCGCTCCGTTCGAACTCGGCGCGCGCCGCCTCGCTCGCGAACTCTGCTCGGCCTTCGCCGTGCGCAACGGCGATCGGGAGCTTCGAACCGTGCATGCCGCGCAGCAAGATGGACGGACTTTGCGTCACCTCCACTAAACAAACTCGCGCCTCGAATTGCTCCGAGCGATTGCGCACGAAGCGTGGCCAGAGCTCGGCCCCCGGAATCAACTCGCGCAAGTTCGACATCATTTGACAACCGTTGCAGATGCCGAGCGCAAATGCATCTTCTCGTGCGAAGAAACGCTGAAAGTCGTCGCGCGCCCGCTGATTGAACAGGATCGATTTTGCCCAGCCTTCGCCGGCGCCGAGCACGTCCCCATAGGAAAAGCCGCCGCACGCGGCCAGTCCGCGAAACGACGAAAGCTCGATTTTTCCGCTTAAAATCTCGGTCATGTGCACGTCGATCGCGTCGAAGCCCGCGCGATCGAAGGCTGCCGCCATCTCGACTTGGCCGTTCACGCCTTGCTCGCGCAAGATCGCAACCCGCGGCCGCGCCATGTTTTGCATCGGGCTCCTCGTGATGTCTTCGTTCGGATCGAAGCAGAGCTCGACGAACAAACCGGGGTCGCTCGGATTCAGACGCGTCTCGTGCTCTTGATCGGCGCAGCTTGCGTCGTCCCGCAGGCGCTGCATGCGGTGCGTGGTGTCGGACCACAGCGCGCGCAACGCGGCGCGGCTCTCTTCGAACAGGAGCTCATGGTTGCGGCGAATGCAAATTCGTTGGCCCGTGCCGAGTGAACCAATGACGTGCACGGCATCGGCCAAGCCACGCGCTCTGAAGGCGTCGCGCACCGCGTCGCGCTCGCTCTTTCTGATTTGGATCACCGCGCCGAGCTCTTCGTTGAACAGCACGGCGCGCGCGTCACCGCGCAGCGAGGTGAGCTCGATCTCGAGACCAGTGCCGCCCGCGAACGCCATCTCGACCAGTGTCGTGAACAGGCCGCCGTCCGAACGATCGTGATACGCGAGCAATTGACCGCGCGCCGAAAGCTCTTGAATCGCGCTCCAGAACCCGGACAAGATCTCGGGCCGATCGAGGTCCGGCGCTTCCGCACCGACGCGGGAAAATACCTGGAAAAATGCCGATCCGCCGAGCCGGCAGCGGCCGAGTCCGAGGTCGATCAAGACAAGCTCGGTGTCCGGCTCGTCGCGCCGGAGCTCGGGCGTGAGCACGCGACGCACGTCGCTCACTTTGGCGAACGCGCTCACGATCAACGACAGCGGCGCGGTCACGCTCTTCTTCACACCGCTGCTGCTCTCTTGCCAGCTGGTGCGCATCGACATCGAATCTTTGCCGACCGGGATTGCGATGCCGAGCGCCGGGCACAGCTCGGTGCCGACGGCGCGGACGGCGTCGTACAAGCGCGCGTCTTCACCGGGATGTCCCGCGGGCGCCATCCAATTCGCGGACAGCTTCACGTCGGCGAGCTGATCGATCGGTGCGGCGGCGATGTTCGTGATCGCTTCGGCGACGGCCATGCGCGCCGACGCTGCCGCGTCGAGCAAGGCGAGGGGAGTGCGCTCGCCCACGGCCATGGCTTCGCCGGTGTAGCCGTTGAAGCTCGTGCTCGTGACCGCGACGTCCGCGACGGGCACTTGCCATGGCCCGACCATTTGGTCGCGCGCGACGAGCCCCGTGACGGTGCGATCGCCGATCGTGATCAGGAAGGTTTTGTCGGCCACAGTCGGCAATTGCAAGATGCGGCGCGCCGCTTCCGCGAGCTCGATCCCGGAAATCGTGGCACTTTCCGGCTCGAAATCGGCACGGCTCGCCGTGCGCGTCATCTTGGGTGGTTTGCCGAGCAAGACCGAGAGCGGCAAATTGATCGGCCGATTGTCGAAGTGCGCGTCCGTCACGCTGAGCACGCCGTCGTCCGTCGCTACGCCGAGCACTGCGTACGGACAACGCTCGCGCGCGCACAACGCCTCGAAGCGCGGCAAATCCTCTTGCGCGATGCCGAGCACATAGCGCTCCTGCGATTCATTGCACCAAATCTCGAGCGGCGACATGCCGGGCTCGTCGCTCGGTATGCGGCGGAGCTCGAAGCTCGCCCCGCGCCCGCTGTCGTTCACGAGTTCGGGCAGCGCGTTGGAGAGTCCGCCCGCGCCGACGTCGTGAATCGACACGATTGGATTGTCTTCACCGAGCGCCCAACAGCGATCGATCACCTCCTGACAACGCCGCTGCATCTCCGCGTTGTCACGCTGCACGGAGGCAAAATCCAAATCTTCATGCGACGCACCCGCCGCGACCGACGAAGCCGCGCCGCCGCCGAGTCCGATCAACATCGCCGGACCACCCAAGACCACGATCGCCGATCCAGGGGAAATCTTGCCTTTCGCGACGTGTTCCGGGCGAATGTGGCCGAACCCGCCAGCGAGCATGATCGGCTTGTGGTAGCCGCGCACTTCACGGCCCGCAGGTCCCGAAGCTTCTAACTCGAACGTGCGGAAATAGCCCGCCAAGTTCGGACGACCGAACTCGTTGTTGAACGCGGCGCCACCGATCGGCCCTTCCAGCATGATCTCGAGCGCCGATGCCATGCGGCCCGGTTTGCCGTAATCCACTTCCCAAGCTCTCGTTGCGTCGGGCAAGCGCAAGTTCGAGACCGAGAAACCAGTCAGCCCGGCTTTGGGTTTCGAGCCACGACCGGTCGCGCCTTCGTCGCGGATCTCGCCGCCGGAACCAGTGGCCGCGCCGGGATGCGGCGAGATCGCGGTCGGGTGATTGTGTGTCTCGACCTTCATCAAGATCGGCATCGGCTCGTGGTGCATGCGATACGTGCCGGTTTGCGGATCGGGAAAGAAGCGATCGGCGGTGTGTCCAGCGATCACCGCGGCGTTGTCGTGATAGGCGGAGAGCACGCCAGAGGAGCTCGCTTCGGTGCTCTTGCGGATCATTTTGAACAGCGAAAGTGGCTGTTTTTCGCCGTCGATCACGAAATCTGCGTTGAAGATTTTGTGCCGGCAATGCTCGCTGTTGGCTTGCGCGAACATCATCAACTCGACGTCGGTCGGGTTGCGCGCGAGTGCTCGATAGTTCTGTTCCAGGTAATCGATCTCGTCGGGCGCGAGCGCGAGGCCGAGCAACTGATTTGCGGCTTCGATCGCGGTACGACCGTGTCCGAGCACGTCGACGGTGCTGACCGGTTTCGGCTCGGCGCGCGCGAACAAGCGTTCGGCGTCGCTGATGCTACGCAACACCGACTCGGTCATGCGATCGTGCAGGCTGCGGAGCAGCGCAGCTTCGTCTCGTACGCGCCCAGCGACGACGTACGCGACGCCACGCTCGATGCGGCGGATCTGAGTCAAGCCGCAGATTTTCGCGATCTCGGTTGCTTTCGACGCCCAAGGCGAAATCGTACCGAGCCGCGGCACGACCCAGTATTCGCTTCCACTCGTGGTCTTACTCGCATCGCGCGGTCCATACTCGAGCAAGCGGTCGAGCACGAAGCGCTCGCGCTCGTCGAGCGCGCGACTATCCACGTCCACGAAATGGATGAAGCGCGCAGCGATCGCGCTGACTTCTGGGTTCGAGCTTTGGAGCTTCGCCAACCGCTTCTCGAGGCGGCCGGCCGAGAGCGCTGCTTTTCCGGCGATGACGATCATGGCCGGATCATGAGCTCGGCCAAGCATTATGCAATCCAATAGAATTTGATATAATTCATTAGAAATGACGATTCTCGATAGCGCACGGCTGGCTGCCTTCGCCGCGGTGGCGCGCCTGGGCGGCTTTTCCAAGGCCGCGAACGAACTCGGAAAAACTCAATCGTCCGTGAGCCAAGCCGTGCTCTTGCTCGAGCGTGAGCTGGGCCAAAAGTTGTTCGCGCGGGACGGCCATACCCCGCGCCTGACCGACGCGGGCCGCGCGCTCTTGCCGCACGCCACTCGCATCCTCGATGAAATGGCGCTCGCGCAAGGCGAGCTCGCGGCGCTCAGTGAGCTTGCGTTCGGCGAGCTCATCGTCGGCACGAGTGACACGCTAGCTTGCTATTTTTTGCCGCCGGTGTTCGCGGAGTTTCGCGCCCGTTATCCGAAGGTCGAGCTGCGGCTGGACAATCGCCCTTCGCCGGTGATCGCCGAGCGTGTCGCCGAGCGTCGAGTCGATATCGGCATCGTGAGTTTGCCGCTGCCCGAATCGCTCGAGCTTGCGGGGCACAAACCGAGCGAGCGACTCGATTGCGTTACGCTCGCCGCGCAAGAAGACGTCGCGGTGTGTGCGCCCGCGCACGCGCTCGGCAAGCGCCGTGAAGTCGGCGTGCGCGATCTCGCGCCGCACTCGCTCTTGTTGCTCGATCGCACGACGAGTTCGCGCGCCCACGTGGAGGCCGCGTTTTTGGCTGAACGGACGCCGCTCAACGTCGGCATGGACATGAGCAGCGTGGAAGTTCTGAAGCGGCTCGCCGAGCTCGGCTTCGGGATCGCGATCGTGCCGCGCTTCGCCGTCGAACGCGAACGTGCGAGCGGTACGCTGAGCGTGCTCAAATTGCGCGAGTTCGGCGCGCGTCGCAGCGTGGGCGCGATCACGCCGCGCGCGGGCGCGAAGACGCGCGCGGCCAGCGCCTTCCTCGAGCTCGCGCGCGACTATTCCAAGCCGAGGCGATCGAGCTCATCGTCTTCGAGCTCGTAGTAGTCGCCGATCTCTTGCAATAGCGTGAGCTCGACTTCGCTCGCGAGCTCTTCTTCGTCCTCGAACTCGGCGGGCAGGTTGGCGGTAAAGAGCACGATCCGCGTGGGCGCCGGCAAATCGCTATCGGCAGCTTCGACGGCCGGACCTTCGAACAACACCAGCGCGCGCGGATCGAAGCCATCTTTGACCATCACCTTGCTCGGGCGCTGCTCGAGCAGCACGGGCACGCCGGCGAGTCGCTCGCGATAGGGCGAGGGCAGGCCGCTCAGCGCCTGCTGCGCGCTCTTCACGATCAAGTCTTGGTATTCGCTCGCGTCGAAGCCCGCGTCTTGATCGTCTTTCTCGTCGAGCTCGAGCACCTTCATGAAGTGTGAGACGCGAAGCGCGTCTTCCTTCAGCTCGCCGTAGACATCGGCCAGCGCGTAGTGCGCGTCGGAAAAATCCGGTTCGTCTTTCACCAATGCTTCGAGCTCACCGCGCGCGTTCGCCGCGCCCTTGGCCACCCACACCGCGTGTGCGTGCGCGATCCGAATCAACGGGTGACCGGCGAAGGATTCGTCCACGCTTTCCACGAGTTCCATGGCGGCTTCGGGATCCGAGCCGAGCAGCTCTTGGAATTCGCCTAAAAACTCGTCGAGCTCTTCGGCGAAATCTTCGTCGTGGTCGTGGTCGTGAGCGTGATTGTGGTCGTGATCATGATCATGGTCGTGATCGTGGTCATGGTCGTGCGCCATGCGGCGCAAGCTAGCGGATTTGCCCGCGCGCGGGCGGCAATTCGGCTTGCGAGCGGCGGCGGAGCCGATTTTCGGCAACAAATTTGGCCGGACCGAGCGCGGTCCGTTAAGGGCAGCGGACCATGCCCGCTCCTGGAACGTGTCGTTGTTGCGCAGCTCTCGCCAAGCTCGACCAAGGGATCTGCGAAGCGTGCGCGCACAACTACGGTCCGCGCGCCGCGCAGCTTTTGGCGCGCTGCCAAGTCGACTCCGACTTCGCGAGCGCGTTCCTGTCGCGCTTACCCGAAGCATTGCGCGGACGGTTCATGGCCGCGCTCGCCGCGCAATGCCTCGCGCCGCGCAAGGGCCCGGGACTCGCGTACACGCGCCCGAGCTCGAGTTCGACGAAACGCGCGAGCGCGTGAGCATGACCTCGGCCGCGGCGGGACCGAGCGCGGACGAAGTGATCGCCGAGCTGGCGCTCGTGCCGCATCCGGAAGGCGGATTCTTCAGCGAAACATTTCGCGCGGCGGCGAGCGTGGAAGCGCACTTCGGCGCGCGGCGCGCCGCCTCCACCGCGATCTACTTCTTGCTGCGCGCCGGCGACTTCTCGGCGTTTCATCGCGTGCGGAGCGACGAAATTTGGCATCACTATCTCGGCGCTAGCCTCGAGCTGCACACGATCGATCGCGCGGGCACTCACCGGCGGATTGCGCTCGGCAAGGAGCTCTTGCGCGGCGAGCGGCCGCAGTGGGTCGTTCCGGCGGGAACACTGCAAGCCGCGCGCGTGAGCGGCGCTGGTTTTGCGTTGTGCGGTTGCACGGTCGCGCCGGGCTTCGACTTCGCCGATTTCGAAATGCCGTCGCGCGCGACGTTGAGCGCCGAGTTTCCGGCGTTACGTGCCGTGATCGAGTCGCTGACGCGTTAGACATCGCGCGTTCACGTCACGCGACGCCGAAGGCTTTGCCGCCTCGTGCACGCCGCGTGACCATCAAAAAAATAAAATCAGCAGACGCGGTTGCGACCGCTGTGTTTTGCGGCGTAGAGCCGCTCGTCCGTGCGCTGGTAGAACTGTTCGGGGACTTCGCCGAATTGGAGCTCGGCGACGCCGAGGCTGAGCGTCGCGGGAATTGGGCTGCCGGAGACGTCGCAGATCGATGCTTCGACGGCGCCGCGGATCAGCTCGGCGGCTTGTGCCGCGAGCGAGAGCGGCGTGTGCGGCAGCACGATCGCGAACTCCTCGCCGCCGACGCGACAGAGCGTGTCGCTCGGGCGGATTTGGCTTTTGACGATCGCCGAGACGTGTTTGAGCACGGCATCGCCCGCGGGGTGACCGAAGCTGTCGTTGATTTTTTTGAAGTGATCGATGTCGAGCACGATCAAGCAGAGCTGGGTTTTTGCTTGTTCGGCGCGGCCGACTTCTTTGCCGAAGATTTCGTCGAAGTGACGCTTGTTGTAGAGCCCGGTCAGCGAATCGACCGTGGCCAGGCTCAAGAGGTGCTGCATGTACTCGAGCTCGAGGTTGTTTTCGAGGTACTTGAGCACCGTCTTGCCGGCGCGGAGCAGATCGCCGTCTTTGAGCTCCGCGCGTTCGATGCGTTGATCGTTGACGAAAGTGCCATTGGTCGACTTGAGATCGACCACGATGTAACGACCGAGCACGCGATTGACCACCGCGTGGCGACGGCTGACGAGATCGCTGTTCACGCTCACCGTGCACTGCTCGCTGCGACCGATCGAGACCTCCTCGTTGGTGAGGTCGATGCGCCGGCCCATCTCCCCGCCCGAGATGATCACCAAGCACGGCTCGCCGCTGCCCTTGGGGCGTTCGGACGGGAGTGAAATCGCGGTCCGGCGACCGGGGATAATCGAGGCCATGACCGTGCGGACTGACGATAGTACCTGGGCGCGCTCCGGGGTCAAACTCCGATAAATCTGGCAGAAACCGACGTCACGGAAGCGCGCACAAAGGCTCTGGTATTGGCGCGGACGCGCGCGGGATTCACGCGGTTTGTCGCGCGGCTGATGTTGCGCCGCGCGCCGGAACGCGGGAAAAGAAGCGCGCCATGGCAGAGCTCAGCCTTTCTGGCGCGTACACCGCGCTCGTTACTCCATTTACACCCGATGGTTCGGAGGTGGATTACGTCGCCTTCGAAAAGCATCTCGAGGCGCAGCTCGCGGGCAACATCAGCGGCTTCGTGCCGTGCGGCACGACCGGCGAAGCGCCGACCTTGACTGACGGCGAGCAGCGCGAGCTCATCGCGCGCTCGAAGAAGGTCGCCAATGGTAAAGCCGTGGTGCTCGCGGGCACCGGCTCGAACAACACCAAAAAGAGCATCGAAGCCGCGAAGGCAGCCGTCGAAGCCGGCGCGGACGCCGTGATGGTGGTGATGCCGTACTACAGCAAACCGACGCAAGAAGGCTTATTTCAGCACACTTTGGCGATTTCGAAGGCCGTATCGGCGCCGCTCGTTTTGTACAACATCCCCGGCCGCAGCGCGGTCGAGATGAGCGTGGACACGGCGCTGCGTGTGCTCGACGCTTGCCCGAACGTGATCGGATTCAAAGACGCGACCGGCAACGTGCAGCACTGCCAGGAGTTGTTTCTGCGCGCGAAGCGCCCAGTTTACGTGCTCTCGGGGGACGATGCGATCACCGTGCCGATGATGAGCGTGGGCGCGACCGGCGTGATCAGCGTGACCAGCAACGTGTACCCCAAAGAAGTGAGCGAGATGGTGGCGGATGCCTTGTCCGGTCGTGTGCGCGACGCGGGCAAGAAGCAAGTGAAGCTCTTCGCCGTGAACAAGGCGATGTTCTCGGAGGCGAGCCCTTCGCCGGTGAAGGCCGCGCTTTCGATCAAGAAGCGCATGAACGCGAGTGTGCGCTTGCCTCTGGTGGAAGCGACGGCCGAGTGTCGCGCTCGGCTCAGCGCCGTGCTGGCCGAATACGAGGCGTCGTGAAGCTCGCGCTGCACGGCGCGTCCGGCCGCATGGGGCTTGCGATCGCGCGACTCGCGAAGCGAGCGGGGGACGTCGAAATCGTCGGTGCTGCGTGCTCCGATTCGGATCCCTCGCTCGGCAAAGATTTGGGCGAGATCGCCGGGCTCGGCTCGCTCGGCGTGGTGACGAGCGCGGACGTTGCTTCTTCGTTGCTCGGCGCCCAAGTGGTGATCGATTTTTCGACGGCTTCGGCCGTGGCTCAGTTGTTCTCACTCGCGATGCGCCACGGCGTCGCGATCGTGAGCGGTACGTCGAACCTGGATCCAGTAGCCAAGCGCGCGTTCGACAAAGCTTCCGAAGTCGTGCCCGTGCTCTGGGCCGGCAACATGAGTCTGGGCGTGCAAGTCCTGGCCGAAGCCGTGGAGCTTGCCTTGAAGCGGCTCGGCGCAGACTTCGACGTCGAAATCGTCGAGCTGCATCACGGCCGCAAGATCGACGCACCGAGTGGCACGGCGTCGCGGCTGGTCGAAGCCGTAAAGCACGTGCGCCCGAACGTGCGCGAGCTGCGTGGTCGCGACGGTGAAGTCGGCGCGCGCACGAAGGACGAAGTCGGCGTGTTCGGCGTCCGCGGCGGCGATGTGATCGGCGATCACACCGTGTACTTGCTCGGTCAAGGTGAGCGGCTCGAGCTCACGCATCGCGCTTCGAATCGCGACGTGTTCGCGCACGGCGCTTTGCGCGCGGCGCGCTTCTTGGTCGGCAAGAAGCCGGGTCGGTACACGATTGCGGACGTGCTCGGCTGATTTTTTCGGGCCGCGCCGAGCGCTATTACCATTTTGCATAGGTGCGCCGAGACAGATGTACGTGCTTGAGCGCATCGCGCGATCGCTCGAGAATTTGGCTCGAATCGCGATCGTGATGCGCGGCTCTTCGCGTCAGAGCTTTGACGGGGCTGAACGCGCCGCTCGCGTAGCGCGGTAAAAACCCCGCTTTTCGTTGCGATTTGCCCACATTCTGCGACGAGGGCGCCGTTGCAGATTTTTACGCATCAGTAAAGCTCGACCATTACCGGTGGACCGCTCAATGGCCGTATTTGGGAAGATGATGCTTCAAAAGCACCTGCGCCCTCTCTTCGCTTTCGCGCTCTTGTTTACGACTGTCGCGTGTTCGCACGGCGGCAATGGCGGCGCGCCGTTCGCGGGCGCGGCGGATGCAGGCGACAAACCGATTCCGAACGCAGATCCTTGCGCGACGCCGAACAAGGGTTGTGCTTGCGATACGCCGGACGAAGTCGTCGATTGCGGTCAGGTCGAGCGTGTCTCTGGTGATTACGTCTCTTGCTCGCTCGGCAAACGCAGCTGCGAGAGCGGCACGTGGGGCGACTGCATCGGCGATCGCATCGCGACGATGAGCATCCCGCCCGGCCAGCGCACGCAAGGCCTCGGCACGTCGTCGGCGTGCGTGGACAATCCGTGCGATCCGTATTGCCAGCGCTTCACCGACGACACCACCGGGTTGGTGCTGCCCGATGGCGGTCCACTCGCGCTCGACGGCGGCTTGGTTTTGCGCGCGAATACGCCGTTGCAACAGGGCGTATGCACCGGCATCACGATCACACCGGCAACGCAGGACATCACCGTCAGCGCGGTCAATACGGCGTTCGTCAAGACCGAGTACTTCAATCAATTCAGCCACTCGATCACGCAGATCCCGTCGACTTGGCCGGTCACGTACACGCGCAACGAACAGAACATCGACTACAATTGGGGCAGCGGTTCGCCTGGCGTACCTGGCATCGGCGTTGACGCATTCTCGATTCGCTGGACCGGCACGGTCATCCCGACCACGACCGAGGCGTACACCTTCTACACCATCACCGACGACGGCGTGCGGCTCTGGATCAACAACACCCTCGTGATCGATCACTGGATCGACGAAGGCCCGACCGAGTACGCCTCGACGCCGATCAACCTCACCGCCGGCGTGCCCGTGTCCTTCCGCTATGAGTACTACGAGAACGGCGGCGGTGCCTCGGCGACGTTTCACTGGAGCTCGCCCTCGATCGCCGAGCAAGTCGTGCCAGCGGCGAACATGGCTACGCCGAGCGGCACGCGGAGTCGTTTGACGGTCACGCCGGGCAATCCGCAGTTCACGGTTTCGCTCGTGCCGGCGGGTTGCTCGCCAGTAGCGATTACACCGGCGTGGACGCTCGATCGTTACGATATCGCGACCATCACGAGCGGCCTCGTCAGCATGATCAGCGCGGTGCCAGGACCGATCAATGTCACTGCGTACGCCGGCCAGTTCTCGGCCACCGCTCGCGTCAACGTAACGGTCAGTGCGAGCGATACGACGAACGCACCGACCGGCGCCACCACCAACCTCGCCAAGACCGCTTCGGGTACCGACCCGATGACCGTGCTCTATCCCTACAACAACACCGTGCTTCCGATCGGTCTAGCCGCACCGCTGATTCAATGGGACAACGGCGGCACCGTGGCGAGCGCGGTGAAGGTTTCGCTGCTCTATCCGGCGACCGGTACTGCGACCTTCAATTGGTCGGAGGTCATCGCGGAGTCGACGCCGCCGAGCGCGCTGATTCCGCAATCGGTGTGGAAGGATTTCGAAAACACAGGCAAAGGCCAAGACGTCGCGTACAGCATACAACGGGTGATTGGCACCACGCCGGCACCGGCCGTTACGCGCACTCTCCACTTCAGCACGGCGCCCGTGCGCGGCCTCATTTACTACACGCAGTACAACCGCGGCGGTAGCACCAACATGATGGTCGCCGATCCGAGTTCGACCACTGTGGCGCACAGCGCATTCGCGACCGTCGACGGTTGCCCGGTGTGTCACTCTGTCTCCGCCCACGGTAACTATCTCGCCACTGCGGACAAGAGCTGGAGCGCGACGAACGGCGGCTTGTCGAGCGTGCAAGCTGGCGGCGTGCTCAGCCCACTCGCCGACTTCGTGCCGGTGCCGGCGCGCAACACGTACACTTCCGGCGGCAACGATTGGCGTGGTTTTGCCTGGGCGCCGCTCACGCCGGACGGCACCTATGCGCTTTCCGCCAACAACATCTACGGCAACACCTACCAGAACGTGATTGGCATCAATACGACCACGCGCACGGTGAGCGTGCCGACCAACCAGCAATCTGGCGGTACCGGCACGGGCTTGCTCGCTACTTACTTCCCCAACAAAACCCTAACGACAGCGAGTCCGCTCTGGAAGCGCATCGACCCGGTCGTCAATTTCGATTTCGGCTCGGGTAGCCCGGGTGGCATGGTCCCGACCGATTATTCGGTGCGGCGCACCGGCTTGATTCAGTCGTACACCAGCGAAACCTACACCTTCCAAATCGACAGTGCGGACAAGGTGAAGCTCACCGTCAACGGCACGGTCGTGATCGACACCACCGGTGCGTCCGAGCCGAGCTCGGTGACTTCGACCACGGGCACGATCGCGATGACCGCCGGCGTCAAGGTCCCGATCACGCTCGACGAGCTCGACACCAGCGGCAACTCCTCGATCAAGTTGTGGTGGAGCAGCACTAACGTCGCGCAAATGATCGTGCCCGAGGCGCAGCTCTACACGAACGACGCGCAGCACGGCATGCTCGTGAACTACTACTCCAACAAGACGTTCAGCGGGACGGCGACCCTGACTCGGCTCGAGCCCGACATTTATGCGGATTGGGGCACGAACAGTCCTGCCGCCGAGAGCGCTTTGCCGAGCGACAATTTCAGCGACACGTGGCAGGGCCAAATCGAGTCGCCGTACACGGGCAACGTCACCTTCTGTGCGGACTTCGATGACACGATCACCGTGACCGTCAACGGTGTGACCATGATTTCGCAAACGAGCGCCGCGAACAATAAATGCGGCATCAACAACGGCGCTGCGACGTCCATCTCGCTGACGCAAGGCGTGAAGTACCCGTTGGTCGTTCAGCACACGGAAACCTCGAACACCGCCTCGGTTAAACTGCGCTGGCAATACGGCTCGGTGATCGAGCGCATCCCGACCGCGAACATCTTCCCGCCCACGACCTTCACCACACCCACGAATGGTCTCACCGCGAGCTACTACAGCGATATGGTGGCGGGAAACACCCAGGGTCAGAACCCGACGCTGCAAGCATCGTTCACGCGCTACGACGCGAACATCTACGCCAACTACGGCAACAATCGCACCGAGTATTCGCAGCTTCCGAGCAGCGACAACTGGTCGACGCGCTGGACGGGCCTCATTACTGCGCCGTGCAGCGGTGTGTACGAGTTCCGCACGAACGGCAATGTGGACGACGGTGGCCGCTTGTGGATCGACCAAGTCCGCGTAGCCAACACCTGGACTTACAACCCGTTCTACGGCGCGACGTATCTCGCGGCCGGCGATCACAGCTTCAAGTTCGATTGGTACGAAAACGGCGGCGGCGCAGAGGTGCTCTTGCAATGGCAAGTGAACTGCAACGGCACGACCTGGACCGCGATTCCGCAATCAGCGTTCAAGCCGACCGGCGACACGAACCAGTCCGGCATGATGCGCGACGGCGGCGACAACGGGAACAACAGCAACTACGTCGTGTGGCAAACGCCGCAAACCACGGGCGCGTCACCGGTCGATGTCTCGACGGCCACGCCGGGCTCGTGGGGTCTCGGTAGCACCGCGATGATGGTTCCTGGGTTCTCGCCCGATGGCACGAAGCTCGTGTTCATCGACGGCGATTCCGCGGCGGGAGCAGGCTGGCGCAAAGGCATCAGCATGTTCTCGTTCGATCAGACGAACAAGATCTTCAAGACGCGCAAGCTCTTGGTGAACACCTGGCCATTCGGCGACGCCATGAAGTGGCCGACGTTCGAGAGCGACTCGCGCAGCATCATCTATCAATCGACGGTGCCCGCGGATTTTTGCTGCCGCAACCCGTGGACGGTCTACGGCTATATGGGCCCGACCAACTACTACGAGGATCCGGGCCGCTTGTGGTCGATCGATTCGCAAGCCACGCCGCCCGTGCCGGTGCAACTCACCAAGCTCAACTCCGGCGAGCGCACGGTGGACGCGAACAAGTCGTATCAAGCGACGATGTCGCCGACCGCCGCCGGTGGTTACCGCTGGGTCGTCTATACGAGCACGCGGCCGTACGGCAACACGTTCAACGTCGCCAGCGTGCAGAACGACTACTCGAACACCGCGAGCTACACGCCGAATCTCAATTACACCGCGCTGCAGAGCCAACTCTGGGTTTCGGCGATCGACGATACGACCAGCGGCTCGACCGATCGCAGCCACCCCGGCTTCTGGTTGCCCAGCCAAAATTATTCGACCAACGCGGCCAGCGGCTACATCAACGAGCGTGGCTTCTGGGTGCTCGATAGCTGTCACGCGAACGGCGCGGTTTGCGACGTGGACGAAGATTGCTGCGGTGGCTTGGCTTCGCCGAAGACGTCGCTCTGCCGCTTGGACACGCCGGTCACCGATCCGCCGACGCGCCATTGCGGCGCGGCGCCGCCGGTTGGCATGTGCGTCGCGCAGGGCGGCGCGTGCACGACGAGCAGCGATTGCTGCATCGGCGCGGTCTGCTTGACCGGCACCTGTCAGCCGCCGCCGGCAATTTTGGTGATGACGCCGGCGAATTACGAACGCAACTACACTGCCGCGTGCGCTAGTGGCACGCAGCCAGTCTGGCGCTTCTTCGATTGGGAGGACGTCACGCCGGCGACCAACTCCAAGATCGAGTTCTACGCGCAGACCTCTGCCACCGGCACCGACTTTTTGACCTTGCCCGTTTATCCGGCCGCTGTGACCACGGGCGCTTCCAGCGGCGTGGTCTTGGTCGGCACCGCGAGCGGCGCGCCGAACACGACTTGGATCGGCTCGGACGTCGGCGCGGCGCTGACGGCGATCGGGCTCAAATCCCAACAATACTTGAAGGTGACGATCCGCTTGGTTCCGAACAACGAACTGACCGCGAGCCCCACACTGACCAATTGGCGAGAGTCCTACAGCTGCGTTCCGGCGGAGTGAGGCGAGCATGAACGCAAAGAGTTTCTCTTCCTTCGCGCTCGTGGCGCTCGCGGGCGCGAGCGTCGTCGCCGCGTGTTCGTCGGGCTCGGATTCGCATCCCGCGCCGATCTCGAGCGGCGGAACTTCGAGTTCGAGCGGCGGCACGAACGGCAACAGCGCCGGCACGCGCAGCTCCGGTGGCTCGACCGGGCATGCGGGTGCCGCTGGTTCGAGCAGCGCGGGGGATTCGAGCGCTGCTGGCGCCGCGGGTGAAAGCGTGACCGGTGAAGGCGGCGCGGGCGGCGATGATTTGCCGCCCGGTATGGTCGTCGTGGTGACGCCGGGCGCCTGCTCGGAGACGCCGATGTGGATCGGGCCCGCACCGGTGAACGGCGTCTCCACCGCCGCGGCCGAAAGCTTGCTCTCGATCACCGCAGACGAGCTCGACATCGCGTTCTTGCGCGGCGGCGCGTTGTACGTTGCGCATCGCGACGATGCGAGCAGCGATTTCGACTCGGGCAACGCGGTCAGCGTGCCCGCGGATTACGACCCGAGCGTCGGTGTCGCGCTGAGCGGCGACGGCAAAACGCTGGTCTTGGTCGGGAGCGGTCACCAGAGCTTTGGCGCGCTCACGCGCGGCGATCGCGCGAGCGCGTTCAGCTCCGGCGCGGACACCACCGCGTTCGCGGGGCTCAACGATCGCGCGCTGCAAAACATGGAGCAATACGCCGCGCCGGTGCTGGCCCCGAACGGCACTTCCTTCATTTTCACCGGCTACACGACGTACGGCGATATTTCGGTCGTCTACGAATCGCTCGCGACGATGGGCGTTTGGAACATGCCGACCAATATCAGCCACCTGATCTTCGACGGCACCGGCACCGCGCGCCCGCTCCCGACCGCGCTCTCCGCCGATTCGCGCACGCTCTTTTACTTCGACGAGGGCGCGAACCAACAAATGGCGCGCTTCCGCGATCGCCCCGAGCAGAACGCGCCCTTTTACGATCACATCGCGCTACCCGGCCTGATGGGTGCCGAGCCAAACGCGAAGTGCGACCGCGTTTACTACTCGAGCGCGGGCAACGTGCTGACCGAAGCCGATTGAGCAGCGGCGTCCAAGCCGCGCCAAAAAAAATACGACAGAGCCCAGAGTACGCCAGTGATCGCTGCCCAGCTCCACGCCTGCGGGCCATCGCCCACTGCGATGTGAGCGATCAGCGCGGAGCCGAGATCGAAGGCG
>DATATR010000372.1:0-6414 GCA_036268695.1 Polyangiaceae bacterium | reverse complement strand
GAAACCGATGCTGCTCGACGGCGTCGCGTACGTCGCGGCGCTGCTCCGGCTGGATGACTCGCGCTGGGTGATCTGCGGCCGACTCACCCAAGGCAACGGCTTTGCCGCGATCTACTCGCCGATGCAGTGGGAGACGGCGTATTTGCTCACGCCACGCGCACGCGCGTTCGTCTCGGGCGCGTCGAACTCGGATCGCGGGCTCGGCTTGGTCGTCGGCAGCGACGGCGTCGCCTTGCGCGTCGAAGGCCAAAGCTGCGTCGTCTCGGTCGCAAACGGCACTCCCGATCTCACCGCGGCCGCGATGGACGTGCTCGATCGCGAATGGGTGGCAAGCCTCGGTAGATTGTGGGTCCGCGATCCCGCGCGCGACGCCGCGTGGCGCAGCGTGTGGCACGATCCCAATTGGCAAGCGCCGTTCATCGGCATCATGGCGGACGCGGGCATGCTCGTCGCAATGACGGCGGACGGCGGCGTGCTCGAGGGCAGAGCGAGTTGGCGCGGGGTGGATCGATCGCGGGGGTGACGCAACAATCTTGGGGCTGAGCTCGTCCGCTTCTTCGAAAATCCGCAACTCGCGTGGCGGGCGGCCGATACCCGTTGTCGGCATATCGAAACGCGGTTAGGAGTCGCCCGAAACGCGGGCGCTGGGAGAGAAAAATGTCGATTAGTTCGCGAGCAAAGCATGTGTCTCGAATGGTCGGAGGCGTCGGGCTCTTCGGGCTGTGCACCGCAATCTGCGTGACCAGCGGTTGCTCGAGCGATTTTAGTTCGTGCGAGGATGCGAAGACCTGCCCGGAAGCGGCCGGCGGCAGCGGCGGAAGCGGCGCTGGGACGGCGGCCGGAGCTCCGGCCACGAACGGCGGCAGCGATACGGCCGGCGCGAGCGGTGCCGCTGAGGGAGGCGCGCCCGCGAGTGCGGGTGCAGCGGGAACGGTCGAAGCGGGCGCCGGTGGCGAAGCAGGCGCGGCCGGTGGCACGGCTACGCCGGAGTGCGTGACAGCGGCGGACTGCGACGATCACATCGCATGCAACGGCAGCGAGACTTGCGTCATGGGCGCGTGCCAAGCAGGCACTGCGCCTTGCACGAATCCAGATGCCGCGCACTGTGACGTACTGTGCGCCGAAGGGACCAATGGCGCGGTCTGCACCGTGCAAGGCCAAGACAAGGATCACGACACCTTCCTCTCCAAGCTCTGCGCAGCGAAACCCGGCACGGACTGCGACGACAACTCCGCGACGACACATCCCGGCGCGCCCGAGCTGTGCGATCACATCGACAACGATTGCGACGGCAAGGTCGATCTCTCGGACGGCCTCACGGTTTCGGGCAAGAGCGAGCAGATCGGCTCGACTGCGAGTGCCACTCGCTCCGCACCTTCGATCGCGTGGGCAACGGATCGCTCCGTCTACGGCGTGCTCTATTATGATGGCTCGAGCAGCACCGTCGGGGACGTGTTCTTCGAGACATTCGACAAGACAGGCGTCGCTCAAGTCGGCTCCGAAGTAATCAACGCTGCGAAGACGACGAATCCGTCCGGCACGGGCCTGACCTTCTCCGGCTCGTTCGGCGCGGTTTGGGCGATTCTCTCCGGAACCGGCGTCTATTTCAGCGAAATCACCAGCGCTGGTGCGGCGACCGCGACACCCATTCAAGTCGCCGACATCGGTGACTCGGCCTCGCCCAGGATCGCGCGTGTCCCGAACGACAATTGGGCAGTGATGTGGAACGCATTTTCGGGCGGTCCCGTCCCGAATGTTTGGGTGAATACCATCTCACCCGCTGGCGTGCCGGGCATGCGCAACGCGAACGGCGGAGGAATCAACCCCACGTTGATCGCCAGCGGTAGCCGATTCATCGCAGTCTTCGACGACGCGGGAGCAGCGCTCGGTGAGTCCGTTTCGTCGTCTTTTGACGACCAAAAACCGCTCACACTCACAGGGAGCAAGCCGGTCGTAGGCGGGAGCGCAAACGGCTACGCGATCGTCACTGTCGCCAGTTCGGGAACTCCGCAACTATCCAGCTACAACGCGAGTGGGACCTTGTTGTGCGGGCCCGTCAACATCGCGGACACTTCGTTCGTCCCCACGGCGATCGTTGCTACTCAATCCGGATATTTGGTGGTTTCTTCCGGTATTTTGCGCGTGCAAGAGATCCTCGCGAACTGCGGGCTCGGCCAGCTCTTCACCGTCGATCCGGGGCCCGCCGCGAACGTGACCATCGCCGGCAGCGCCGCCGGCTACGGCATCGTCTGGCAAGACACGAACGCAGCAGCGCCGAAGCGCCACCTGTTCGGCCCGAACTTCTGCAACTAATGGACGTTCGAGCGGGCGGCCACTGCCGAGGGGCTCGCGCGCGCTCGAGCTGGTACTCCGCGCGCCTTCGAATATACTCGCGCATATAGTCATGGCCACCAGCGTGCACCTTCCGAAACAATTGCTGGATGCGGTCGATCGCAAAGCGCGCGCGCTACGAATCAGCCGCAATCAACTGGTCACGCGCGCCCTCGAACGCGAAGTGCGCGCGGGTTCGGACTGGTCGCCAGGCTTTTTCGAACAGTTATCCGAGAGTAGTTCCGAAGTAGCCGCGAGCGTGGATCAGCTCGTGCGAGAAGTGAAAAAGGCTCGTCGTTCGAAAAGGCCTAGGGAACTATGAGGTATGTGCTCGACACGAACGCTGTCTCGGCGTTGATGAAAGGCGAACCCCAAGTCGTCGCGCGCCTCAAAAAGATCAGCCGTGTCGACGTGGCGATGCCGCAGCCCGTCGCTGCAGAGATCATGTATGGGCTAGAACGCCTGCCGAAGTCGAAGCGACGTCAAGCGCTACAAGAGCGGTTTGACCTGGTGCGAACAGAACTGGCGCGGGTGCCTTGGTCAGACAGAGTGAGCGAGCATTTCGGCTCAATCAAGGCGATGTTGGAGAAACGAGGCCAGCGCATCGAAGACTTCGACGCGGCGATTGCGGCGCACGCGCTAGCCGAAGATGCGGTGCTCGTGACCGCGAATTTCGACGACATGGCACGCGTTCCGGGTCTCAGGGTAGAGGACTGGGCGCGACCTGCGCGTCGTTGATTCTGCTCAAAACGCCACATCGACGTTCGCATTCGCGACGCCGACCTGTTGCGTATAGTGCCCGCTCGTGTCCGGCGATTGGCTCGGCGAGGAGAACTCGGCGAGATCGCCGTGCACGTCGCGCGGGATGTACACGAACTGCGTGTATGAAAGCGCGGCGTGGATTTTTTTTGTGAGCGCGAGTCTTCCGCCGAGCGCGAAGGAGAAGCCGGAAAAATCAGGCAATCCGGGATCGAACGTGGAGTCCGGCACTGCGCTCGATTCGAAGCCCAGGCCCGAGAAAAATTCGAAACGCGCGCTCGTCCAAATGCTCGCGCCGAGACGAATGCCGAAGCTGTCGTGGTAGTCGCGCGGTACGTTTTGTAGCACCTCGCCGCCGATCACTTCCGCGCCGTTCGGGCCGAGTTCGCAGTCGGTGCCGGCTTTGACGACGCATTGGTTTTTGAACGCGGAGTAGCGCGTGTAATCGCCGAACGCGCGAAGCTCGAGGTTTCGCGCGGGGCGATAACGCGCGCCCCAGCGGATGATGTCCGGCAAATCGTAGAGCATGTCGACGTGGGCGCTGCTCGGGCCGCCGATGTCGTTGTCGAGCGAGCCGTGCAGGCGCATGCCGCCGCTGACGTTCGGGCGCGATTGATAAGACAAGCCGAACCAAAGCGCGCTCGGGATTGCTTCGTACAGCGCGCCGAGTCCGAAGCCGAACGAGTAGCCGCTCACCTGCAAGAGTGAGCGGCCTTCGGTCGTTACGTCGTTGCCGCCGTTGCTCCAAGCGCGCACGTCGTCGATCCACGAGCGCATCACGCTGCCGCTGAGGCCCAGGCTGAGCCCAGTGCCCGCGACGCGCAGCGCGCCTGCGACCGTAAATTGACTGGTCACGATGTCGCCTTCGATCGATTGAAAGCGCTGCACGCCGTCGACGATGCCGGGGTAGCGTGAGTTCGCGAACTCTGCGCGCTTGTTCCAGCTGACCGAGCCGCCGAACGGCGTGAAGAAGCCCGCGCCGAGGCTCACTTGGCCGAGCTTCAATGTGGCGGCGAGCACTGGATTGAGCAACGGATTGACGAGCTCGGCGCGACCGACGTTCGCGCCTTGTGCATCGGGCGGATCGGGCGCATCGGTTGGGGCGCGCGTGCGATCGTAAGTGACGCGGCGCACGGCGACGCTCAAATCTGCGAAGGCGTGAAAACCGTCGCTGAGCGTGAGCGCGGCCGGGTTGAAGTACGTCGCGGTGGCGTTGTCGGTCGTTGGATGGCCGTGTTCGGAGGCGAAGTGCGCGACCGAAAATCCGCTGGCGTGCGCCCGCCCCGAGACGCACGCACCGGCCAAGGCAAACCCAACCCAAATAAACGCGCGGCGCATCGAGACGAATCGCCTACGCTAGCGAACTCTGCGCGCGGCGTCACCCGGCGTTATCCGGCAAAGCACGCGGCGAAGCACGCGGCGTCTGGCGAAGCGCGGCGACCGCCGAAGCGCGGCGTCGGCGAAGCGTGCGGCGTTATCCGGCGAAGCGCGGCGACCGCCGAAGCGCGCGTGGTCGTCCGGCGAACCTCAATTCAAGTTGCAAATGCAACTGGTTTTCGAGCTCGTGAGACCCCTCGCGCTTCGTGGGCGCCAAGTCGCAGGCCAAGACGCGCAGCGTCGCGAAGCCTGGCTTCAGCTTTCGTCCGCGGCTTCGCGTTCGGTTTCGGCATCTGCTTCGGTGCCCAGCGATTTTTCGTAAATTTGCCGCACGAAACCGATGCTGTCGGCTTCGCTCGCGGGCTTGTCTTCGCGGTAGCGCTTCACGCGCGCGAAGCGTAAGGCGAGTCCGCCCGCGTAGGTCGAGCTCTTTTGCAAGCCGTCGAATGCGATTTCGACCACGAGCTCGGGGCGCACGCGCACGACCCAGTCGCTCTTTTCGATGGCGAGCTCTTGGAGTTTTTGGGTTTGCCAGGCGAGCATCGCGTCGGTGAGGCCTTTGAAGGTTTTGCCGAGCATCACGAAGTCGCCGGTTTCGGGATCGCGCGCGCCGAGATGCAAGTTGCTGAGCAAGCCTTTGCGCCGGCCGCTGCCCCACTCCGCGGCGAGCACGACCAGATCGAGCGTGGGTGCGGGTTTGACTTTGACCCAACCGGCGCCGCGGCGACCCGCGTCGTACGTCGAGGTAAGGCTCTTGACGACCACACCTTCGTTGCCTGCCGCGAGCGCGGCTTGCAGCACCGCTTCGCCTTCCGCAGCCGAATTCACGAGCACGCGCGTGAAGCGCGCAGTCTCCGGCACGGCGCGGCAGAGCGCTTCCCAACGCTCGCTGTTCGGTTTTTCGACCAGCACTTCGCCGTCCGCGTACAAGCAATCGAAGAAGAACGCGCGCAGCGGCAGATCGGCGCGCGCGCTTTCCACGTCGAGCTTTCGGCCCACGCGCTGCATCGTGATTTGAAACGGCTCCGCGCGGCCGTCCGGGCGAAGCGCGATCACTTCGCCGTCGAGCACCAGCTCTTGTGCCGAAAATGAGCGCGCGAGCTCCGCGATTTCCGGCAGCGACGAGGTGAGCTCGTTGCCGTAGCGCGAGTAAATCGCGACGCGATCGCCTCGACGATGCAGCTGCACGCGCGCGCCGTCGAGCTTGTGCTCGAACGCGCACGGCGTGGTGCGCGCGAATGCTTCTTCGCTATTTTTCGCGCTTTGCGCGAGCATCGGCCGGAGCGGGCGAAAGAGCTGAATCGAAAATTGGGCGAGCGCAGCTTCACCGCCGCGGAATGCGGCGAGCGCCACTTCCGGCGCGCTGCCCGCGAACAGCATCGCTTTGCGAATCGACTCGGGCGACACACTGGCCGCGACGGCAATCGCATCGAGCACGATGCTCTCGAGCGCACCTTGGCGCAGCTCACCCAAAATCAAGCGCGTGACGAAATCTCGCTCTTCATGCGTGAGTCGCGCAAACAAGGCGGAGAGCAATTTTTCGCGCTCGCTCGCGACGCCCTTGCCGGACAAATCCTCGAGCGCAGTGAAGACCGCGTCGAGTTCGAGCACGCTCACCGCCGCGGTTTGGGGTTCGGGTTCGCCTTTCACGTCGCGGAGCGCGCGGTAACCGAGCCCAATCCGGCCTTGCCGCAGTTCGCCGCACAAAAAACCGATCCCCGCCGGCAACTCTTCGAGTGAAAATTGGCGCAAAACTTCGGCGAAGCGCGCCGTCTTCTTGGTGCGCGAGCGCGTCGCGGCGACATCTCGCGAAGCGGCCACGATGTCCGTCAAATTGACCATGCGCGGAGTCGATCTTTAACGGCGATTCGCGGCGTTCGCCAGTCGCAGCCCGCGCTCGGCGAATTTGTGGTTTGCGCGCGCCGGCCCTTCGCTTACGCTGTGAAG
>DATATR010000371.1:0-3844 GCA_036268695.1 Polyangiaceae bacterium | reverse complement strand
TTCGAAGGACGCACTCCGCGCAGACGCTGGACTACACCGTCGCCGCGGGACGGGTTGCCTTTGCCACGGCGCGCCTTGCGCAGCCGGGCTTCGCCGTCGATGATATCGAAGGTGACGTCCGTATTGGGGAGCAAGCCGAGCTCCTCGCGAATTGCCCGAGGGATGGTGACCTGACCCTTCGTGGTAATCCGCATGCTTCGAAGCTCCTCGAGATTAGCGCATAACCGACCGCGAGCTTCTGGAAGCTCTCCGAGATTATCGCCTATTCGATGCAGAGCTTCCAGAAGCTCCCCGAGATTGTCGCCTAATCCAACCCGAGCTTCTGGAAGCTCTCCGAGATTGGCGCATAACCGACACAGAGCTTCTGGAAGCTCCCGGAGATTATCGCCCAATCCAACCCGAGCTTCTGGAAGCTCCCCGAGGTTATCGTCCAATCGATCCGAGCTTCCGGAAGCTCTCCGAGATTATCGCGTAATCGCTCGGAGCTTCCGGAAGCTTTGGCGGCTCAAAAAAGATCGCGCGCAGCACCTTCGGACGCAACCGATCGCGTCCGTGTCCGATGAATGTCTCGGCCGAGTGCGCCGCGACGCGCAGGGCACCCCAACCCCAAAACCGAACTCCGTTTAGAGCGACGGCGCTGGAATCACCGTGAAGGACGGCGTGTTCGTCGCGAAGCCGCAATCCTTGCCGATTGCGAGCGTGTAATCGCCGGGCTCGATATCGCCGTCGAAGTTGCACACCAGGAGCGAATCCGTGCTCGACTCGGTGTCGATCTGGCATTCGGCAGTGGTGAACGGGTCGCCGACCATGATCGCGAGTACGGTCGTGACGCCGTTGAGATTGCTGCCGCTGATTTGTAAGTCGTCGTTGGGGTAAATCGGGCCGCTAGCTTCGCCCGGGACGGGCGCGTTTTCGGTCGTCGTCACGTCGAGATCGAAGGTGTATGTGGTCGGGCCGCCCGAGCACGTCACCGTGACTGACTGGACGCCGGCAGGCGCGTCCGCGGGGACGGTCAGCGACAGCTGTCCGCCGACGCTGCCTTCGCGATTGTTGACCACGCCGTTGACGGTCAGCTCGTAGCTATCCGTGGCACCGCAGCAGGTGAAGCTGTCGTCGGCCGATGTCGCTGTGAAGTCCGTCACGACGAGCGCGCCGCGGCAGGCAGTTTGCTGATTTTCAGCGTCGAGCACCACGCCGGTCGCGTCGCCGACCGGCGTGCACGCGAGCGGTCCCGCGCCCGCGGCACCCGCAACGCCCAGCTCGCCGGCAGCTCCACCCTCAGGAGTTACGGTGGCGCCTGCCGCGCCGCCTTCGGTCGTGACCGGTTGGCCCGCAGCTCCACCCTCAGGGGTAATTGTGGCGCCGCCCGTGCCGCCTTTGCCAGCCGTCCCAGCGCCCGTCCCGCCATTGCCTTCGCCTGCCTCGCCGGCTTCGCCTACGGCAGGGACTTTCTTAGTCGTGTCGTCACTACAGCCGGCGGCGAGCACGGCCGCAGCGCCCACGAACAGCCCAGCGAAACACAACCAACGCAGACGTGAAGACATTTCAAGACCTCTCGAAAACGGACTCAAGCGCTGTGACTCGAATTCGAGCCCGTGCCCGAACTCGGCGTTACCGCGATCACGTTGATCAGGCCGAGCTGCAGCATGCCGACCAACAAGCGCAGTGTTTCGCGGCGCGACAAGGGCGAGAGATCGAGCGCTTCTTCGACGGTCACGCCGCCATCCACGCGCGAGAGCAGGAAGGCTTGCTCCGGCGAAACCCGCGCGTTCACCTGCGAGGGCGCGCTCGGCACGGTCAAGCGGTGTTCGAGTGAACCCAAGCGGCTCTCGAAGATGTGGTCGATCAGCACGGCTTCGCTGTCGATCAGTTTTTGCGCGTCCGGCGTGTCGAAACCTTCGGCCAGGCGCAGCGCGGATTCGGCATAGCTCACGGCCAAGTTCGCGTCACCGAGGCCGTGCGCTTCGCGTGCTTGCTCGAGCGCGCGCGGGATGTCTTTGAGCGTCGCCGAGCCGGAGAGGGTCGAGGCGGTGCCGAAACGCGCGGCTGCGCGGCGCGGGCCGGTTTGATAGCGCTCGCCCGGGTGCAGCGAAGGCGCGAGCGAGCGAGCGGTCCGGCCCATGCCGGATGCGGGCAGCGTTTGCGCTATGCCGAGCGCGTCCACCGGCGGCGGCAGCGAGAGCTCACAGGCTTGCGAAAGCGCGACGGCGAATTCGAGCACCGTGCCGTAACGGGCGTCCGGCTCTTTTTCCAGCGCGCGCTTGAGCACCGCGCTGACTTGCGACGGCACGTGCGGCGCGAAGCGTTCGATCGACGGCGCTTCGGTCATCGTCACCTTCTGCAGCACGTCCATCACGTCCGTCCCGGAGAATGGCGTTTGGCCGGAGAGCATCTCGAACGCGATCACCGCGAGCGCGTATTGGTCACCGCGATGATCCACACTCGCGGTTTTTCCGAGCGCTTGCTCGGGTGCCATGTAATCCGGCGTGCCGAGCACGTCGAATTCGCCGGTCAAGCTACGGCCCACGCCGACGCGCTTCGAAATGCCGAAATCCAAGAGCTTGATCAGCGGCGCTTGGCCGACCATCTCGCACAAGAAAATGTTCGCCGGCTTCAGATCGCGATGCACGATCGAAGCGTTGTGCGCCACGAACAAGCCGGAAGCGACTTGATGCGTGATGCGCACCGCCTCGGCGATCCGCAAACAGCCGTCCCGCTCGAGTCGAGCGGACAAGGACTCGCCCTTGAGCAGCTCCATCACGATGTACGGCTCGCCTTGCGCGGTCGTGTCGAAATCCAAGATCTGCACGATGTGCGGATGCTCGAGCTGGCTGATGATTTCGGCTTCGCGATTGAATCGCGCCAGAGCCTGCGTATCCGACGCCAAATGACGCGCGAGCACCTTCACGGCGACGCGCCGCCGAAGCCGCGCGTGCTCGGCTTCGAACACGAGACCCATGCCGCCCTGATCGAGCGTGCGAAGGACGTGGTACGTCCCCCGCAAAGTCTCCCCGATGAGCGGATGCTCCTCGGTCGTTGTCGCCGCGTCCGAAGTCATACCCTCTGCCTAGTAAAACGGTCACGTTAGCGTTCCCCGGAGCTCACGTCGAGGGAGAAAGGCTGCTCAGCCGTTTAGTTCGAGGCGATTTTGTAAAGGGGAGATCGGCGATATGTGCCCATTTAGGCCGCTTTGTCGCGTGTCGCTCCGCCGGTCCGAGCTACTCGGTGCTTCCTCGCGTTGGCGCTTCGCGCCTCAATAGCGTTGCGGCTGTGACGCGGGAGCGTCGCTCGTGGGCGCTAACCTTCGCTCTCGGGGTGAGCCCCCTTCGACAAAGCTTAGGCACGTCACTAGCTTCTTCAGAGACATGGCTAATTCGCGCGCGCCCTCCCCCGGCAGCAAACCCCCGCCCGAGGTGCGCTCGAGCATGCCGCCGCAGGTGCCACCCGAACGCACTGGCGGCGCGCGACTTTGGATCGTGCTCGCGATGATCCTCATCGGTTGGGCGATCTATCGACACTACGCGGGCGAGGTCGATCAGCAGCCGCCGATTGCGTACACCTCGTTTTACAAAGCGGTCTCGGATGAAAAGGTGGAGTCGGTCACGCTGCGCGGGCAGAGCGTGCTCGGCAAATTCAAAGCGCCGACCGAGATCGAAGGCCACAAGCTGACGACCTTCCGCAGCATGGTGCCGGAGCAAGAGGATCGCGATCTGCTCCCGCTCTTGCGCGACAAAGGCGTCAAGGTCGACGTGCACAGCGAGGAGCAATCCGCGGTTTTGCAGCTCTTGATCTCGGTCTTGCCGTTGCTCTTGATCATCGGCGCGGGCATGTGGCTGTCGCGCCG
>DATATR010000370.1:0-50700 GCA_036268695.1 Polyangiaceae bacterium | reverse complement strand
GCCGAGCTCGACGTCGGCTACGTCTTCGAGTCGGACCAGGCCGCCGTTTTGAGTGCGGATGACGAGCTTTTTGAACTCGTCCACGGTCTTCAAGTCCGTCTCGGCGGTGACGTTGACTTGAATCAATTGGCCCTTGGTTTGGCCGACCGCGGCGAGGAAGTTGTTCGCGCCGAGCGCATTGCTGACCTGGGACGGGCTGACGTTCAGCGCCGCCATGCGCTCGGGCTTGAGCCAGGCACGGATGGCGAAGGTGCGACCCCCCAAAATATCAGCCCGCTGCACGCCTTCGATCGCCGAAAGCCGCGGCTGCACCACGCGCAGGAGATAATCCGAGACCTGATTGTCGGCCAGAATCGTCGAGCCGAAGCTCAGGTACATCGCGGCGATTTGCGCGTCCGAAGGCTGAATGCTGATTGCCGGGACTTGGGCTTCGGGCGGCAGATCCGCGCGCACTTGATCGACGCGCGCGCTCACGTCTGCCAGCGCGGCGGCGGCGTTGAAGTTGAGCTTCAGCCGCACGTTGATCGTCGAGAGCCCCTGCACGCTCTGCGACTCGAGGTAGTCGATGCCGTCTGCCGCGGCGATCGCGCGCTCGAGCGGCGTGGTGATGAAGCCGCGCACGAGATCGGCGTTGGCACCGACGTAGATCGTGCTGACCGTGATCGACGCGCTCTCGAGCTTCGGATACTGGCGCACGTTCAGCGTGCGGATCGCCTGCACGCCGGCGATGATGATGATCAGGTTGACCACGATCGCCAGCACCGGCCGGCGCAGGAAAATGTCGGTGAACCGCATGTCAGTGGTTCTCGGGGTGCGGATCCAATTGCGGCTCGGGCTTGACCGAGTTGTTGACCAAGATCGGCGAGTTGTTGCGCAGCTTGAACGCGCCCGCGGTCACGACTTCGTCGCCCGATTTCACGCCGTCCACGATGGCCACGAAATCCCCGCGCGATTCGCCGACGCGCACGAATTGCTGGCGCGCATTTTTGATGATCTTGCCGTCCGGCGTGGTCTTCGCGCCTGGTGAATCCGGCTTCTTGTCTTCCACGATGAAGACCGAGTCGCCGAACGAAGCGTGCACGATCGCGGTCACCGGCACGGTCACCACCGCGCCCTCACCGGGCAATTCGACGGCCACGTCTGCGAACATGCCCGGGCGCAATTTCTCGCCCGGGTTCGGCACGCTGGCGCGCAGTTTGAGCATGCGCGTGTTGCTGTCGATCGTCGGATCGACCGCCGCGATCGCGCCGTCGATCAGCGGCATATTCGCGTCCTCGATCTTCACCTTCACCGGCAAGCCCACGGTCATGGTCGAGAGCTCTTGCTGCGGCAGCGAGAAATCGACGAACACCGCGCCGATCGCTTGCAGCACCGTGAGCTGAGTGCCCGGATTCAAATACTGGCCGATGTTCACTTCGCGAATGCCGAGCCGGCCGGCGAACGGCGCGCGCACGATCTTGCGATTGATCGTGGCTTGCAAACTCGCGGCGTCCGTGGCCGCGGATTTCACCGTGGACTCGTCGCTGTCGACTTGCGACTGACTGATCACGTTCTCTTTGATCAGCGCGTGCGAGCGGTTCACGTTCACGACCGCGAGATCGTGGCGCACGACGGCGGAAGCGAGCTGCGCGCGCTCGACGCTCGTGTCGAGCTCGACCAAAACCTGGCCTTCTTTCACCACGTCGCCCGATTCGAAATTGATCTTGGTGACGATGCCCGGCAAATCGTTGCTCAGCGCGACGCCGCGCACCGGCGCGATCGACCCGACCGCGGTCATCTCGTTTTGCCAGTTCTGCATCTCGGCGGTCGCCGAGCTCACCGACTCCGGCGGCGGTCCCGATTTTTCGAACGCCTTGCCCATCGCCATCAGCTGGGCGATCTGCGAGAATTTGATGAAGCCGAGTCCGCCGACCAAGATCAAAAGCCCGAGCACGACGAGCAAGACTCGGCCCGCGCGGCGCGGCTTCGAAATGGGTTCAGGGACGGGCATGGAAACGGAATTGGACGTAGTCACGGCAGCTCGGCGAGTGCATGAGGTGAAACCGTGCCGAGCGCAATTGCCTCTCGGTCGATCGCGCGACTTCTCACATAGTTCTTCACACAATCGCGGCGCGTCCGGCACCGGTCAGTTGCCATAACGAAGCGCTGCTTCCAAGCGGAAACCGCCACGAAAAAGCGCGGCCTCGTTTTTGATTTTGGGTTTCGATGGTCACGCGCCACGACGCGTCTCGTCAAAGCCGGGCTTTGCCGCCAAAAGTTCCGACACGCGCGTCTCCAAAGCACGCGTATCGAATGGCTTTTGCAGGTAGGCGATGCCGGTCGCGAGATTGCTCTCGGGCAGCGCCTCGCCCCAGCTGTAACCAGAGATGAAGAGCACCGACAGGTTCGGACGCGCTTCCATCAGTTGTCGGGCGACCTCGGCGCCGCCGAGGTTCGGCATGACGACGTCGGTCACGAGTAGATCGATGGGTTGGGGGTGCTCCTTTGCGGCGCGGAGCGCGCGTTCGCCGTCTTCGGCGACGATGACCGTGTGCCCGAGGCGCACCAAGCTGCGGCGAATCACCGAGCGCAGCGTGGGCTCGTCTTCAGCGACGAGGATCGTCGCGGCCAGCGATGGCCGCGCGCTCGGCGATGCTGCGAGCAGGTGCGGCGTTTCGACGCGCTCGGTGATCGGCAAATAGACCGCGAATTTGCTGCCCCAGCCGAGCTCGGAGCTGACCTCCACGCGGCCGCCGAGTTGCTGCACGATGCCGTGCACGGTCGCGAGCCCGAGCCCACTGCCGTGCGCCGCACCCTTGGTCGAAAAGAACGGATCGAAGGCGTGCTTCAGCGTTTCCGCGTCCATGCCCGCGCCTTCGTCTTCGACGCGCAGGCAGGCGAATTTTCCGCTGAGCTCGGGCGCACCCGGCACACTCTGGGCGAGCTCGGTGAGGATGCTGAGCTTGCCGCCTTCGGGCATGGCATCGCGGGCATTGCTGACCAGATTCACCAAAACTTGCTCGAGCTGCGTCGGATCCGCGACGACGCGGAGCGGCTCGCTGTGCAAATTCAAACCCGTGTAAATCCGCTCGCCCACCAGCCTGCGCACCAAACGATCCATGCCCGCGACCACGCGATTGACGTCGAGCACGCGCGGTTCGACGCGTTGGCGCCGGCTGAAAGCCAAAAGTTGCCGGATCAGATCCGCGCCGCGGCGCGCTGCGCCGAGCGTTTCTTCGACTGCCGCGCCGCCGGCCGCGTCGAAGTTCTGCGTCTCTTCCAAAATATCGATGTTGGTGAGCACGATCGTGAGCAAGTTGTTGAAGTCGTGCGCGATACCGCCCGCGAGCCTGCCGACGACTTCGAGCCGCTGCGCGTCGCGCAAGGCCTCGGCTTGACGTTCGAGCTCCGCGGTGCGCTGAAGCACGCGCCGCTCGAGCGTGCGGTTGGTTTCTTCGAGTTCGGCCTGCGAGAGCGAAAGGCGCGAGAGCAGCTCGCTATTCTCGAGGTTCAAGCGAAAGGCGCGCGTGAGCGTGAGGTAGTTCGTTTGCACGACGCGCCCCATGCCCGCAGTGTACGCGGCGAGCATGCCGCCCATGGCGATGTGCGGCGTATCGGCGACTGCGAGCGTGCGCACGAGCAGCGGCCCGAGCGCGCAGGAAAAGTAGCCCCAAAATGCCGGCGGGCGGCTGGCCCAAGTGCCCGCCGCGGCCGCGGTCATGCCGCCGATGGCGAAGGTGAGCAGGATTTGCGAGACCGCGCTCTTCGCGTCGAAGAACACGACGGCACCGACGCCCCAGGCAGCCCCAGCAACCATCGCACCGAGCGCGAAATGCCGATCCCAACTCTCGAGCTCGTGGTTGCGCGGATTGACGCGATCGAAGCGACGCATCAGCGCGCTGCGCGCGATCGCGATCGCGATCATCAGCGCGATCCAAGCGAGCAAGAGCGGACGCGATGCAGTCCACCAGAGCGTGGCCGCCACCATCGCGGCGATCGCGGCGTTGGTCCACAAGAGCAGCGGGCTCTGCCGGTAGAGCGCGCGTATTTGCTCCGCCCGCACCGACACCACCAAGTCCATCCCGCTGCAAGCTATCACAGCTTTCGCGCGCGGACCGCTGAGCCTGACGAGCGCGCGAGCGCGAAGCTCGAATTCGATTGGCTGCGAGCCCGCGTGTTTACTCCCTCGAAGCCGCGAATCCGGGCGCGAGCAGGTCGATCATTTTTGCTGGGTTTTCCACGGATTCTTGCGAAAACGCAGCCTCGGCCGAGGAGCGCAGCAAGCTCGCATCTCGGCCTTCACCGAGCGCGGCCAAGCGGGCGCGCGCTGCCGCGGCGTACAGGCGAAGTCCGTGATCGTCGAAGCTGCGGGCGACTTCGCCGAGCCGCATTCGGGCTTGCTCGCGCCGTCCCTCGGCAGATTCGACGGCGGCCTCGAGCAAGCCCGCGAGCGGAGCCGCACTCGGAATCGCTTGGCGCCCGAGTTGTTTCGCGGCGTTTCGCGCTTCGCTCCACAGTTCGCTGGCGCGCGCGCGCTGGCCGCGTCGCGCGAGTTGTTCGGCGAGGAGCGCAGCGCTGGCAGCGCGCAGATGCCAGAGCTGCACGCGCAGCACGCCGACGTGAAAGAAGTGCGCCGCTTGCAGATCCGGCCAGCGCTCGCAAACCTTCGCCCAAGTGCCGTCCGCGTCGCCGGTGTAAAAGCCGAGCTGGCATTGGCCGACCAAGAGCCAGCAGTGCGGTAGCTGCGTGCCTTTCGCGGTCCATTCTTCACGCGCGCGCGAAAGTTGGCGGCTGGCTTCGACCGTGTCGTCACGCACGAGCCAAGCGGTGTTGCTGTAGCTGGTGCGAAAGTAAGAAGCGGCGTAAAGATTGCCCTGAATTTCGGCTTCGGCCACGAACGGCGGCACGAGCTCGGCCAAATCGCGGAAGCGCCCGAGCGCGAACAAGGAAGCGATCATGAAGCGCTGCGCGGTCACCGTTTCCCAGACCGCGCCCACGCAGCGCTGGCTCAAGATGCGCACGGCTTCCTCGCAGTGCGCGAGCGAAGCCGAGATTTTACCTTGCAGGTACGCGGCGACGCCGCGGCTCACGTGCGCGAGCGCGCTGGCGTTGTCGTCGTCCATCCTCTGGACGAGCTCGTCCGCTAGGCCGAGCAGCGTTTGCGTGCGGCGCTCCGAGCCGACGCCCGGCGTCGCCCCGTAGGAGATTTCGAGCGTGAGCGCGCGGAGCAGTCGACGCGGTTCGCCGGCGTTGAGCGCGAGCAGCAAATGGTCGTTTTGAAAATCCGCGCCGCGCACGAAATCGGTGACGCCCAACGAGCAGGCGATCGTCCAGGAAGCATCGACGCGCGCGAGCTCGCGCGCCGGGATCTCGTGCTCGCGACGTGGGTCGTAGCGCAAGCCGCGCGTGCGCACGCGCAAACGCCCAGCCAAGATCGAGAGAAATCCGCGGTGACCGCTGCGGGTTTGGCGCATGCCGAGCGTGCGCAGCACGTCTTCGATCACGCCGAGTCCGCGTTCGAGGTGGCCGGACAAAAGCAGCTGTTCGGCCGCGCGCCGCTGAAGCTCGAGCGCGTCCCCGCCGTGCAGTTTCGCCGCGCAGGCGAGGTACGTGTCGGCCGCGAGCGCGCCCTTTCCTGCAGCCGCCAGCGACTCCGCGCGCCGGAGCTCGAGCGCTTGGCGCGCGCTCGGGTCGAGTGACGCTTGGCTCACACCGAGCGCAAAAAAGTCCGCAGCTTGGTTGAAGGCGAGCGCTTGGAACGCCTGATCGCCGGCGAGGATCCAATGCCGGCCGGCTTCTTCGAACAGCCCCGCCGCTTGATAGTGCGTTGCGAGCGCGTGCGGTTTGCTCGACGGATCGGCGCTGAGCGCGCGAGCGAGCGACAAGTGATGCGCGCGCCGCTCGCCCTCGGCCACGCTTTGCACGATGATTTCTCGAATGCGATCGTGAAGTACGTCGATTTGATCCTCTTCGCCGACTCGCCGCGTGTACGAAAGTCGATTGGCGCGCAGCGTGCCGAGACTGTGTTCGAGCTCGACCGGTGAAAGGCCACGCGCTTCCCGCGCGACCGCGCGCGATAACGGCGCGCCGGCGATGGCGACGGTCTCGAGCAGCTCGCGCGTGCCGTTGCCGAGCGCGGCGAGTCGATTCGAAACCAGCTCGGTCAGCGTGCTGGGCGAAGCGAGCCGCTCGGAAAAATCCGAAAAGTGTGCGAGCTCCGAGATGAACAGCGGATTGCCACCGGCGTCCCGCGCGATCGTGCGCGAGAGCGCATCCGGGTCGAGCGCGTCTTTCGGCAAGAGTTGGAGCGCGAGTCGGCGCGCTTCTTCGAAGCTCAGGGGCTGAAGTTCCAGCGTGCGCGGCGCGGGCAGGGCGCGGCCGTCGTCGTCGAACAAAGCTTCGAGCATGGGCCCTCGGCTGCCGCTGCTCGAGCGATAGCTGCCGACCAAAAGCAGGCGCGCGCCGGCCGAGTCCGAGAGCAGCGGTTCGAGCAGCAGCGCGCTCTCCGCGTCGCTCCATTGCAGATCGTCGAGCCAGACGATCAACGGCGCGCGCGCGCCGAGCCGCGCCAGCAATTGGCGGAAGGCGCCGATCGCGCGGTGTTTGGCTACGGTTTGATCCGGGATGTCGAACCGACGTTTGGGTGCGCCGGCGATCGCGGCCGCGACGCGCAGCGCAGGAAATAGCCGCGTCAAGTCTTCGACGTCATCCGGCAGGAGCTCGGCGGCTTCGCGCTCGGGCAGCCCGTCGAGCAGCGCGACGATGTCGTCGATCAAGCCGTCGATCGCTTTGTAACCGACCGATTCGCGCTCGCGACAGCGACCCGAGAGTGCGATCGCGCCGCGCCCGCGCTTACTGGCGATGAATTGTTCGAGCAGCGCCGTTTTACCGATGCCCGGCGGGCCGTGCACCAAGATGACTGCGACATGCCCGCTCTGCGCGCGTTCGTAATCGGCGTTGAGATACGCGAGCTCAGCCTGGCGACCGAGCAGCACCGCGCGCACCGGCGGCGGCACCGACGTCCGCGTGCTCGTCTCCACGCCGCCGAAGGCTTCGAGCACGGCTTCGCCGCTCGGTCGCCGCGCCGGATCTTCGTCGAGCAAGGCTAAACACAATTCCCCAAGCCGCTGCGGCACGGTCTTGAGCTCGCGCTCGAGCTCAATGCCCGCTGGCAATTTGCCCGTCAGCGCTTCGAACAGCACGACGCCATACGAATACCAATCCGCGGCTTCATTCAGATCTTTGCCCTGTGCTTGTTCGGGCGCCATGTATTCGGGCGTGCCGGCGAACAAGTGCTCGCGGCTGGCACCAGGTGGTCGCGCGAGCCCAAAATCCAAGAGCACGATTTTGCCTTCGGCTTTCGTGACCAAAAAATTCGAAGGCTTGAGATCGCCGTGCAAGAGCCCCGCCGCGTGCAACGCGCGGAGCGCAACCGCCAGCTCGCGAAACAGATCCTCGAGTGGGTCGCGCGCGCGCGCGCGGCCTTGTTTCAACGCGCTCGACAAGGACGCGCCTTCGACCAAATCCATCGTGAAAAACCACTCGACGCCGTCGCAAAAGAGCTCGTGCAGACGCACCAAGTTCGGGTGAGCGAGCTCGCTGGCTGCGCGAAATTCGCGTTTTATTGCCGTGATCGAGCGCGGCGTCAGCGAACCCAAAATCTTGAGCGCGACGCGCGTCTGCAAGTTGGCGTCGAAGGCCGCGAAAACCTGGCCCATTCCGCCTTCGCCGAGCTGCCGTTCGATCGTGAACCGATCCGCGAGCCGGGAGCCCGGTGCGACGCCGCGGCGAATGGCGGTCACCTCGGGCGTGCGGGCGACCCGCCGCAGCAGCTGCTCGAAAGCGTCGTCTGTCGAGTCCGACACGTGCTCCTCGCGGCCCAAAAACCGGTCCGGGCGGAGAATGTACAAGAAAAGTGGAGTAGAGGGATCACATTCCCGTCCTACCGTCTCTGTGACTGAGTCAGGTGTGATTTGGGCCCCGAACTCGGATGTGAGGTTTCGTTGCTCGAAGCGATTGAGAGTGAAGTGACGGTCGTCGGCACGGGCTTCGGCGGGTCCGTCGCGGCCTGCCGGCTCAGCCAGGCGGGCAAAGATGTGCTCGTGCTCGAACGCGGCCGCCGCTTCGAAGCCCAAGATTTCCCGCCTCTGCCCGTCGATTCGGCGCTCTTGCCCGACACCAAACATTGGGCCTGGCAAGGCGATCACGGCTTGTGGGATGTCGAAGATCTCGAAGAGATCGTCAGTGTGCAGGCGGCCGGCTATGGCGGCGGCTCGCTGATTTACGCCAACGTGCACCTGCGGCCGCCAGCCGAAGTCTTCGCCGACAAATGGCCCGACGGCTACAGCTTGGAAAAGCTCGATCCCTTCTACGATCTGGCCGCGTACATGCTCGACGCGACGCCCATCACCGAGAGCCCATTTTTTCACAAGCTGGTCAAAACCGAGCAACTGCGCCAAGTCGCGAAGCGGCTCGAGCGCGAGGACGGCTTTTTCTATCCGCCGCTCGCGATCAACTACAGCAAGCGCGAGAACGCGCACGGCAAGGTGCAAAAGGAATGCAACGGCTGCGGGCGTTGCTGCACTGGCTGCCCGGAAACCGCGAAAAATACGCTCGACTACAACTACCTCGCGCTGGCCGAGAGATTCGGCGCTCGCGTGCGCACGCAATTCGAAGTGCTCGAAATCGAAGCGCTGCCGGATGGTCAGGGTTGGCAATTGTCGTGCGTCGATCACGTGCTGTCCGTGACGCGCGTGGTGAAAACGAAGACGCTATTTTTGTGCGCCGGCGCGCTGCACTCGAGCCGGCTCTTGAGTGGCGCGAAGTTTGGTAACGGCGGGCGCGCGGCGCAAGAGCTGGTCGGCGTCGGCTATTTCCCGAACGCGGACGCGCTCGGCATCATCTACGACACCGAGCATCCGCAATATCCTTCGTACGGTCCGACGATCACCAACGCCACCGTGCACTGGTCCAACGCGGAGAAGCCCGCGGGCGAGCCAGGCTTCTTCATGATCCAAGACGGCGGCTACGCGCGCGAAGTCGAGCGCCTCGCCGGCACGCTGCGCGCACGGCTTTGGACCGGCAGAAATCGACTCACGGACAGCGGCAACGCCGAAATCCCGGGCACGGAGCTGAGCCCACCGCCCGCGCCGAAGAACCAGAAAAATGGCTACGCTGCGCCGCCGCAGCCGTCGATCCTCGATTCATTTTTGTTGGCTACACTCGGAGGCGCCTTCAAAGACGTAGCCTCCGACGATCTGCGCGCTGCGCTCCCGGAGTTCCTCGAAGAAGTCAAAGCGCTCGTGCTTTTGCCGGAAGTCGTCGACAACACGATCGAGCGCGCGCTGCTGGCGAGGTTGAGCTGGTTGCCTGCGCGATTGCGTCAATTCTGCGTCCGTCTATGCAAGCGCTTCGCTTACTCCGCGCTCGGCAATCGCGAAAAGCTCTCCGACGAAGCGTTCAAGGCGCTCAGCAGCGGCAGCGGGCTCGGGCCAGGCGCAATCGCCGAGCGCGTGCTCGGCTACGATTCGACGCGCGCCGATCATCGCGTGGTGCTGCTCGGCATGGGCCGAGATCGCACGCGCGGTGTACTCCATTACGACGCGAACACCGGGCGCATGATCGCGGATTTGGATCTGTTCCACTTGGCGCCGCGCTACACCGCCGAAGAGCTCTTGATGTCGGACGTCGCCAAAACATTGGGCGGCGAGCTGCGGGTCAATCCAGCCTGGGCATTTTTGGGCAAGCCGATCACGGTGCACAGCCACGGTGGCTGTCGCATGAGCGACGATCCCGCGCTCGGCGTCACCGACGCGAATGGCCGCGTGCACGGCTGCACAGGGCTCTACGTTTGCGACGGCTCGCTATTGTGTGCATCGGTCGGCGTGAATCCATCCGCGACGATCACGGCCATCGCCGAGCGCAACGTGCTCGCGTTCATTCGACAAGAAAAGCCGAATTGGCCCGCAAACGACGACAGCGCGGGCGCGCAATCCTACGCCGTGCACCTCGTCGAGGCGACGCGCGCGGCGGAAACGGCGAAGAAAAAAAAATTCGTGAGGCGCTTGCCGAGCTGTGCGGAAGTACCGTTTCAGAGCCGCCCGCTCACGGCTTCGTTCAGTGAAACGATGCAGGGCTTCTACGCGCCGGGCACGCCCGCGCCGGACCGCGATGCGAGCGGCAACGACGGCAACGAAACCGATCCGCGCCCCGAGCACGACGAGTTTTATCGCATCGCGGAAATCGCTGGGCGTCCGAGTTACCCGCTCGAGCTGCAACTGAACGCCGTCGCGCCGATCAGCGAGGGATTTTACGACGACGAAAATCACACCATCGGCTTGGCTGGGACGATCCGCGTGCGCTTGCCCGGCGAAGCCGAGCCCGCCGCTCGCGACACGACCGGCACGCTCAGCTTGTTCGTGCCGCGCTACAAGCCGTACGCGCTCGAAGACGGCGCGAAGAAGCAAGCGCAGGAAGCGAGCGTCGGCGCATACAAGAGCGTGAAGGCGCCCGGCGATCTCGTCCGGCGCGGTGAACCGCCGCCGCGCGAAGAGCGGCTAATGAAGTACGATCTCGCATTCGAAGCGGGCGGCAAAAGCTGGGCGCTTCACGGCTACAAACGCATGAGCCTCGAGCCCGGCGTCAATGCTTGGCGCGACACGACTTCGCTGTTCGTCACGCTACTCGGCCCGGATGCTGCGGGCGCGCCCTCGGTGGTCGCGGGTATTGGGGCAATTCACGTCGATTTGACCAGTTTTTTGTTTGGTCAATTGCATTCGGTCACGGCTTCGGAGGCTGCGCGTCCGGGCGATCCAGCGGGCGTGCACCGAGCGATCGATCCGGCGCGGCTCACCTGGGCGGTCGCCAAATTCAGCACATTTTTCTTCGGCTCCTTGCAGCGCATCTACGTGCCCGAAGTCGGCACGCTGCTGGATACGCTGTTTCATCCGCGCAAGATCAACGTCAATTACAAGCGCAGGTAACCTTGGACCCAGCTCGAGCAGAGTTCGAACGCCTGCGCGACGCCGCAAAGACCTTTCCGATCGAGGTCGAAGGCCTCACGCTGCCGCTCAAGCGCCATCGCGGTAAGCATGGGGGCGGTCCGCCGGTGTTGCTTTTGCACGGTGGCAGCACCTGTAGCGACATCTTTTTGGTGCCGAGTGGCGGGCTCGTGCAGTATTTGCTCAACCGCGGTTGGGAAGTGTGGACGCTCGATTGGCGCGGCAGCTGTCGCGTGGTGGACGCGCTGCCGAAGGCGAGCATCGGCGGCAGTCCGGAAGCCGAGCGCGCGCTGTTCACGTTGGATCACGTCGCGCTTTACGATATCCCGGCCGCACTCGAGACCATGCGCGCGCACGTCGATCGCGATCAGAAGATCGGCATCGTCGGGTTTTGCGCGGGCGCGGGCGCGCTCAGCATGGCGGTCGCGCGCGGCGCCGTGCGCAAATTCGGCGTCGATAACCTGGTTTTGATGACGCTCGGCTTGTTCTACGAAACGCCCTGGGACGGCTGGATCAAAGCCGAGGATTTTTTGATCGAGCGCGTGCTCGTGCAAGACCCCGAGCGCCGCGGCGTGAGCCCGCACGAGCCCGATTGGAAGAACGATATGGAGCAAGCGTTCAAGCGCTGGCCCGCGGCTTGGTTCGCTCCCGGCTCGTCGCTCGCGCAACAAATGTATCGCCGGCTCACGTTCATGTTCGGCGAACCGTACGCGAGCAGCCTCGCGCCCGCGATGCCGGAAGACGTGCTGCTCAGCATGTTCGGTAGCTTGCATCTCGGTTTGTATTTGCACTTGGGTCAACAGGTGCGGCGCGGTTACGCCGCGCCGTTCAACGCGCCGGACATCCTCGATCGCGCGCGACCGTCGGCGCGCGCGGTGAGCATCGACAATCGCGATCTCAGCGCCCAATATTTCTACGACGGGAGCGTCGTGTTGATCGCCGGCGCGCGCAATCGTCTGTGGCATCGCGACTCGATCGATTTGATGTACGAGTGGTTGCGCTCGAACGTGCCGGCTGGCGCGCGCAAACCCTCGATCAAAAAACACATCCTTCCGGACTACGCGCACCTGGATTTGCTGTGGGGACCGAACGCGCGCGAGGACGTCTACGAACTGATCAAAGACAGCCTCGATCCAGCCGGCGCGTCCGACAGCCCACTCAAGAGCTCGGAGCCGAGGCTGCGGGTTTAGCGCAGAAAGCGGGCCACCGATGTTTCTGGATATTGGCTATTACGTCGCGCAAACTCGCGCTTTGCCGACTCTCGCTCCGGGGTTAATCTGCGCGGCACCAGGCAGGTGCGAGCGCGTGACTGAGGAATCGACATCGGAGACCGAGCGCGCGGCAGAGGCCGCATGCAAGGCGCAAGACTTTCGCGCGGCCATCGTCGTCGTGATGGAGGCGTACGGCACCGAGATCTACAGCTTCTTACTCGCGCAGTTCCGCGGAGACGCGGGCTCGGCGGATGACGTGTTCTCCGGTTTCACGGAGGATTTGTGGCGCGGTCTGCCCAAGTTTCAGTGGCGTTGTTCGAGCCGCGCTTGGTGTTACAAGCTCGCGCGCACCGGCGTGAGTCGCTTTCGGCGCGCCCCGCACAACAAAGCCAATCGCCGCGTCGCGCTGAGCGAAGCGCCGTTTCTGGACGAGCTCGCCGAGCCCGCGCGCACCAGCACGCGCCCGCATTTGCGCACGGACGTCAAAGACAAATTCGAGGAGCTGCGCGAAAAGCTGAGCCCGGAAGATCGCGATCTTTTGATCTTGCGCGTGGATCGCGATTTGCCATGGCGGGACATCGCCTTTGCGATGCAAGCGGCCGACCAAATGCCGGACGACGAACAGAGCAAAAAGCTCGAAGCAGCGCTGCGCCAGCGTTTTGCCAGCATCAAAGAGCGGCTCAAGCGCCTGGCTCAAGAAGCCGGCCTGCTCTAAAAGCCGGCAAATTCAGAAATCGACGCTGACAAAGCTCACAACCTAAAGGTCGGGTCTCAGTCTTATTGAGACCGGAAGCCAGCGCCTCACCGAGTGACGACACGCGCCCGCCCAGGGGACGGAGAGCCGTGGAGTCGCGCGAGGCAGCGGGGAAGCGTCCGCTCTCGCCATTTTCATTGCCAAAGGCGGAGCCATGCAAAAAAACTCAGAGCTCACAGAAATCCTCCAAGCGTGCGCGGTCAACGCGGACGAAACGAGCGCAGAACCAATCGACTTGGCGCTGTTGTGGCGCGAGCTCGTGAACGGCGAAGTGCGGGTGATGCAGAGCTTCGCGTCCGAAGAGCGCTGCTACCTCTTGCTCGAGCGAGGTCGCGAGCATCGGCCGCGCGCGCGCATCCCGCAGTCGCGCAAAATTCGGATTTTGGAATCCTTGTTTTTTTTGGGTGCCCAGAAAAACGTGGCGCTCGAATTCGGCGTCTCGCTGTCGTCGGTGGCCGGCGTCACCAAGGAGTGCTTGCTGGCGCTCGGGTTGCCCTGCAAGCCGTCGCGCGTTTCACCGCTCGTGATCGCGGCCGCGCATGCCGCGCGCGGCGATTCGATCGTGTGTTGGGGTCGCGCCAGCCAATTTTCGCACGCGGGCGCGACGTATCGCGTCGTCAGCTTTGCGCGGCCCGACTCCGATCTCGCGCGCTACCTGACTCCAGCGCAGTACGAGGTCATCCGCTTGCGCGTCGAAGGCATGAGCCACACGGAGATCGCGGTCTGCCGTCATCGCTCGCGGCGCACGATTGCGAATCAATTGGCCGAGTCGTTTCGCAGGCTCGGCGTGTCCGGCCGCGCCGAATTGATCCGCTGCTTGATCACGCAGCCACAAGCCGTACTCGGCCGCAAACCAGTGCGACGGCGCGCTCCGCCGCGCCAGCGCGAGCAAACGCCGTTGTCGGCGTAGCAGTACTCAGTGTTCATCACATCTCGCGTCTGCTCGTTCTCTCTCTTTCGCGCTGGGGCGCGCGCGAAGGGTTTGGGTCGGTTGCACGGACATAATACAAAGCGCCAGGCTCGCGCGGCTGATCACGGTTCTAGGCTGATCACGGTTCTAGGCTGATCACGGTTCTAGAATGAAGCCGGGAGCCAACGAGACCTGACCGCACAGGCGCCAGTCGCGTTGCTTGTGGCGCGGGCGGCCAAGCGCCAAAGTCAGCGCAGCGCCAAAATCCCAAAGATCAGATAACAGCGAGCGGCGCGCGCGCCACGAACCCCGCACGGTAGTCAGATAGCGTGAGCTCGGCGCTAGAGAATTCTAGCCAGCGCGATGAACGGTCCGACGAGCGGATGGTTGTTCCAAAACGCGAGGTGCAAAACCGCGCCGAGCGCGGAAATCAGGAACGATACGCCGCACAGCGCAGCCGCACGACGCTGAAACTGGAGCGAGCGCTGGCGCAGCGTTTCGAGCACCTGGATGATGCCGAAAAACGCGAACGGAATGGTGGGCGCGATCAGCCGCGGACCGTAACAGTAACCGCCGTCCCACACGCGCCAGAGCGACATCAACAAAAAATAAGGCACGGCCATGCCGGCGCTGAGCCAAGCCTCACGCGGATGCGTGCGGCAGAGCTCGCGAAACCCGAGTGCGCCGAGCGCGATCACCGGCGAAAACCAGAGCAAGCCGTGGTTCCACGAAAACAAGAGCCCGAGCAGGCCGAGCAGCGGATTGCCGCTGGCCCAGGGCTGCGCCGAGTGCAGCACTGAACCGAAGAAATATTGGTTTTCGGCGAGCACGAGCCCAAAGCTCACGGAAACCGGCAACGAAAACGCAATCAAGCCGCGCACGTCGCGCGCGAGCAAGCGATCGACCGCGAGCGGCAGCGCGAACAGCGCGAACGGCGGCTTCATTTGCATACCGAGCGCGATCAGTAAGCCGGAGGCAAAGAACCAATTTTTGCGCAGCGCCGCGGCCAGCGCAGCGACCGCGAACAACGTCAACCAAGGCTCGGTGAACAGCGTGCGCCCGTAATACCAAAGTGGACTGCACAGCACGGTGATCAATGTTGCGCTGTTCACGAGCCCGCTATCGGAAGAGAGCGTGCGATACACGGCTCGCACCGAAAGCGCCAACAGAAAGCCGGAAAACTCCGCAAAAAACAGCGCGAAATGTTCGACCCAGCGCGTGCCGCGGAACGGAAAGAGCACGGGCGCGAGCAGCACGGCGAGTCCCGGCGGATGCTGCGAGTACTGCGGCCGACCGACGAATTCGCTTGGCGCGCCCGGTTGGAGTCGTGGCACTTGCGCGCGGAGCTCGGATCGAGCCGGATCGAGTTTCGGATATTCGAAGATCTGCGACCACTCGTACGGCTTGCCATTCGCTGCATACCATTCGACGTGACGATCGAGCGGCACTCCGGCGCGTCCACGACCCACGTCGAGCGCGCCCTGTCGCGCGGCGAGGTAGTTGTTGTCGAGGTTCAAATCTCCGTCGTCGATCAGGCTTTGGATCATCACGAGGTAGTGCGGCTCATCTCCGCTCGTGATCAGCGGCAAGCCCACGAATATCGTCTCGCCCGCGCGCGAGAGCCAGAGCGGCAAAAAGAACGCGAGCGCAAGAATGCCCAGAAACAAGCGCTCCGAACGAAGCCGCACACAGAGGCGCTCGAACAGCGCGGCGGGCGTTTGCGAAGACGAGACCATGGTCGCGGAGCTTATACCCGAAGCGCGACTTGACAGCGTATGGCTTCACGCGATACGCGGGCCCGTGTGATCCCGTCCGCTCGAGCGCGCGCGTTGCGCTGGTTGCGCGCGATCACCGATTGGACCTGGATGCTCCTGGCGAGCGCGCTCGGTCTCGGCATCCTCGCCGGCGCACTGCACGACGTCTCGCGGGCTTGGGACACTTGGTATTATCATTTGCCGTTCGCGGCCGAGCTCGGCGGTTTGCCGAATGGGGGCTCATTCGAGCTGAGCGCGATCAATCAGGCGCGCTTCGCGGGCTTTCCGTTGCTCGGTGAATGCATTCAAGCGCTCTTGTGGCGCGCTTTCGGCAGCCCGGTCGCGGCCAATCTACTGGCGTTTTCGAGCCTGCCGCTCTTTGCACTGTTTTTGCGCAAGCGCTTCGGCGTGCCGCTTCATCTGACCGTGCTGGGTTTGCTCGCGGTGCCGCTGATCCAGATCCACGCCACGTCTTGCTACGTCGATTTGCCGGCGAATGCCGCGCTGGCGGCGTTGGTGCTGTCGGTGATCGCCGCGTATGCCGAGCCCGAAGCGCCGAGCCTGCGCTCGCTGCTGGCCGCGCTCGGCTGCGCGGCAATCGCGAGCAACATGAAATTTTTGCTCGAGCCGATCGTGCTCGTGGCAATCGCGCTGCTCGCTGTGCGCGTTGCGCAGCCGCTCCTTCGCACTCACGAAACGAGTGAGCGAAAGCGCGCGCTGCGCGGCTTGGGTTCGATCGCGCTCTCGCTGATCGTCGTCTTCGCGACTCCGCTCAAAAACCTGATCCTGCATCACAACCCGGCTTATCCGGAGCGCATGAGCGTGTTCGGTTGGACGCTGCCGGGCATGGAACAGCCGTACAGCTCGACCCCGATTTGGCTCGCGCATGCGCCCGAGCCCGTGCGCTTTTTCGCGTCCGTGTTCGAGCTCGGGCTTCAGCCGCTCGCGTCGCACGCGCGCTGGAGCATCGATCAGTGGTCGCCGCCGTCGCGCGCGGACTACCGAATGGGCGGTTTTTTCGGCGCCTACGTCGCGTTCGAGCTTTGCGTGCTCGGAGTGCGTGTCGCTCGTGAGCGAGTGCGAGCGGTGCGCGCGGCGGCGCTCGGTTTCGCGCTGCTCACCTGTGTGACATGCGTCATGCCGCAGGCGCACGAGCTCCGGTATTACTTGGGTTGGATGATCGTGCTCGTGTCGCTCAATCGCTGGCTCGCGGTTCGTGAAGGAGCGCTCGCGCCGTATCCGCGAGCGCTGGGCGCCGCTTCCACGTTGGCCTTGTGTGCGGTGCTGTATTCGACGCGCTTGACCTATGTCTATCCGTCCGGCGTGACGCTCGCGGAGCTACTCACACACGAAATCGATCCGAAGGTCCTGTCGAGCATTGCCGAAGGCGAGCGCGTCTGCGTGCGCCGCATGCCGTTTGCGTTGCTCTGGGCAGCGCCGTTTCATCCGCCGCGCAGCTATCGGGTAAAGCAGGCCGAATCCGCCGCGGACTGTCGAGGTTACCGTGCGATCGATTGATCGACTTCGCGACGCGAGGCGGTGGCGAGCGCAAGCGCGCGAGTCAGTTCCGTGATCCGCTCGGTATCCTCGAGCCTGCGCCGGCGCGTGAGCAAAGATTCGCGCGTGAGCCAAATCACGATCGGATAAATCAAAAAATCGACGCCGCGCCCGATCCCGACCAAATGCGCCAGCGCAGTCGCACGGATTGGGAACGCGACGAAGAAGGCACCAACCAAGAAGACGACGATCTCGAGCAACAGCGCGCGCCGGTTCCGACCCGAGAAGGTGATCAGATCGAACAGCACCAGCCCGAACACCAGCGCCAGCAGCGCGATTGAAGCGAGGTTCATGTTCGATCCTGGAAAAAGTAGTGGGATAGCAAGTCCCCGAGGACGGTGAGCGCGCCTGCCGCCTTCTGCCCTTTGGCCAGCGTTTCCCGGTTGTATTCGACGCAAACCGGCACTTCCGCCACGACCCAGCTCGGCGAGCGCGACACGCACTGCGTGATTTCAGTGGCGTGCGCCATGCGATCGTGGCGAATGCGAATGCCCGCGAGCGCGCGGCGACTGAAGCCGCGCAAACCGTTGTGCGCGTCCGAGAGGGAAAGCCCGGTCAGCGCATGCTCGAACGAGCGCGCTGCTCGCAGCAGCAGCTTGCGCCCGGCGGGCACGTTGGAGCCCGCGACGAAGCGATTGCCGAATGCCACATCCGCACCCGCGGCGATGCGCTCGGCGATGTGCTTCGCGCCGTCGACACCGTGTTGCCCGTCGGAGTCCATCGTGACGTAGGCGACGAAATCCGGTTCTCGCAACGCGAGCTGGCGCGCGGTTTCGAGCGCCGCACCCTGGCCGAGGTTGATTGCGTGACGCGCGAAGACGATGCCGAAGTCCGCCGTGGGCTCGGGCAAGTCTTCGAGCAAAACTCGCGGGTCGCTGCCGTCGTCGACCAGAAAAACACGGACGCCGCCGAGCTCCGCGGCGCGCCGTTGCAACACTTCGAGCGTGCGCAGCAAACGCGCGCCTTCATTGTGTGCAGGCATCAAAATGGCCAGTTTCACGGCGCGTCCATCGAGGTCCGAGTTACGGGGCGACGCCGCACGATACGAGACCTCGCTCGAGGACGCAAAGATCGGCTCGTGCGTCGCCATTTACGTCCGCCAGCGCCAGCCGCCCGCCTGCTCGGACGATTCCAGGCCGTGCCCACACGGTCGCGCTCGTGAAGGAAGAGCCGGTGGAAAGCGCGCAGGCGACGACTCCCGAGTGATACGAGCAGGCGTCGGCGCGCAAATCGCCGTTCAAGTCGCCGAAGAGCAGAGCGCTGCCCGCGGGCGCCGCGCGCAAGCTCTCGTCCGTGGACCAGAGCTTGGGTTGGCCGAAGGTTGGCCCGCGCCCGAGCGCGCAGGTCACGCCTTCCTGAGTGAGCGCGCAGCAATCCGAGCGTCCGTCGCCGTCGACATCGGCGAGGCGCGCGCTCGGCCCGAGCCGAAGCGCGCATTCGCGCGAGCCCGCGCTCGACGGCAAATCGGGTCGACCACCGACGCGCGTGGCTGCCCCGAACATGCTTTTCGGAGCGCCGTCACGCGCGGCGTCTCGCGACGCGATCGACGGCAAGCAGGTCCAACCGTTCGGCGCGTGCGTGCACAGATCCGCTCGTCCGTCGTCGTTTTCGTCGACGAAGGTCCAGTTTTGGATGTCCGTGCTGGCGAGTGCGCTGCGAGTGCTCGCGCTGAGTCGCTCACTCAGGGGTGAGAATCCGAGCACCGGCGCGGCGAACACGAAGCCGCGCGCGATCAGCGCGGGCACGAGTGCGTGCGCGACGTCGAGCGCGTAGCGCGAACCGACGTCCGCGACGCGATCGTGCAAGAGAACGATGCCGTGGCGGGTCTTCGAGATGCTTTCGAGGTAGCGCGCGGCAGTCACTTTCGGCTTCAAGCGCCGTCCTCCGCGCCAGGCTTCACACTCGGTCTCGGGCGCGCTCGAATCGCAGCGAATCGAGCTCTCCCAATCCTTTCGGTCCACGTCCCAACGGATCGGACCGACTAGCTCGTTCAGGCCTGGCGCGGCGTTCTCTTCATCCGCGACCGCGCGGTTCCAGGCGCCGCCCGGCGCACGAAATAAAGCGAGCTCGTCGCTTTCGAAGGGCGCGAGCGCGCGCTGCTCGCTCACGAGCTCACTCTGCGCACGCGCTGCGTCCACGCCGGCCAGAAATACGTGATGAAGCGTATGGTTTCCGATGCGATGACCGAGGCTCACGAGCTCGGGCAACACCGGAATGCGACCGTAGCCGGTGTTCTCCACCGAGGGCCCGTAACCCGGATAAGACGAGACACCGGGCGCCCACGCTTGCACCACGAAGAACGTCGCCGAGACACGCTGACTGCGCAGATAACGAGCGAGCTCGAGCGTGTGGCGATCCGGTCCATCATCCCAGGTGAGTGCCAGCACGCGATCGGGAAACCCTGCGCCGTCGATTTGGGTGCTCGGTAGCCGGTGCGTGGCGTTCGGCTGGGAGGCAGCATGCGGCACAGCGAGTTGCGCGCGCGCGGCGGTGGATTCCGCGGTTGATCCGAGCGCGGTGGGGTTGGCGCTGGCTGCGCTATCCCGCTCGGGCGAACTGCGGCGACGGTGTAGGCAGGCGCCGACGCTGCAGCTGAGCAGCAGCGCAAGAATCAAGCGCGGGCGCGAGCTTCGGGCCAACGCGAGCTTCAACGCATGGGCCCTCGCCAATATTCCAGCGGTTTTTACGACTGACAAGAGATCAAGCTTTCCAGCCCGCATCGCCGCGGTCAATCTTTCGAGCGAGGTAGTCGCGAGATGGGGCGCCGCGCCGCGCGCCAATTCGATCGCGATCTCGAGCGCCGCATTTTGATCTTCATCGTGCCGCACTTGGATCACGAATTTTCCGGTCACGAGCGCGGCAAACGCTCGCTGTTCCAGGACCGGTGAGAGGCGATCGGAGCTCGTCATTTGCGATCCGAGGCTACTGGTTCAGGCAATGAAATCGAAAGGGCTGCCCTCGCGCCGAAATCAACGTGCGCAGATTTTTGGTCGCAGACTGGAGCGCCTCAGTCGAACATTTTGCGCGTGAGCCGCCTTTTTTGACGATTTAACGAATCGGCCAACGACCAACTGCGCATGCGATTTCTGCGTCCTTCACTGTTGGCTGCGTCTTCGGTCGTCTTGTTCGGGTTCGGTTGCTCGTCATCGGGCTCGGATTCGCCGGCTTCCAACGGTACTTCGGGCTCCGTCGGCACGAGCGGCAATGCCGGACAAGCGAGCGGCCACGCCGGATCTGGAAGCAGTTCCGGTGGCACGATGGGCGCAAGCGGCGCGGGTGCAGTCGGCGTCAGTGGTAGCGCGGGCGTCGGCACCGCGGGCAGCAGCGGCGCGACGAGCGTGGCCGGCAGCGGCGGCGGCACGGTGGGCGGCGCGTCCGGCTCGGGCGCGGGCGGTTTCGGCGGCAGCGGCGGTGCATCGAGCCAGGCGGGTAACGGCGGCGCGGGCACCGCGGGTGTGGCTGGCGCGAGCGGCAGCGCTGGAGCAGGTGGCGGCACGCAACTGGGCACTCCTCCGGGTGACATCGCGATGTCCGCGGGCACGCCGATGGTCGCGGCGCACTCGGTGACACGCGCGATGTACGCCGCTTACGACGGCAAGCTCTTTCAAGCGCGCCGCCCGACCGACGGCAAGACTCAAGACATCAATACTGCCAGCGCGGGTGGGCTCGTCGATTTGAATGCGCTGAACACGTTCTGCGCCAACACGACGTGCACGGTCACGAAGCTCTACGACCAATCCGGCAACGGCAACGACATGACGCAGACCGCGACCGCGAGTCAGCCCACGGTCGGCTTCTGGACGGCGGGCAACGGCGCGAAATATCCGATCGTCGTCTCGAAGGGCTACCAGTGGCTGCGCAATCGGAATCAGACCTCGAAAATCCCGACCGGATCCAATCCGCAGACGGAGTATTTCGTGGTTCACGGCGATTATGCCGGGCGCGCCGCGGGCACCAACGGCTGCTGTTACGACTACGGCAACATGGAAAATCACATCGGCGATGATGGCCCGGGCACGATGACCGCGCTCTACTTCGGCGACGCAACCGACTGGACTCAGGGCGCCGGTGCGGGACCGTGGGTGATGCTCGACATGGAGAACGGCGTGTTTGCGGGCGGCGGCGGGATCACGATCCTGCATCACTTGCCGCAGAGCGAAAACGCCAACGATCCGAGCCTGAAATACGCCGCCCCGAACATCATCACTGGTCTCGCCAAGACGGACGGCAAGATGAACTTCGCGCTCAAGTACGGCAATGCCTCGACTGGCACACTGAGCACGGCTTGGGACGGCTCGCTGCCGACCAACAAGAACCCGACTTCGTACATCCCGCTCCAACAACAAGGTGGCATCTCGCTCGGTGAAGGCGGAGACGGCTCGGCCATGGGCACCGGCGCATTCTCCGAAGGCGCGATCATCGCCGCCGAAACGAGCGACGCGACCGACAACGCGATTCAGGCGAACTTGACCACGCTTTACAGGTAGCCGGCGACGCGTTTACCTTCCGAGTAATTGAGACTCGACGCGCTCGACCGCATGCTGCTCTTCGAACGGAGCTCAGCATGCGCAAGCCCACGATCTTAGTGACCGCAGCGGCCGGCAAAACCGGCCGAGCCACCACCTTGGCGCTCTTGGCGAAGCGATACCCGGTGCGCGCTCTCGTGCGGCGACACGATCAACGCGCGGACGACTTGCGCCACGCCGGCGCGACCGTCGTGGTCGGCTCGCTCGAGGACATCTGTGATTTACGCGCCGCGCTCTCCGGCGTGGAACGCGCTTACTTCTGCCCGCCGCTCGAGTCCGGCACGTTGCGCAAGACGGTACTCTTCGCCGAAGCGGCGCGCGAGGCCAAGCTCGAAGTGATCGTAGCGCTCAATCAGTGGCTCTCCGATCCGCAGCATCCGGCGCTCCACGCCACGGAAAAGTGGCTCTCGCGACGAGTCTTCGAGTGGTTGCCGGGGCCCGACGTGGTGACCATCAATCCAGGTTTCTTCGCCGACAACTACATGGCTGCGCTCGAGTCGATCGCGCAGCTCGGCTTGATGGCGCTGCCGCTCGGAACAGGTCGGAATGCGCCGCCGTCGAACGAAGACATTGCGCGAGTGGTCGTCGGCGCGTTGACGCAGCCGGAGCGCCACGCCGGCAAAGTCTATCGCCCAACGGGCCCACGACTCTTGGACCCGGATGAACTCGCGGCGACGTTCGCCAAAGTGCTGGGCAGGCCCGTGCGCTATCAAAACGCGCCGCTCGGCTTGTTCCTGAAAGTGGCCAAGTCACTCGGTTTCTCGGACTACCTGATCGCGCAGCTCAACTTCTTCTTACTCGACTATCAACGCGACTCATTCGCCGTCGGCGCGCCGACGAACGCCGTGCTCGAAGTGTCGGGTTCAGAGCCGGAGAGCTTCGAAGTCATCGTGCGGCGCTACGTTGCTGCCTCCGCGTTCGCGCGGCCGAGCTTCGCGGGCAAGCTACGAGCCGTACTTCAGATCGTAAAAGCACTGCTCACGCCCGCACCCAACCTCGACGCAATCGCGACGCGCCTCGAGCTCCCGCGCACCGCTCACGCCGCGCTCGCGGCAGACTCGAAAGAATGGGCCGCGCACACGCTCCCGCCGCGGTCCGAGCCAAGCTCCACCCCTTCCGACCCCCCTCGAGCGACTTCAAAGTCGTTCGGACCCCTTCCGACCCCCCCGAACTCGACTTAAAAATCGATTTCGGACCCTTCCGACCCCCCTCGAACCGACTTTGAAATCGCAATTGGGGGTATCCGATGGGTCGAAATCAGAAAAAATCATCGCGCGAGAGGGTATCCGACCCCCTCAAACCGACTTTGAAGTCGCGATCGGGGGTATCGGAAGGGGTAAAGACAGAAAAAATAGTTGGTGAAGGGGTATCCGACCGTCTTCGGGAGGACTCTGGAATCGAGTTGGAGGGGGTTGGATGGGTCGGGCGTTCAAACACAGTCGCCACGTCCCGCGATGCGGTGGAGCAAGTCGGTGGGCACCACTCCACGTCCACCGGAGTGCTGGAAGTGATCGCGAGCGTGCCGGTCGGCACGCGCAGCAAACGCGATATGACAGCTAACTCGCCGACGATCGCGCGGGTTGGTCTGGCCGTGGCTGACATCTATTTCGAAGCGTCCTCGGCCACGGAGTTCTCGACGGGGGACACTGCCCTAGCGCGCTGCTCTGACATCGCCGTCACGCTGCTTTTGCACAGCGTATCGTGACGGCGAGCCTCCGCAAAACATCAGACGCCGGTGCGTTTCCCGGCGTCTGATGGTTCGGTCAGTGGAGGCGCCGGGAATTGAAGCGGTCAGGCCTCTACGGAGAAACCCAAACGGAAGCGCGACTTTGACCGACATCTCCGCGGAGGCGCTGATGAAGATCGATGGCGTGCGGTTCCACCCTGCTCCGGCTCTGCCCGCGGTTTGGTGCCGAGTCATGGCAACCTGACGGCAACGGAGAGTTCTTCCCGGGGTCTACGGGATCGCCGTCGCGACTAGCTGAACGTCGGGCTCTCTCGCGAAACGCTCATCGAATGTTGCGACCGGCAGGGCGGGTGCGTCCCGGGCGGTCTCCAAGATCAGACAGTCCGAAAAGTCAGCAGCTCCAACTTTGAATCGCGCGATCGCGCGACGAACGCGCGGTGCCTCCTCCACGCTGACCCCGTGTGCGTCGCTCAAGCTTTCGAGGGCAGCCGCGATTGCTGCACGATCGAACTTCGCGGCGACGCGCAGGACCCAAGCGAGTTCGACGAGCACGACCGTTGTTAGGAAGATGCCGCCGGAAGCTACAGCTGCTTGCCACGCCGAGCTGGCGCGATCGGCCTGGACTGGATCGTCCCGATAAACCATGCGAAGCACGACGTTCGTGTCAAAGGTTTCCATCGAGTGCACCGGTGACGATTGCCCGCTGGATATCGTCCTCGGTGAGAGGCGCTGCGCCTGCTGGTGCGTCGACACGTCGGGCGAGGAGGTCGTCGAGCGTCAGCTTGCCCGTGGGAATCTCTCGGTGCGCTTCTTCCGCCTGCAACGCGATCAGCTCGACCCGCTTGCCGAGTAAGGGCCGAAAAGCGGGAATCGCGGCGGCGGTCGCTTCGTCTACGGTGGTTTGGACTTTGATTGGGTTCACTGTGCTTCCTCATTTCACTATAGCGATCGGCGGCGTGCGATATTTGTCCATTCGGTACACCGACCGTCTCGCCGAGGCAGGCATTGAAGCCTGTGTCGGCAAGCCGAGCTCATTTACTGTCGCGGCCCGTGGAATCGACCGCGCGCATTCGAGCGGTCTTGCGAGCTTCGTAGGCGATCGAGCACATGCGGTCGACGAGGTCCGGATCGTCTGCCATCAGCCCCAGCAATGAGGGCGCGGGCGAGGCGCTGACTGCCGCAGGCTTCGGCGTGTCCTCGGCCGCCTCGTGCGCAGCCTGATCGATCAACCGCAAGCGCTCTTCGAGCGGTAAGCGCCGGATTGCAGCGAGAAGGTCGTCGGTGGTCGGAGCAGCCATGTGCACAGTATAGCGCGCGTTTGCGCGCATGAGGCCAGCGACCTTCCGCAACGCGGACAGAGCGGGCCGTCGAAACGCGGATGCGGCCTCCCGCTGCGCAGCACGCAGATTTTCGCCCAGCGCTCGTTGCAGCCCGTGGCTGCACCGAGCTCTCGCATGACGAGAGTGAATTGCTTGTTCCGGATCGGCGCCAAGACGAGCTCTCGATCGCGCGTCGTGAGCTCCGCAAATTGTGGAATGCGGGTGCGGCAGCGTTCGTACAATGGTCCGCGGTCCGGGAACTCGCCATCCGAAGCGAGCGCCTCCGCCCTCGTGTACGCCGTCCGCCCATTCGCGCGGCGATGATCAACGGTGCGGGCGCTTGCGGGAAGCTCACCCTGGATTCAGCGATTCAAACGGGCTTGAGACCTTAGAACCTTGCCCGCTGCCTGGACAGCTCGCACGGAACCGAGATCCGAGCTGGGCTCGCGTTTCCCACAAATTGTGAACGAGTCCGCCAGTTGGCGGACCCGTTCCCGGTTCCGGATCGAGAAATTAGCAAGTAATTTGGGTACTCAGTGGAGGCGCCGGGAATTGAACCCGGGTCCGCGAGGCATCGAGATAACCTTCGTTCACGTGCGTAGCCGGTGGTTGCCCCCGCCGGCAGGAGTTCGCGGATTCGGCCGCGACCTAGCCTCGGTGTTTCTCGGTGGCCGAACCCGAGACGCGCTCGGCCACCCAGCTTTAGTGCTGACGCCCTTCCGTTACAAAAGCTATCTCACGGTCGGACGGCACTCGTCAGTTTTTCAGGCTGCGAGAGCGATTGCGTTGTCGTTCGCAATTATACGGCCCGTTTGATGAGTGGGACGGGTGCCACCGCACGCAGACTATCCTTCAGTCCCCACGTCGAAACCGATCGCCCCCGAAGGGGTGTGGGTGCTCGAACCATAAGGATTTCTCGGCCGCGGTCAACCTCGCCGCGAAAAAACGAAAGGCCGCGCGCTTCGTTTTTTGGTTGGGGGCTCGCGCCGCGACCCAGCCACACGAAGGGAGAAATCCACGGAGTTCGGCGCGTGGCGAAAGCGCGCGGCCGTCGCGGCGCGTCGCGCTGGGTGCCCGGGGGAGCTTCGCGCTGGGTCGCGCCGCGCCCCCAATAAAAATCGCCGGCCGCGATTTTTACGGCACGTACGGCTGAAAATCCAAGCCGAAGGTTTTGGCGACGGCTTGGTCGGTGACGGTGCGCTGGTGCAAGTTGACCGCGCTCGGCAAGGTGGGGTCTTCGCGCGTGGCGCGCGACAGGCCGAGGTTCGCGATGCGCACGGCGTAGGGTGCGGTCACGTTGCAGAGCGCGTAGGTGCTGGTGCGGCCGACCGCGCCGGGCATGTTCGCGACGCAATAGTGCACCACTTCATCGACGATGAAGGTCGGATCTTGGTGCGTGGTCGGATGCGTGGTTTCGACGCAGCCGCCTTGGTCCACCGCGACATCGACGATCACCGCGCCCGATTTCATCGTCTTCAGATCGCCGCGTTCGACCAAGCGCGGCGCGCGCGCGCCGCGGATGAGCACGGCGCCGATCACCAAATCCGCGAGCACGAGCTGATCGCGGATGGTGTGGCGATCGCTGAATAGGGTGGTCACGTTCTTCGGCATGATGTCGTCGAGGTAGCGCAAGCGATCGACGTTGTTGTCGAGGATGGTGACGTTCGCGCCGAAGCCGGCCGCGACTTTGGCCGCGTTCGTACCGACGATGCCGCCGCCCAAGATCATCACGTGCGCCGGTTCCACGCCGGGCACGCCGCCGAGCAAAATGCCGCGGCCTTCTTCCGGCCGTTCCAGGTATTTCGCGCCCTCTTGAATGCTCATGCGGCCCGCGACTTCACTCATCGGAGTGAGCAGCGGCAAGCGACCTTGACGATCTTGCAATGTCTCGTACGCGACGGCGCTCGCGCCAGAATCGAGCACGGCGCGTGTGAGCCGTTCATCGGCCGCGAAGTGAAAATAGGTGAACAGGATCTGGCCTTCGCGGATCAGCGAAAACTCGTCCGGCTGCGGTTCTTTCACTTTCACGATCAGCTCGGCGCGCCGCCAAATCTCGGCGCGATCGTCGACCACGGTTGCGCCGGCTTTCTCGTAGTCTTCGTCGCGAATGCCGCTGCCGAGGCCCGCGCCGCGTTCGATCAAGACTTGGTTGCTGCCGCGCCTGAGCTCTTCCGCGCAAACCGGCAGCATCGCAACCCGGTATTCGTGCGATTTGATTTCTTTGGGCACGCCGACGATCATGATCGACAAGCTTAGCGCTCGGCCTGCGCGCGGCGAACATTCGTGAAGATTTGGGCTGAATCGTCGTCGGCCGCGCGTTCAGTCGAAGAACCGCACGCGGATCGACAGGTGTGCGCGTCGTCGGTTTCGAGCTCAACGCTCGAACGCGTAAACCGGATTCGTGTACTCCTCGGCGCCTTGTCGTTCGGCCAGAGCCCGGCTTCCGGAAACTGTTCGGCCAGATATTCGCCGATTGCGAGCGAATCCCAGATCACTTGCTCGCCGTGTTGGAGCACGGGCAAAAGTCCCGTCGGAGTGGCGGCTTTGACGGCCGTGAGTGCGTCCGGTGATTGGCGCGCCGAGAGCTCGCGGAATTTTACGCCCGTCTGGCGGAGCGCGATCCCCGCGCGCATCGACCAAGACGAGTGATTGTAGTTCCACACGTAAAGCGTCAATTCCCCTGACATGAGCCGCGTATTAACGCACGCGGGCGCCGCCCGCAATGCCACTGTCGAACGAGCTCATTGCGAAGGTGCGCTCGCTGCCGGCGCGCTCGCGCTGTCCGGCGCGGGCCGCACCGTGATTTCGACTTGTTCGTAACCGAGCGCACGCACCACGCCTTCGACCGCGCGGCGCGCGTTGTCGCTGGCGCGCGCGAGCAAACCGGCTTGGAGCGCGGCGCTGACGAGCGAGCGTTCGGCTTCTTGCCGCGCGCGCGTTTCGAGATTCTCTTGTCGCTTGGCGAGCACGCCGGTGTGCCGCGTGTGCACGTAAGTCTTCGAGTTGTCGAGCTCGGCGTGAAACACTTCGGGCGCGGGGAGTGTGAGCTTTGCCGTCTTCTTTACGGGATCAGCGACTACGTCGCTCGTGCTGAGCTTTTGCAGATCGACGCCGGCACTCACGTCAGCGACCGCGACCAGCAAAATCGCGTCTTCGGTTTGCAGCAGGCCGAAGAGCTCGGATTGCTTGTCGCTCAAATCGATCACGCGCTCCATGTGGAAAGAGGCGCTCTCGAGCCGCGCCAGATCTTGGACCGCGATGAGCACGTTCGGCGTCGGTCGCACGATCGTGACGCTCGAGCTGAGCGGCGGAATCACCGGCAACGCGGGCGCCGCGCAGCTCTTGCTGAACAAAAACCCAAAAAATAAACCCGCCCCGAGCACGCCCACGAGCGCCAACGCGCCCAAAGGCAGCACCTGTTTCGGCTCGGGCAGCATGCTGTCGGTCATAAAAGCCAGTTCATAAATGAGCCGGCTTTTATTGCTTTGTCCATCGGGAGCGCAGCTCCCGCCCCGCCGAAGTACGCGCTTCGCGATCCCCGAAGGGGGAGAATTCGGCAGGGCTCCACGCCACTTAGGGGCGTTTTGGGGCCCCGACCCCAAAACAAATCGTGCTTGGCGCGACCCACGCCGGCGGCGGAGGTTTTCAGCGCGGCTCGCGTTCGACGGTTCGACGAGCGCGGCCGTGCAGCGAATCACGTGCCTTGGGGCCAGATCTTCTGCACGATGCTGGACATTTGCTTGACCGTGTCGGCGGTCATGCCCGTCGCCGGATGTGGCCAGGCGAAGCTGCGCGACACGACTTGATTGCACGAGAACGAGACCAAGAGATCGTTCGGCGCTTGTCCCACGGTCGACGTGAAGCTCAGGCCCATTTCGGCGTAGAACACGTTCGGCGCGCAGCGCGCGTCCGCGTTGTCGAAGCTGTTTTTGTCGCCGAGCAGCTTGCCGAGGCTCTCCTTGATGTCCGGATCGAGCACCTGCGTTTGGCTCAAGATGCGAAACTCGTGAAAGCGCGGCGTGGTGTCTGCGGCGCCTGGCAACGCTGCGGCACCACCGGGCAAGAGACCCGGCGGAATCAACTGCGACAAGCCCGCCGCGCCTTGCTGAATCCAAGTTTGGATTTCAGCCGGCAGCCCTGGAATGAGCGCGCCGACTGCTCCCGGAGTCGCTCCGGGAACCGCCGCGGGCGGCTCGTAATTCTGCAGCCGGTACGCGGTCAGGTTGGCGGTCTTGAGCTGATCGAAGGGCGCGGCCGGCGTGCTTGCGCAGCCAGAGAGAGTGGCTGTTGCGAGCGCGGCAGCAAGGGCGAAGGTCGAAGTCTTGAGCATGTTACGGCTTATAATCGAATGGCCTGGGCCAAGTCGAACAGGTCCGCCGCTCGGCCCGAAATCGGAGTAAATGCAAGGATATGGCTCGAGTTCTCGTGGCTGGCGGCAGTGGTTTCATTGGCCGCGCGCTAGTCGCCAAATTGCGCGGCCGGGGCGACGAAGTGACCGTGCTGACGCGCGCTGCGAGCGCTGAGCAAGACGGCGTTCGGCTCGAGCATTGGCAGCCGAGCGACGCCGCGGAGGCGCGCTTTTCGAGCGACTACGACGCGGTCGTCAACCTGACGGGTGAGCGCGCGGTCGGTGTACGCTACACCGAGCGCACCAAGAGCCGGATTCTGAACAGCCGTGTCGAGAGCACGAATTGGCTCGTCCGCGCGATCGAGCGCGCCGAGCGGAAGCCGCGCGTGTTCGTGGCGGGCTCGGCGATCGGTTACTACGGCTCGGATTTGTCCGCCGCGCGCGTCGACGAGAGCGCGCCTTCGGGCAGTGATTTCTTGGCGCTCGTGTGCGTGGCCTGGGAGGCCGCCGCGGTGCGCGCCGAGCCGCTCGGTGTGCGCGTCGTGCGAGCGCGCACGGGCATCGTACTCGGCGGTCACGGCGGCCCGCTCGACGAGCTGGTGCGGCCGTTCAAGTGGTTCGTTGGTGGTCCAATCGGCAGCGGTACGCAGGGCTTTTCTTGGATTCACCTCGACGACGAAGTCGCGGCGCTCGTGCGCTGCATCGACGACGAATCGCTGTCTGGCCCGGTGAATCTGTGCGCGCCGAATCCCGTCTCGAACGCGGAGCTCGGCCGCGTCGTCGGTGAGCTCCTACATCGACCGTCCGGGCTGAAAGCGCCGGCGTTCGCGCTGCGTTTGCTGTTCGGCGAAGGCGCGGAGCCGCTGCTCGGCGGTCAGTGGGGCGTGCCGCGAGCGCTCGAACGCGCCGGATTTTCCTTCCAATATACGGACGTGCGCGCGGCGCTCGGCGCGGCCGTCGCGGCTTGAGCATGCGCTGGGAGATCCGCCGAGTCTTGTACGCGCTCTGCGCGTTCATGATCATCATCCTGCTCGGTGGTGTCGGGCTGTGGGGGCTCGGTGATCACGAGTACACGCTCGGTGACTGTATTTATTTTTCGCTGATCACGGCAGCGACCGTCGGGTTCGCGGAGCTGCCCGACATCACGCACCACTACGGCATGCGCATCGTCACGGGCATTTTGATTTTGTCCGGGCTCGGCGTGATCGCGTTTTTTCAATCCACGCTGACGGCCGTGCTCGTCGAAGGCGTGATCGCGGAGACCTTTTCGGAGGCGTCGCATGCAAAAAAAAATCGGAGCGCTGAAGGACCATTTGGTGGTCGCCGGCGTGGGCCGCACCGGCAAATACATCGTCGAAGAGCTCGACGCGATTCGCCGCGATTTCGTGGTGATCGACAAAGACGAAGAGGTCTTGAAGAAGCTGAACGAAGAGCTGAAAGGTCGTTTGCTCTACGTCGTCGGCGACGCGACCGAGGATACGCCAGTAAATCGCTGCGCGAAGTCCCGATTCGCCAAGAGACGCGCTTGCTCGTGGTGGCGCTGCACGAACCGGGTGGCGAGTACATCTACAATCCCGCGCCCGACCATTTGCTTCACGTCGGCACGCAGCTGATCGTGATGGGCGATCCGGACGGCGTGGAAAAGCTGCGTGATCTGATGGGGCGCGCGTGAGTGGAAGTGCGCTGAAGCGTCGCAACAAAGCGCAATAGTCGAGCAACGCGCGCTTCACGGCGCGGACCGAAAGTGAAGACAACGGCTCACGTCTTTCGGACCGAGCCCGTTCGAAGAGTCGTCAACGCTCGCCACACTTTCGGAGCCGACATGCGCGATCACGATCAGTCCTTTGACCAAGGTTTATTGCACGATCTCCAAGTCTTGAACGCGCTCGCCGATCGCCGGCGCGTGCTCTGCTGGATTGCGAGCGCGAGCGCGGCGGCGGCGCTTCCTCTGCTCGGCTGCTCGAGCAGCACGGTGAGCGACGACAGCGCAAGCTCGGGCAGCGGAGGCAGCGATTCCGGCGCGGGTGCCGCGGGCGCGAACGGCGGCGCCAGTTCGGCGAACGGTGGCTCAGCGAGCAGCGATTGCACGACAATCCCCGAGGAAACAGGCGGTCCGTATCCGGGCGACGGCTCGAACGGCCCGAACGCGCTGACCGAAAGCGGCATCGTTCGCAGCGATATCACCAGCAGCTTCGGCACGCTTTCCGGCACGGCAGAGGGCGTGCCACTGACGGTGAAGCTCAAGATCATGAACGCGAACAGCTGCGAGGCGCTCCCGGGCTACGCCGTCTACATCTGGCATTGCGATCGCGACGGCAACTACTCGATGTACACCGCGGCCGATCAAAACTACTTGCGTGGCGTGCAAGAGACCGCTGCGGACGGCACCGTCACGTTCAACAGCATCTACCCCGCTTGCTACTCGGGGCGCTGGCCGCACATTCACTTCGAAATCTATCGGAGTGTGGCCGAGGCGACGGCCGCGGGCAGCAAGCTTGTAACCTCGCAGCTTGCCATGCCGGACCAGCAGAACCAGGAAGTGTTCGCGGTCTCCGGCTACGAGCAAAGCATCGCCAACTACGCGATGGTCAGCCTCGCGACGGACATGGTGTTCAGCGACGGCGCGACGAGCGAAACCCCGACCGTGACCGGTGACATCACGAACGGCTTCGTCGCTTCACTCACCGTCGGCTTCGCAGTCTGATCAACTCGGGCCGAAGCCGTTTTCGTCGTCTTCAGGCCGCTCGTTGCTCGGGATGCGGTAGCTTTCATTGAGCCAATTCCCGAGATCCACGAGCTTGCAGCGCGGCGAGCAGAACGGCCGCGGCTCGAAATCCTCGGGCGCGTTTTCGAGCACGGTTTTGCAAATCGGGCAGACGATGCGCACGCCCACAGTATAGCGCGAAAACCGCGATTTTCGAGGCTTGGGGAGCGGCTCGAAATCACCCCGATGATCACTTGCATTGGCTGTTGTTTGTCGGTCGGTGTTTTTTTTGCTCACAATCCACCCAAGCGAGCTTGGGTGTAAGGTAAGTTCCGCGCCCGTTCATGTCACAGGATTTGCTCTTGGAGATTGGCGTCGAAGAACTGCCGGCGTCGTTCGTCGCAGAAGCCGTCGCCGCGCTACCTGGATTGATCGAGACGCGACTGCGCGATCTCCGCCTCAGTCACGGCGCCGTTCGCGCGCTCGGCACGCCACGTCGGCTCGCGTTGATCGTCGAAGGAGTTGGCGAAGCACAGCCGGATCTGGACGAAGAAGTGCTCGGGCCGCCCGCGCGCGTCGCGTTCGACGTCGAGGGCAAGCCGAGCAAAGCCGCCCAAAGCTTCGCTTCCAAAATCGGTGTCGCGCTCGACGCGCTGACCCGCAAAGTGACGGACAAAGGCGAGTACGTCGCGGGCCGCCGCGTCGAAAAAGGCGCGCCGGCGCTAAGTCTTTTGCCGGCACTACTCGTTGAAGTCTGCGCCAAAATCCCATTCCGCAAATCGATGCGCTGGTCGGATATCGAGACGCCGTTCGGGCGGCCCGTGCGCTGGCTGATCGGACTTTTCGGCGCAATCGAGCTCGATTTCGCCTTCGCGGGCGTGCGCTCGGGGCGCACTTCGTACGGCCATCGTTTTCTTGCGCCAGGCGCACTTCGCATCGAAAGTCCGAGCGGCTACGTCGCGGCGTTGCGCTCGGCGCACGTGCTCGTCGATCCCGAGGAGCGTAAACGCGCAATGGTCGAGCGGCTCTCCGCCGCGGCGCAGGCGATCGACGGTGTCTTGATCGAGGACCAGTTCTTGGTCGAAGAAAACGCCTCGCTGGTCGAAGAGCCCCAGGTCGTGGTCGGCAACTTCGAAGAGAAATTCTTGGCTTTGCCCGAGCGCGTGATTTTAGACGTGGCCAAAGGCCATCAACGCTACTTCGGCGCGCGCGACAAAAAAGGCCGCCTGCTACCGAAATATTTGGCTGTAGTCGGCACCGCGCTCGAGCCAGAAAACATTCGGCGCGGCAACGATCGCGTGATGCGCGCGCGGCTCGCGGACGCCAAGTTCTTCTACGACGAAGATTTGAAGGTTCCGCTCGCCAAACGCCGCGCGGATCTCGATGGCATCCTATTTCACAAGCGGCTCGGCAGCGTGGGCGACAAAGTGCGGCGGATCGAAGCGCTCGTGCCGGTCCTCGGCGAGAAGCTCGGCCTCGCCTCAGCAGTGATCGCGACCGCGCGCGACGGTGCAGCGCTCGCCAAATGCGACTTAGTCGCGCTGATGGTCCGCGAATTGCCTGAATTGCAGGGCGAAATGGGCGCCGCTTACGGGCTCGCGCAAGGCTTGAATCCGGCGGTTGCCTCCGTGATCGCCGATCACTATTTGCCGCGCGGCGCCGAAGACTCGACCGCCAAAGACGACGCGGGCGCGCTCGTCGCGCTGTGCGATCGCCTCGACACCCTGGTGGGTTGTTTCGCGATCGGGCTCTTGCCGACCGGCGCGGCCGACCCGCTCGCCTTGCGTCGCGCCGCGATCGGCCTGTTGCGCACGCTGCTCGATAAACAATGGCGCCTCGGCCTCAGCGACGCGATTCACCTCACGTATCGAACCTTCGTCGGGCTGAAACTGGATCTCGGCGCGGACGCCAGCGCCGAAAAACTCGGCGGCTTCCTGCGCCAGCGTCTGCGTGGCGTGCTCCGCGACCCGAGCGATGTCGTGGACGCGTGCGTCGCGGCCTCCGCGGACGACCCGTACGATGTCGCGCTCCGCGCCGCTGCGCTCGGCAAGATCGAAGAGAGCGTGCGTGCTTCGGCGGGCGAGGTCTTCAAGCGTGCGGCGAACATCGCGCGCGAAGCGCCGCCGGGCGAGCTCAAGCCGCCGAGCGCCGTCCAGCCCGAGGTGCATCCGAGCGAACAGCGCGTATTCGACGCCTTCCAAACACTCAAAGCGGCGCTCGGCACTGGCACCACCGCCGCCGACTACGAGCGCGCGCTCAGCGCGATCGCGGTTTTTGCGCCAATTTTGGCGCAGTTCTTCGAAGACATTTTCGTGATGGTCGAAGAGCCCGCGCTGCGCACCAATCGACTGCACTTGATGCGCGACATTCACCGAGCGTGTTCGCGGTTCGCGAATTTCAATTTGCTAGTCAAAGCCTGAGCGCCTCCGCGACTCAGGACGTCGGCGGAAGCGTCGGGAATTCGTGCTTCTCGACGGGCAACACTTTGCCGCGCGGTTGGCGAATGTCTTTGAGCAATTCGTCGAACCACGGCAAATTCACGTTGAACGGTTTGCCGCCCTTGATCCGCGGGAACTCGATCGCGCGCAGCCGGCCGCCGCGATCTTCGTCGTGACCGATCACGCCCGATTCAGCCCGCAACCCGCACTCGACAGCGTGATCGACCATGCTTTGGATCAGGCGCAGATCGTCGGCGTTGGCGGCGGCCGCACGCGCGAAGTAACCGGACTTTTGGACCAAGGTTTTTTCCGCGCCGAGCAATTTCGAAAATTGCTTGCTGAACCAGGCACCGACGTTGACGGCGTCGAGCTTGTAGTGGCCGAAGGCGTCGCGCGGCACTTCCTCGCCCTTCGATTCCATCTCTTTGATGATTTCGTTCACGCACGCACCTTCGGACACGAACAAGTTCACGCAATCCTGCTCGTCCATCACGGCGCGCAGGCGCTTGGCTTCGGCTTCGAGGTCGAAGCCCATCTCCGGGATGTACACCGCGTCGATGTCTTTGTGTGCGCGGGCCAAGTTGAAACTCGGCAGAAAATCCGGATGATTCAAGCGCTGGCGATAGAGCTTCGCGGTGTACGCAGTGAGCCAGCCGCAGTTGCGCCCCATCACCTCGTGCACGATCAGCATGCGCGGATTGGCCGAGTGCTCGTTCACGATGTTCTCGAAATAGATCGCGCTCTGCTCCGCCGCCGTCCACGCGCCGAGCGATTGCCGGATCGGATATACGTCGTTGTCGATCGTCTTCGGCAAACCGACGACCGTCAGTTGGTAGTCGTGCTTCTGCAAGAACGCGGCGAGATCGGCGGCCGTCGTGTTCGTGTCGTCGCCGCCGACGGTGTGCAAAATCGTGACGCCGTCCTTGGTCAATTGGCGTGCCGCGACTTCCAGCGGATCCTCGCCTTCTTTGACCAACCCGCGCTTCACGCAATCCTTCGTGTTCGTGAGCTTCACTCGGCTATTGCCGATCGGGCTGCCGCCGTGTTTGTGCAGCACGCTCGCGCCCGCGCGCACCTCCGGCGTCACCGGCACACTCGAGCCGAGTAGCAATCCCTTGTACCCGCCGAGATAACCGATGATCTCGATCTCCGGCGCGAGCTCCGAGTAACGCTCGATCAACCCGCCCACGGCGGACGAAAGACACGGCGCAAGGCCGCCGGCAGTCAGAATCGCGACTTTTTGTTTCTGGCTCACTTCGCAACACTCCTCAGGATGGACCGCGCGCAGAGCTACGAGATCCAGCGCGAAACGCAAACGAAATAGTGCGACACGCTTGATTCAGGGGGGCTCAGGGGTAGCGCGGCGCTAGGCTGGGGGCTCTGCGAAGCACGAAGCTAGTGCATCGATTCACTTGAATCGATGCACGTCGAGACAGTCAAGTTCTCGTCAGATCAAGGCGAACTCGAGGGAAGTTCAGTACCCTCACCCATGTGCGGGTACTGAACTTCCCATCGTTTTCAACGGACTCGAGGTACTAGTTGCAAATGCAACTAGGCTCCCAATGTTTGCCCCGGGCACGAGCGCCGGCGAGGGCTAGTTGCAAATGCAACTGGATTTGCGCCATCGCGACGAGGCGCGCCGCGGCGCTTTCGCCGCTATTCGCTGAGAGCGCCGCGCGCGGCTTCGATCGTCGCGTCGATGTCGTCGTCGCTGTGCGCGAGCGAGACGAACGCGGCTTCGAATTGCGATGGCGGCCAATATACCCCGCGGGTAACGAGGCCGCGATGCCACACGCCGAATCGCTCGGTGTCGGCGCTCGCCGCGTCGAGCCAAGAGCGCACGGGACCACGATGGAAAAACAAAGTGAGCATCGAGCCCACGCGTTGCACCACGCCCGGCGTATCCGTGTCGCGTAGCACGCGCTCGAGCCCGGTTTGTAGCCGCGAGCCGAGCGCTTCGAGCTGGATGTACGATTCGTCGTGGAGTTCGGCGAGCGTCGCGAGGCCCGCGCTGACCGCGAGCGGATTGCCGCTCAGCGTGCCCGCTTGATACACCGGTCCGAGCGGCGCAATTTTCTGCATCACGTCCGCGCGGCCGCCGTACACCGCGAGCGGCAGGCCACCACCGACCACTTTGCCGAGGCAGGTGAGATCCGGTGTCATCCCGAACAAACCTTGCGCGCCGCCGCGGGCGACGCGACAGCCCGTCATGACCTCGTCGAAGATCGAGAGTGCGCCGAAGCGCGCGCACAGCTCCAGGATCGTTTCCAGGAATTGGGGCTGAGGTGGCACTAGGCCCATGTTCCCCGCCACTGGTTCGACGATCACGGCCGCGATACGCGCGCCGTCGCGATTGAACAAGTCGTGCAGGGCGGCGCTGTCGTTGTAGCCGAGCGTCGCCGTATTTTCGACGATCGAGCTCGGTACGCCTGCGGAATCGGGATTGCCGAAGGTGGCTGCGCCGCTGCCCGCTTTGACCAGCAGCGAGTCGGAGTGACCGTGATACGCGCCATCGAACTTCACGATCACGTCGCGGCCGGTGAAGCCGCGCGCGGCGCGCAACGCGCTCATCGTCGCTTCCGTGCCGCTCGACACGCAGCGCAGCATGGCGATGCTCGGATAGCGCGCGATCACGGCTTCCGCGAAGCGCACTTCGGCTTCGGTTGGCGCGCCGAACGAGAGCCCGTTTCTGGCGGTCTCAGCCACGGTCGCCACGATCTTCGGGTGCGCGTGGCCTAAAATCGCAGGCCCCCATGAACCGATGTAATCGATGTAGGAATTGCCGTCCGCGTCGAATACGCGAGAGCCTTCGCCGCGCGCGATGAAAAGCGGGTGGCCGCCGACTGCGCGAAACGCGCGCACCGGACTATTGACACCGCCGGGCATCAACCGTTCCGCGCGCGCGAGCAGCTGGTCGGAGGCGAGGTGTGTTCGGCGCTCTGCCATAACGCCCTTCATAACATTGCTCGCGGGCACGGCCGCACGATCGAGGCCGAGGCCAGGTCGATATGATGAAATTTTGACGCGAGAGCCAGTATTTCGCGCAGATCGGCCATGCGTCGGCATGGTGGCGGCAGCACGGCGGGTTCGAAAAGCTCAGGCGCCGCGGGCACCGAGCTCGAACAGCGCGTCAGAATTTCTCGCCGCTCAAGCTGCGCCCGCGCGTGACGGGCCAAGACTCGGTCGCGCGCGACCCGTGCACGACCACCGCGTGATCGTAAAGCGCGACCGTCGGACAGATGTGCCAGGGCACGGCGTAGAGCGTCGCGCCGATTCCGATCTCGGCCGCGAGCGGCGATTCGATCACCAAATGTTCTTCGCTGTGCGCGTGAACGACGACTTGATTCAAACCCAAAAAATGCACGCGCGGCTGCGGCATCTCCGCGCCGACCGCTTTGTGCCCCAGATCCAAACACAGCCGAGTTTCCGTTGGTTTGCTGATCACGCGCGTGAGCAGCAAAGCCGCCGGCAGGAACTCCATGTCCGGATAGTGGCTCGCGTTCTTCTGATCCCAAAGCACCGTCGTACCCGGGCTGAGCTCGACGCCGTGGCGCATCGCATGCAGCGGAAACGATGGGCTACTGCCGATCACGCGCTCTTCGACGGGAAAACCCGAGCGTTTCAAGTCACCGGTGAGCGCGTCGAGCTTCGAGAATGCAGCGTCGGCCTGAGCGGTGCGCTCGCTGGCTTCACGCGCTTGCACCTGGCCGTCGTAAGCGTGGAGCCCGCGCACGAACAAGCCGGGCAGCTCGGCGAGCAGGGCGTACAGCGCTTGCGCTTCGTCCGCGTCGGCAACGCCGGTGCGCCCCATGCCCACGTCGACATCGAGCCACACCGGCAGCAGCTGTTTGGCTGCCGAGAACGCGCCGGACAAGGCGAGCGCGGCTTCTTCGTCGTCGATCAAACAAGAGAAGCGTGTGCTTGGGTACGCTGCGCTTAGCCGCAGCAAGCGCTCGACGTTCGGCCCCACCGGTTGATAGGCGAAGAGGACATCCGGCGCGCCAGCCTGGCCGAGCATTTCCGCTTCGGCCAAGGTCGCGCATTTGAAACGCGCGATGCCGAGCTCGAGCGACATTTTCACGATCGGCGCGAGTTTATGCGTCTTCACGTGCGGGCGGAGGCGCGCCGGATCGCCCGCGATTTGGCACATACGAGCCAGGTTTTGCCGCACCCTGTCCGCGAAAATCAAAAGATTCGGCGACGGAACTTCGGCGGCATTTTCGAGCTCGAACCAGGTCATGGTCACCTTCCTACGGTCGCCCGCGGCGTTAGTTTTTCCGCCGCAGTCGATCGTTCAGCACGCTGCGCCAGGCATCGATGCGATCGAGCCCGTGCGCCGGCCACTGAAAGCGCGCGAGCCTGCCGAGTAAATGCGGCGTGTGATCGCCGGCGCGCGTGCGCTGACCGAACACCTCGGCCGCGGCCTCGATCGACTCGAGCGCGGCTTCGGGCTCGCCTTCCACCACTTCGAGCCAAGCCCGCGTGAGCAAAAAATGTTGCCGCGCTTCGGCTTCTTCCACGACCATGCGGCTCGATTCTTCCAGCAGCGTGCGCGCTTTGCCGCCTTGATGGCGTACGAGTGCGATCTGCGCGAACAGCAGCTTGGTCTCGATCACACCCCAGGGATCGCTCATCCGCGCGAAGAGCTGCGACGCGCGATCGGTGTGCAGCTCGGCCATGTCGAGATCGTCGGTGTCGAGACCGATCATGGCGAGCAAGCGATCGCACGCGGCTTGGCCGCGCGGCGTGCGCAAGGTTTCGAAAGTCGAGAGCGCGTCGAACGCGCCGACCTCGGCGCTATGAAAATTCATCAAGCGATGCTCGACGTGCGCGATCGAAACATCGGCCTGCGCGGTGCCGAGGCGATAGCCGGCTCGCTCGAATTCTGCGCGTGCTTCCTGCGCCAAGCGGCGCGAGCGCTCGGTTGCGCCCTCGGAGTGCTCGACCCAAGACAAAAGTAAGAGGCACTGCCCGCGGCCGAGCGCCTGACCCAAGGTCGCGAAGTTGCGTTCGCCGCGCTGAATCGTGTTGCGCGCGTCCTCGTAGCTGCCGAGCAAATATTGGATTTCGCCGGCCACCGCTTCGCACTGCGCTTGACCGAGCAGGTTGCCTTGCTCCGCGAACATTTGCTGGGCGCGCTGCGTGAGCTCGAGGCCCTCGCCGCTGCTGCCCTGATCGCTCGCCAAATGTCCGAGCAAGCGCAAGCTGTGCGCGACGTTCTCCGGATCGCTCAGCTCTTCGAAGCGCGTGCGCGCGAGCTCCGCGAAGGTCATCGCTTCGGCGATGCGGCCCGCGTGGCGGAGCGCCTCCGCTTGCCAGCGATTCTTCAACGCCAGCGTGCGCCCGGTGAGCTTGCCTTTGAGCAACTCGAGATCGGCGAGCGTGGCGAGCGGTTCGCGCGCGCCGTTCCAACTCTGTTGCAGGAAGTCGAACAAGAGCAGCGCTGCGGTGTCCGCGTCTTCCGCTTGCAACAAATTGACGACGCGCTGACGCACCACGCGCCGGCTGTTCGCGAGTGGGTGCTGCGTCAGCGCGGTCGCGGAGGCGCGATAAAAGCGCTCCTTGTCGCCGCGCTCGTTCAAGCTCAAGAGCAGATGCTCTTGCAAAAGCTCGTGCGGCCAAGCGTAACGACCCGGCCCGCGCGGCACGAGGATCTCAGCCGTTTGTAGGCTCAAAATCGCGGCTTCCGAGGGCAAACCGAGCGCGGTGAGCAGAGCCGAAAGCACGTTCTTCCGGATGTCGCCGCCGAGCGTGGCCGCGGCGTACGCGGCCGCGCGATGCGCTTCGGGCATTGCGGCGACGCGGCTATCCCACAGCTCGGCCGTAGTCTGCGGGCGCATCGCGAGCACTTCGGGCGGCACGCGATAGGTGCCGTTCTGAAACTCCATGTTGCCCGCCAGCGCCCAGGCGTGCAGTTGTTGCAAGGCGAACAGCGGATTGCCACGGCTCCGGCGCGCGGCCTCCTTGGCTGCCGCGTCGTCGAGCGGCAAGGATTCGCGAAGGAGCTGCGCGGTGGTGTCGGCCGGCAAGGGCTCGATGTCGATCAGCTTGCCGTTCATGATGTCGCGTAGCTCGCGGAGCCGCGTCGCCGTCGCGGTGCCGAGCACGATGTCTTCGAGCCGCACGGTCGCCACCATCACGATCCGCTGATCCGGCTCGTCCGTGTGAATTTTGAGCAAGCCTTCGATCGTCGCGGGGCTCGCGTTGTGAATGTCGTCGAGCCAAAACAAAAGCGGCCGGCCATTGGCGATTTTGCGCAGCGTGTAGCGCGTGACCATGCGCCGCGTGTCGAGCGTGTCGAGCGTGAAGCGCACGCCGCTCGGCCCGATCGGCGCTTCGGCGCCCATGGGCCTGAGCCACTCGCCAGCGCCGGCGACCCACGCGCGGCCGTTTTTGTCGTCGCGCCGCACCTTCCAACGCTCGAGCAGCGAGCGCTCGATCAAGTCGCGGTCGACGCGTTCGAAGTTGTAATAGTGCAGGGCAGCGCCGAGCATGCCGTCGAGCGAGCCGCGGATTTTCCGATAACGCGCGCGGAGCGGCACCATCGTGCCCTCTTCGTGCACGACCTCGCACAGCCACTCGGCGATGCGGCTCTTGCCGCAACCCGCAGGTCCGACCAACATCACCAAGCGATGCGGCGCGCCGACGCCGTCGATCACGTCGTCGCACACTTCGCGCAAGCTCGAGCGCACGTCCTCGCGCCCGACCAGCGGGCTCGGGCGAATGCTGAGCAACCCCGGCGCGCGTTCCGGCGCGGGCGATAGATCCGGATTCGGGCCGCGCACCGCGCCGGTGCGTCGCGTGGGCGCGGCGGTGCGCGCGTTCGACGAGCGCAGGTCCGGCGGAAAGCGATATTCCGCTGGCTCTACTTTCGGGCGCCACTTGCCCCAATCCGCGCGGCACTCGGCGGCGAACTCCCAGCGATCCCAGGGCCGCTTCGCGAGCATGCGCATGATGAACGGCACCGTGCCTTCGGGTGCGTCGATCACCGGCTTCAGCGCGGGCGGCAGCTCGAACGCGTGCACGCGCAAGAGCTCCTTCGACTCGCCGGAGAACGGCGCGCGACCCGCGAACAAGCGATACAAAATGCAGCCGAGCGAGTACAGATCGGTCGCGCCCGAGACGTGGTGCATCTCGTGCTGGATTTGCTCCGGCGCCATGTAGCCGGGCGTGCCGGCGCCGGCGTGCGGCGCGAATTCCATCGGTTTGTTGCCGTCGAGACGGGCATCGAGCGCGTCTTGGCGCAGCCAAGCGAGCCCGAAATCGAGCACATGAATTTGCGGTGGTTGGTCGTCGAGCGCTTCGACCAGCACGTTCGACGGCTTGAGATCGCCGTGCACGATCCCGCGCGCATGCGCGTGCGCCAAGGCGGACAAGATCTGATCGACGATCGTCCAGATCAGCGGGAAGGTGAGGCGCGTGTGCACGAGCTCGTGCAAAGACACGCCGGAGACCAGCTCCATGGCGAGGAACGGCGAGCCATCGCGGAGCTGACCGAAGTCGCGCGCTTGCACGATGTTCGGGTGGGCCAAGGCGGCGAGCGCGCGCGCCTCCTTGTAAAACCACATTACGTATTCGCCGGCGAGATTGCCGGACGGCGGTATCACGCGTTTGATCGCGACGAATTGCCCGTTCGATTGGTCGCGGCAGCGATAGACGATGCCCATGCCGCCTTCGCCCAGGACGCTCAGCACTTCGTAGCGATTGGCGATGACGTGGCCCGGCAAAACCGGGATCGAACCTTGCTGCTTGGGCGCATCCTCGGCAGTGACGCTCGCTGCCGACGGAATGCTCGGCGGCGCGCTGTCCGGGTCGGGCGCGGCGGGCAAAATCTCGTGGTCGCGCACGAGCTCAGGATCGGTTTTTGGTGCTAGGGGCACGGGGTCGGAGTAGCGCTCGGAGCTCAGATCGCTGAGGAGATCGGCGGCAGGGACTGCATCGGATTGAGAACGAGCTGCTCCGGGCGCACTCGCACTACGGCGTTCCGAGCCCTCGATCCCTGCTGGGACCGGTTGGGGTTTGGCTTGGCTCGGCTTTGCCATCGCACGGCGCGCAGTTTAACCAGTCGGCAGTGAGCGTCGAGCCAATGCAGCGGGCGCGATTGCAGTTTCTGCATAAGTCAGAAATAGCCCAATGATTTTAGCAGATTGAAAGCCGGTGGCGCGGGCCGAATCAGGGCGGTAGGCTGCGCGCCATGCAAAACCCGGCCGCGCATCGTGATCCTTCTTTAGCTGAACGTGACCCTGAGATCGCTCGACTGATCCACGAAGAAGAGCTGCGCGAAACCGTCAAACTGCGACTGATTCCGAGCGAGAACTACGTTTCGCGCGCGGTGCTCGAGGCCTCCGGTTCGATCCTGACCAACAAGTACTCCGAAGGTTACGCCGGCAAGCGTTACTACGAAGGTCAGCAAGTGATCGATCAGATCGAGGAGCTCGCGGTCTCGCGGCTGAAGGCGCTCTTCGGTGTCGAACACGTGAACGTGCAGCCCTACAGCGGAAGCCCAGCGAATCTCGCCGTTTATCTCGCATTCTGCCAACCGCACGACGTCGTGCTCGGCCTCGGTTTGCCTGCGGGCGGGCACCTCACGCACGGCTCAGCCGTCAGCATCACGGGGCGCTACTTCAAGAGCATCGGCTACAACGTGACTCAAACCGATCAACGGATCGATTTTGCCGAAGTGCGCAAGCTCGCGCTCGAGCACAAACCGAAGATCATCTGGTGTGGCACGACGGCCTATCCACGGCTCTTGGATTTCGCGAAATTCCGGGAAATTGCCGACGAAGTCGGGGCGAAACTCTGCGCCGACATCGCACATATTTCGGGCCTCGTCGTGGGCGGCGCGCATCCGTCACCCGTCGGGATTGCGGACGTGATCACCAGCACCACACACAAGACGCTGCGTGGCCCGCGCGGCGGCATCGTGATGTGCAAGCAAGAATACGCGAAGGAAATCGATCGCGCGGTATTCCCCGGCTTGCAAGGCGGCCCGCACAATCACACCACGGCTGGCATTGCCGTCGCGGCCAAAGAAGCGGCGACGCCCGAGTTCAAGGCCTATGCCCATGCGATCGTCGCGAACGCGAAGGTGCTCGCGGAAGCATTGCTCGGCAAAGGTTTCTCGCTCGTCACCGGCGGCACCGACAATCATTTGATTTTGATCGATCTGCGCAGCAAAAACGTCACGGGCAAGGTCGCGGCGCGCGCGCTCGATCGCGCGGGCATCGTCGGTAACTACAACTCGATTCCGTTCGACCCGCGCAAGCCCTTCGATCCGTCGGGCTTCCGCATCGGCACGCCGTCGATCACTTCGCGCGGCATGGGCAAAGACGAAATGCTCAAGCTTGCCGAGTTCATGAACCAAGTCGTGGCCGCACCCGACGACGACAAATTGATCGAGCGCGTCGCCGCGCAAATCAAAGAGCTCTGCCTCGGCTTTCCGCCGCCTGGCATTCCGGTTTGAGCGCTCGTTAGCGTTTTTCGAATCCGCTGCAGCGCACGACGGGCAGCGGCGGATACTTTTTGAACCGCGGATCGCTCTGCGCACGGTTACACAGCCAAAATTCGCTGCCTTTTGCCGAGCGGATGCAGCGCGCATGCGCGCATTCCGCGCACAAGCCGACGCGCGCGCGCCGTTCGGAATCAGAGTCGCTCACGCTCGAAGCTCTCAGCTCGGTGGATCGACCGGATCGGCGAGCGGCCAAATGCGCCGAAAGCCGACGCCCATCACGGTCGCGTCGTCACGGCGTACGACCGCGCCGTAACGGCACTTCTCGATCAGCGTGCCGCGCGAGAGGCCGCTGCGATCTTGGAAACGCACGCGCGTGCCCTCTTCCAGCGCCGCGAAGACGCGCACGTCGTCGGCAACGGCGTTGAGCTCGTCGGCGGGCTCATCCACCGGGGTGAGCGCGTCGTTCGTGGTGCGGCGCACCCAGCCGGCATTCGAAAACACGTGCACTTCGTCACCGCGCCCGAACAGCACCACGCCGGTCGCGCCGGTATCGAGAAAACACACGACGCGGCCTGCCTGCCAGTCGGTGCGCGCGCGTCCGCCGAGTCGCGCGCGGACGGCTTCGAGCGTCGACGTGGGCGGTTTGTCGTGCGGACTATTCACGGGCAGCGAAACGCGGCGCGACACGGCGCTAACCTAGCACCGGCGCCGATCTCGGCGCGCGGTGCTTTTCGGGTCCCTCCGCTTTCGCTGAACCACCCCGCGCGAAGCGGGGTCGGCGTTCACGCGAAGGCAGCAGGCGGGAACGGGAAGCGCACTCGAGCGAGCACTTTTTTGAGCCAACGCATGGCGGGCCTTTCTCCGACTCCGAAGAGCCAGTGTGTGCTGCCTCCCTACACTAGTTTTTGTCTCGCGCGCAACCTTTCTGGCTTTGGGGCGGTTTCGTCATACCGAGAATAACCCTTGGGATTTATTCGGCTAAGCCGACAAATATGCGACGAAACGTCGCGCGACCGAATTGGTTCGATCGAGCTATAGAAGCCGGCGATGCCGTTCTCGAAGCCCGCCGCGCCGCGATTTCTGCGGCGCCCGCTGCGCGCGCTCGCCGTGGCGATGCTGCTCGTTGCGAGCTTGGTTCTGGGTTGCGCGCGCAAGCGCGAGCCGCTGCCGGTGCTCGGTCAGCTCGGCGCGTTTGCGCTCGTCGATCAGAGTGGCAGTCCGATCACGGCGCAGAGTTTGCGCGGCAAAATTTGGGTCGCGGATTTTTTCTTCACGCACTGCCCGACGATCTGTCCGCGCATCACGCGCCGCATGCGTTCGCTGCAAATCGCCGCGGCCGACCAACCGATCACGTTCGTGAGCTTCAGCGTCGACCCAGAGAACGACACGCCGCCCGTGCTCTCGGCCTACGCCAAACAGTACGGCGCGGATCTCCGCAATTGGTCGTTCGTCACCGGCGATCTCGCGGTCGTCAAAGCCACGATCGTCGAAGGCTTCAAGCTCGCGCTCGACGGCAAAGCCGATCCGGGCGCTGCGAACGGCGGCATCATCCACGGTTCGCATTTGGTGCTCGTGGATCAGAACTTAGCGATCCGCGGTTACTACCGCAGCGACGACGACGACGAGATGAAGCGTTTGCTCGACGACGCACGCTCCCTTTGATTTGCGCACTTCGCCGGCGGTTCGTCGTGGCGCTCGGCAGTTGCAATTGCAACTGAGTTCTGGCTGTTCATCACGGCTCGCGACAGCTCGCGTCTGCTCTCTCTTGCGCGCCAGAGCGCGCGCGAAGGGTTTGGGCCGGGTGCACGGAGATAAAGCAACGCGGTTGATTCGCCGGGCTCACCCCGTCGGGTGCGAAGCGACGCTTTTGGTTGAACGGGCATCGGGCGTGGGGCCCCCGCGGACGGCGCAGCCGACGCTTGGCGGGCCCCTCGCGGCGCAGCGGAGCGAGCACGCGAGGCCGTGTTTTGCCGCTTGAATTGGGGGGCATCCAGCACGGCGAATCGCGGCGTCGTGGGGACGCGTTGCGGCGCTCGTTCAGCGCGGCGCGACTACGCCGGGAATCGCCGAGAGCAACGCGACGCGGGCGGCGAGCTCGGTTTCGGTTTCGGCGCGGACGGTGATGTGGCCGACTTTGCGGGCCGGGCGCGGCGCTTTGCCGTAGAGGTGCAGGTGCGTGTCGGGCACGGCGAGCACGTCTTTGGCGAGCGGCAGGGAACCGACGAGGTTGAGCATCGCGCTCGGGCCGAGCGCCGCGGTGTCGCCGAGTGGAAGATCGAGGATCGCGCGGAGATGATTTTCGAATTGGCTCGTGCGCGAACCTTCGAGCGAATAGTGGCCGGAGTTGTGCACGCGCGGCGCGATTTCGTTGGCCACGAGCGCGCTGTCGACTTGAAAGAGCTCGAGCGCGAGCACACCGACGTAATCGAGCTCGGCGAGCAAGCGCTCGGCGTACTGTTCGGCGATGCGTTGAAGTTCGCGCGACAGGCGCGGCGCGGGCGCAATGGTTTTGCGCAGGATGCCTTCCGCGTGATGGTTTTCGACCAGCGGATAGAACGCGATTTGACCGCTCTTGGCGCGCACCGCGAGCAAGCTGAGCTCGCGCTCGAAGCGCACGAAGCCTTCGAGGATCGAGGGCGCGCCGCCGATTGCGGCCCAAGCGGCCGCGACGTCGCCCGCGCTTCGCAGCACGAATTGGCCTTTGCCGTCATAGCCGAAGCGGCGCGTTTTGAGCACCGCGGGCAGGCCCAGTTTTTGGAGCGCGTGCGCGAGCTCGGCTTCGCTGCTCACGGCTTCGAATGGCGCCGTGGCGATGCCGAGCTCGCGAAAGCAGCTCTTCTCGAGCAAGCGATCTTGCGCGACTCGAAGCGCCTTCGGCGGCGGAAAGACGGGCACGCGCGCGGCGAGCGCTTCGGCGGCTTCGACGGGCACGCTTTCGAATTCGTAGGTCACCACGTCGCAAGTGGCGAGCGCGGCGATGCCGGCAGGATCCGTGTAATTGCACACGATCTGTTCGCCCAGCGCGGCGGCGGGCGCGGCTTCGGCCGGATCGACGAACACGAAGGCGCAGTCGAGCGGAATGCCGGCGAGCGCGAGCATGCGGCCGAGTTGGCCGGCGCCGAGCACACCCACGCGCACTCGTGAATCAGCTTCCGGGATCGGGGTTGTCGAGGACACTTTGCGTGCGCGAGGCGCGGAAGCGCTTGAGTGCGTCGCGGATCGCCGGATGGCGACCGCCGAGAATCGAGGCAGCGAGCAGCGCGGCGTTGATCGCGCCCGCTTTGCCGATCGCCAGCGTGGCCACCGGAATACCCGCCGGCATTTGCACGATCGAGAGCAGCGAATCGAGGCCGCTCAGCGCTTGGCTTTGCACCGGCACGCCGAGCACGGGCAACGCGGTCTTCGCCGCGACCATGCCGGGCAAATGCGCGGCGCCGCCGGCGCCCGCGATGATCAGCTCGAGCCCGCGGCTTTCCGCGCTCGCCGCGTACTCGAACATCAAATCCGGCGTGCGGTGGGCAGAGACGACTTTGGCCTCGAACGGCACGCCGAGTTCGCTCAGGGTTTCCGTCGCATGGCGCAAGGTTTCCCAATCGCTCTGCGAGCCCATGATCACGCCGACCAGAGGTTTTTGCTTCGAGTCAGTCAAAAGAAGGGCGGAACCGTAGTCAGCTTCCTCGGTACTCGCAAGCTCGCGCGGCCAAGTCGCCACCGGGTTTTTGTCGTGTTCGCCGCGCTCGCGAAACGAATTACGCACCCGAGCGCCGCGCTGCGCCACGGTGCTGACGCGCCAAGTGCCGGAAAATTCGCGGAAATGCCCGGCCAAATGACTGAAGAATGACCGCGCCCGACAAAAGTCGGCGTTAGCCTTCGGACTACCGGCGAATGTACATCATCCTCGCGTTCTTCGTGCTGCACTGGCAATTGTCAGTGTTTTGCCAGACCTTCTTTTTGCATCGCTATGGCGCGCACCGCCAATTCACGATGACGAAGGGGTGGGAGCGATTCTTTCACGTCGTCACTTACCTGACGCAGGGTTCGAGTTTCTTGTCGCCGCGCGGCTACGCGATTTTGCATCGCATGCACCACGCCTATAGCGACACCGAGAAGGATCCGCATTCGCCGGAGAATTACTCGAACGTGTTCACGATGATGCTCGCTACGAAGCATCGCTACGACTGCTTCGCGTATCGCCGCGAAGATCCCGAGCCGCGCTTCGAAGGGGGCTATCCCGATTGGCCAGCGCTCGATCGCCTGGGGCAGTCTTGGAGTATGCGTTTGCTCTGGGGCGCGCTGTACACGTCCGTGTACGTCGTGTTTGCGCCGTCGGCCTGGTGGTATTTGCTCCTGCCCGCGCATTACGTCATGGGTCCGATCCACGGCGCGATCGTCAATTGGTGCGGCCACCGTTACGGCTACCGCAACTACGCGAGCGACGACGTCTCGCGCAACACGCTGCCGGTCGACTTCGTCACGCTCGGCGAGTTGTTCCAGAACAATCACCACGAGTTTTCGATGAGCCCGCGCTTCGCCGCGCGCTGGTTCGAAGTCGATCCGACGTACTACGTGATCCTGTTCCTCGATTTCATCGGCGTGATTCGGATCGCAACCGAGCAGCGCACGCGCTACCCGCTCGAACGAAAAGTGCCCGAGCTCGCCGCGTCCGACGCCGAATAACGCCGAACAACGCGGCGCCGCTCGCTCGGCTCGGCCTTCGCCGACAGCAAAAGTGTGCGCCATGTGTGCGCGACGCATGTCGATTGCGAGGCGCCGAGGGCCGCACTACGGTCCCCGGCCGATGCGATCGGCGGTGCTTTTCGGGATTTTGGTTTTGGCCTGCGGTAGCCGCGTGCGCGTCGATACGATCGACCGAGAGCCGCCTGCTGCGCCAGCGAACGCCAACGCCGCGCCCAAAGACGAAAGCGAAAGCGCGTGCCCCACGGGCATGAAGCTCGTCGACGGCGACTACTGCACCAAGCTCGATCTCGAGTGCAAAAAGAGCTGGTACGACAAGTCCAACAAGAAAACGGTGTGCGAAGAATTCGAGGCCAAGTCGACCTGCGTGGGCGACAAGGTGCACAAGCGCTTCTGCATGGACACCTACACTTGGCCGAACGAAAAAGGCGCGCGGCCCGAGGTGATGAACAAGTTCAACCAAGCCGAGGTCAAATGCGCTGCCGTGAACAAGCGCTTGTGCACGGAGACGGAGTGGACGCTCGCTTGCGAAGGCCCGGAGATGCTCCCGTTTCCGTATGGCTACGTGCGCGATACGAACAAATGCTTGGGTGACGTCGAGTGGGACAGTCCGAACATGAAAAAAGTCGCGGCGCGCGATCCGCACGAGCTCGCTCGGCTTTGGAAAGGCGTGCGCAACGGCAGTCAGCCCGAGTGCATCAGCGCGTACGGCATCGCGGATTTGCCCGGCAATACCGACGAAGTCGTGTCGAGCGAGACTTATTCCTCGGATTTCCGCGGGAAATTCGACAGCGTGCACACGGGCGGCCCATGGTACAAAGGCGTGCGTAATCAGTGCCGGCCCAAGATCTACACGCACGACGAGGGCTTTTATTACTACTTTCTCGGCTTTCGCTGCTGCGCCGAGGCGGACGGCAAAGCGACCGATCCGCGCACGCCGAAGCAGATCAAAGCGAACTGGAACTTCGAGCGCGTCGAGCGCATCGCCGGCTTCACCAAAGCTCAGATGATCGAGAAACTCGCGCTGCAAAAAGAGGGCAAGTGCACTTGCGGCGAGAAAGACATCCGCTGCAAAACGATGTGCGGCACCTTGCTCGGGCCCGAGGCAAAGGACTACCGCTGATGCAGAGTTCGACTTTGCTTTTGCTCGCTCTGCTCGCGCTCGCGCTCGCGAACAACGGCTGCACCAACACCAGCACCTGCTCGCGCCCCGCGGATACGTTAAACGTAAAGCTCGGGGATGGCAGCGCGGTCGAGGGCAACACCTATCGCTCGGCGCCGTACGGCGGCCCGTACGCCTATTTCCCGTCGTCGCGCACGGTGATATTCGAGCATGGCTTGGCGGCGATCCCGTACGGGATGCAGTTTTGGCTCGCGTTTTCCGACCGCGGCACGCTTGCGCCGAGCGCCGGCAACATGACCGAGCTGCCCGGCGTGGACGACGGCGGCATGCCCGCCGTCAACGACCAAACCATTTCCGTCTACAACAATACGTGCAGCGAGTTTTATTTGTGGGTCGTGGCTCAGCGCTCCACGCCGTAGCGACTTTTCGACTGTTCGTCAGATCCGCTGCGCACAGGGGCGCTGCGCGTGGCACTGTGCTTGGCCGCTCGCGCTTTGCAACTGAATCACGACGCTGAAGCGCAACGCGACGCCGAAGGCTATGCCGGCCCGCACCCGCTTCGCGTGACCATCAACCAAAAAATCAAATTCGCTTCGCGACGACGAAGCTCACTACACCGGCGAGTAAGCCCGCGAGTACGTCGTCCGCCATGATGCCGATGCCTTCGGGCTTGGCGTTTTGCACGGTGTCGATCACGCCGGGCTTCCAGACGTCGAATAGGCGAAATAGGCCGAGCGCGAGCAGCTGCACGCTGATGCTGCTGTTTTTGACCATGCCCATCGCGATCAAGGTGCCGGCGACTTCGTCGATCACGACGCACTGCGGATCTTCGACGCCCATGGCTTTTGCCATTTCGTTCGCGGACCACACGCCAACTGCGGTGACGCCCGCGATCGCCGCGATGTGCAGCGGCAGCGGCAAGAGCCGCAAGCCGAGGTGCAACGGCACCGCGCCGAACGAGCCCATCGTGCCGGGCGCGAGCTTCGAGCGACCGCAGCCGAACCACGTCGCGAGCGCGCGCACCGTGAGCGACGCTTCGGGCCGAGACTCGGCGGGAACGGCGCTCATTGTTTGTATTTCGAGAACAGACCCATCAGCGCGCAGACCGGGCCTTCGGGGCAATTGCGTGAAGGCTCGTCGATCACTTTGCACTCGTCCGCGACCGCGACCATCGTCGGCTGCTCGGTGCCCCAGGATTGCCCGGGCGCCCAGCGCAGCACCGGTTTGTCCATTTTTCCCGCCCA
>DATATR010000369.1:0-18214 GCA_036268695.1 Polyangiaceae bacterium | reverse complement strand
GTCTTGTTCGACGCCCGCCCGCGCGCAGAGCGAACTCGGTAGCCGCGCGACGACCGAACGGAGTAGTTTCGGCCGCGATGGCTTCTTCCGAGCGACCGAGCAGGGCGTGGCATCTCCGCCGCATCGACGCGCTGCGCGAGCGCGCGAACAAGGATCCTTTCGTGTTTGCGACGCAAGTGCTCGGCTTTGCGCTCGTGCTCTTGGCGATTGCGCGGGTGGTCGCGCCGATTTTCGCCGATCTTTCCACGCTCGGCGGGCACGACTGGGACGAGATCAGCGCGCACCGTTATCTCGCGATCAAGTCGCTGCGCGAGTTCCACCAATTCCCGTTTTGGAATCCGTACGCGTGCGGCGGCTATTCGGAATGGGCCAACGTACAAGGCGGGCCGAACTTGGTCTCGCCCTGGCTGCCGATCTATTGGTTTTTGGATTTGCGCTATGCTCTCCGCGCCGAACTCGTGGGCACAGCGCTGCTGTCCGCGGTCGGGACTTGGCTTTGGGCTTCGGTGTTCACGAAGAGCGGCGCGGCACGCGCGTTTGCTTGTTTGGTCTTCGTGGTCAACGGGCGCTGGGCGCTGCAAGCCGCGACCGGGCACGCATGGCACTTCTACTACGCCTGGGTACCGTGGACGTTTTGGTTCTTCGAGCGCGCGCTCTCGGCTGACTTACGAAAGCGTTACTGGAGCATCCTGCTCGGCGGCGGCACGATCGCGCTGATGATCTACGAAGGCGCGATCTATCCGTTCCCGCAGACCCTGGTTTTACTGGCGATTTACGCGCTGATTCGCTCCGCGCAGACACGCTCGCTTGCGCCACTATTGATCTCGGCGGGCTTCGTGATCACCGGTTTCTGCTTCGCCGGTCCGAAAATTTTCCCGACCCTGCTCGACTTTTCCGAACGACCGCGGCTCGTCGAATCGACCGAGTTCATCGACTTGAACGCGTTCGTGCAGGCGCTGGTCGCACGCGGTCAAACTCCCGCTGCGCGCCCGGCGCACGTGCCGCGCTGGGGTTGGCACGAGTACGGCATGTACATCGGCTGGCTCGCGTTCATCGCGCTGCTGGTCACGAACGCGTTCGTGCGCACCAAACCAGAGCGCGCGCTGCGTTTCACGGCGGTGTGCGCGCTGCTCCTCGGCTTCGGCGCGTTCCACGAATACTCACCTTGGACTTTGCTCCACCAAGTTTCGATTTTCCGTTCGCAACACGTGCCGACGCGCTGGCTCTATCCCTCGATTTTACTCTTCGGAATCACCGCGGCGGCGGTGCTCGAGCGGCACCTCGAAGCCTTGAAAGAGCGACGAAAACCTGCGGAAATGACCCTCCTCGCGCTCGCGTTCCTGGTTTCGCTCGACATCGGCAAGGAGGCCAGTTTGCCGATGCAACACGCATTCTGGATGAAGCCGCATCCAGCCGAGCGCGTCTCCTTCCATCAGGAAGCGCGTGTGCCGCGTGAGCTCCAATACGAGCGCCGCGACTACGCACCCGAAGCTTTGCCCGCGATGCACGCCGGCGTGGGCGTGATCGAATGCACGATGAGCGGCGCGCTCAACATTTGGGCCGACAAAGATGCGAGCGGCCGCATTCCTGGCCTCGGAGCGCGCGGACGCGGCGCGCCGGGATATCGAGGCGAAGCGTACACCTCGAGCGGCCTCGGCCAAGCCGAGCTCAATAGCTTCACGCCGAACGCGTTCAGCGTCGTCGTTCGCGGCGCCAAGGCGGGCGACACGCTGATCGTGAATCAGAACTACGATCCGGGCTGGCGCGTCGACGGAGAGCCAACCCAAAATCATGAAGACGCGCTCGCGACGACCCTGCGTGGCGGCGACCAAGAGCTCCACTTTCGCTTTCGACCACGCGGTTTATGGGTTGGTTTTTTGGTGCTCCTGCTCGGCGTGGGCGGCGCGATTTGGAGCCATCATCGGCTATTTCGGCTTCCGCGCGAGCGCGAGCAAGTTGAGCCCATAGGGCACTCCTAAGCGCTTTTCGAGCGCCGCAAAGAACGGGAACAGGCGATCGAACAGTTCGTGGCTCTCGCCGCCGAGCGCGTCGCGTTTGAGCACACGACCCGCAACGAACCAAGGCACGACCGAAACCAAATTCGTATAACGAAGCTCCTCGATCACGAACCCTGCCGCGACGATTTTCCGGCGCAGCTCCGGCAGCGCATAGCGCCGCACGTGACCGACCGAGCGATCCAAACTGCCGAACAGTTCCTGGCGCGCCGGCACGTAAATGCCGAGCTTTCCGCCCGCGCGCAGCAAGCGAAAGATCGAGCGCAAGCACGCCGCATCGTCGACGATGTGCTCGAGCACGTTCGAGCTGACCACCGTATCGATCGACTCGGGTCCGGCGTGCGTCAAATAGTCGTCGATCTTGCCTTGAAAAATTTCGACTTGAGGCGCGTGCGCGAATTTGCCGCGCAGCACCGACACGAGCTCGGCTTCCGGCTCGAGCGCGACGAGCTCGCGCACGCCGCCGCGCAGCAACGCGGCGGCCAGGGTTCCCGAACCTGCCCCATGATCAAGCACTTTGCCGGTCGCGGCGAAGAGCTTGGCCTGCCAGGTGTAATAGTTCTGAATCGCGTCGCGATGGGACAAGCCGTAGGGCAACTCCGGCGAGGTTTCCGCGGATCCCGCGCGGCGCGCCGAACCGAATGACGACATTCGAGCGCAGTCTACACCGCGAGAAGAGTGCGCGAGCGAGCAAACCGCGCCGGTGATACGCTCGGCGCGTGCTGACGATGGATTCAGCGAGCGAAAAGGGCAGCCGGCGCTACGTATTCGAACCGACGCCCGCGGTGTCGGCGTCGCGCGCGCGCCGGAGTTACGTGAGTTGTCCGGTCTGCGACGAACGCCGCGCGGAATATCTGTTCAATCGCGTCGGCGTTCGCTTCGTGCGCTGCCGCGGCTGCGGCTTGGTCTACGTGAGCCCGGTCGGCGGCGCGGGTCCGAATTACTTCGACATCGCGCGCGTCGCGCCGTTCGTCACGCCCAAAGATCGCCTGCTCTGCGCCGGCGATTTCGCGCAATTTCTCGAGCTCTTGGCGGGCGAATTTTCGCGACAAGGCCGGGCGCTGCCGAAGAAAAGTCTTTCACTCGGGCGATTTTTGCCCGAATTCTCCGAGAGCGAGCGAGCGCGCCAGTTCGGCTTGGTCGTACCTTCGATCGACGACGCGCAGTTCGCCGAGCTCGCGCTCGCGGGTTCGCTCGCGTTCGCCGAAGCCGAGCTCGCAGCCAAGCCCGAGCTCGTGATTTTGCACGAGCTCCTCGAAGCTTGCGCCGATCCCGGCGCGGTGCTTCAAAAACTCGCGAAAGCGCTGCCGCCGGGCGCGCTCTTGGTCGTCACCTACTCGAACGTCGATTCGCTGCCCGCGCGCTTTTTGCGCCGTTATTGGCCGGCGTTCTTCGAGCTCAAGCGCGCCTTTTACTCGACCGCGAATTTGGCGCTCCTGCTCGGCAATTTCGGCTTCGGGCTGAGCGGACAATTCAGTTATCCCGCTGCCCGCACGATCGGCTACGTACTCGAGCGCGCGAACCGCGCGAGCCGCGCCAAGGCAGCGAGCTTCGTTGCTGGCTCAGCGCTGGAAGGGTTGACGCTATCGCTCCGAACCGGCCATCGCGTCGCGCTGTTCGAGCGCCGGCACGCGCTGACCGGCAAGCGCGAGAAATTGTCGATCATTTTGCCGGTGTTCAACGAAGCGCGCTACGCCGCCCAAGTGATCGAAGCCTTGCTCGAAAAAGAGCTCACGCTCGAAAAAGAGCTGATCATCGTCGAGAGCAACAGCACGGACGGCACGCGCGAGATCGTTCGGCGCTACGAGAACACGCCCGGCGTGCAAGTGATTTACGAAGAGCGGCCACGAGGCAAAGGCCACGCGGTCAAAGCCGGCCTCCGCGCCGCGACCGGCAGCATCCTTTTGATCCAAGATGCCGACTTCGAATACGACATCGACGACTACGAGGCACTGCTCGAACCGATCCTGCAGCGCAAGACGAGCTTCGTGCTCGGCTCGCGTTCGCTCGGCCTCGACGATTGGAAGGTGCGCCGCTTTTCCCGCGATGCCTTCAAGGGATTTTTGATGAACGCCGCACAGGTCGGCTTCGCGCACACGTTCAATTTCCTGTACCAGCAACGCACGACCGACGTGAACACCATGTTCAAGGTGTTCCGCCGCGAGTGCCTGCAAGAGTTCGAGCTCGAGAGCGACGGCTTCGACCTCGACATCGAGCTCGTGTGCAAGCTCGTGAAAAACGGGCACGCGCCGATCGAAGTGCCGGTAAATTACGTCGCGCGCGATTTCGAAGAAGGCAAGAAAATCAGCTTCGTGCGCGACGCGCTGCCGTCCTATCTCGCGTTTTTCCGCTATCGCTTCGGCTGACGCTCCCCGGATCGGTTGTCAGCGCCTAGCACCTGAGGTTACGGTCCCGCGCTCGAAATCAGCATGATGAGCGCTTCCACATTCGCCGGTCAACGCGTGCTCGTCACCGGCGGTGCCGGCTTCGTCGGCAGCCACATCGCCGACGCGCTGCTCGCGCAGGGCGCGCGCGTCACCATCTTCGACAACCTCTCGACCGGATTTCCCGAATTCGTATCGCCGAGCGCGACGTTCGTGCACGGAGATTTGCTCGATCGCACGCAAATCGAGAGCGCGTGCGCGGGACACGACTTCGTCTTCCACTTCGCAGCCAATGCGGACGTCCGCGAAGGACTCTCGCACCCGCGACGCGACGTCGAGCAGAACCTGCTCGCGACGCAAAATGTGCTCGAGGCGATGCGCCTGCACGGCATCAAACGGATCGCGTTTTCCTCGACCGGCGCTATTTACGGCGATTCAGCGATCCTGCCCACGCCCGAAGCGGCGCCCTTCCCGATCCAAACGTCGCTCTACGGCGCGTCCAAAGTCGCGTGCGAGGGCCTACTTACGGCTTACGCCTTCGGTTACGGCTTCGAAGTCTGGCTGTTTCGCTTCGTTTCATTGCTCGGGCCGCGTTACACGCATGGCCACGTGTTTGATTTCTGGCGCAAACTGCGCGCCGATTCGACACGGCTTTCCATCCTCGGCAACGGCGAACAAAAGAAATCTTACATTCACGTCGCGGACTGCGTCGCGGGCATTTTCGCTGCGATCGAACGCGCGCAAGAACCGATCAACATCTTCAACATCGGTCACGAACAGTGGCTCGAGGTGAATCAGAGCGTGCGCATCATTTGTCGCGAGCTCGGACTCACACCAAAACTCTCGTACACGGGCGGCGAGCGCGGCTGGATTGGAGACGCGCCGAAGCTCTTGCTCGATACCGCAAAGCTGCGCGCGCTCGGTTGGGCGCCGACGCGCGACATCGAGTCGTCGATCGTCGAGACGGTGCAGTTCCTGGAACGAAATCCGTTCTGCGCGCGCCGCTGCTAAGCTCGCGCCGGTCGGACTTCGAAACTCGAAGTCACACTCACGCACATTTCCGCCTCGACCAACTCGATGTCTGCATGTGGAGAACTGCGACCATTCACGACAAAGTCGTGTCAGTTTGTTTCAGCGCAGAATCTGGCCTCGCGAAACGATAGGGTGCTGGGATCTGAGGGCAATTTCTTTAGCGATTCGTTTGATGAAAGCGGCGCGAACGCGCGTCTCATTACCGTGGTGGGAATGTGATGCACGAAAAAGATCATAGGGTGCCTCCGGCGCCGATCGTCGAAGTGCCAACGAACGAAGATGAGTGAGTGGAGCTCCGGGCCACGCGCTTCGTGCGCTCTGCGAACAGAAGGCACTTCATTTGCGTCGAACCCGTATCCTGCCCTGTGTGGTTCGGAAGCTTGGGAGCGTAACCCTTCTAATTGGGAGAGTGTGACAAATGTTCTTTAAATCATGGCTTGGTTCGAAGTGGGCGAACAGCGCTCGCATTTTCGTCGCGAGCGGCCTCACGCTGCTCACGCTCGTGCTCGTTAGCGGCTGTACCGTGACCAGCACGAGCGGCGGCACGCTGGTCGTCAACTGGACGGTCGTTTCGACGACGGATCCGAATCAGTGCGCGGCCAACGGCGCGAGCGCGATCACCGTCACCGTCACCGACGCGAGCGGCGTCTCCACCCCGTACACCGCGAGCTGCGCGGACTTCACCACGTCCATCGACGACATTCCCGCGGGCACCTACAGTGTCAGCGCGCAATTGACGGACGCGAGCGGCAGCGCGATCTCGACCCCGGTCGCCGTCATCGAAACGATCACGGACGGCAGCACGACGACCGCAAACGTCGATTTCCCGGCCGAGTCATTCGGTGGGGCCGCAAGCGGCTTGACCGTACAGTGGACCGTGGCGGGCTCCGCTTCGGCTTCTGCCTGCAGCGACGCCGGCGCGGCGACCATCGACCTCGCACTTTTCGACGCGAGCGGCTTGCCCGTCGGTAGCGACGTAACTCCCGCCTGCGACGCCTTCTCGGCCACGATCGGCGTGGCTCCCGGCGCATACACGCTCACTGCCAAGCTGGTCGATGCGAGCGGCAATGACGCCACCACGACGCTCACCGTTCAGGTGACTGTCACCGCCAGCGGTGCCACGCAACCGATCGACTTCCCCGCCGATTCCTTCGTCACTCCGACGGGTGGTGGCGCGGGCGCGATCGATGTCACCTGGGAGATCGCATCGAGCTCCATGGCGACGAGCTGTAGCGATCACAACGCCGACAGCATCTCGATCCAGCTCTACGACGCGGACGGCAATCCGATGGGCGACCCGGACAACGAGCCGTGCGGCTTGTTCGAGACCTTCCTCACGGATATCCCCGCGGGCGACTACGAGATCGGCGCGCAAATGGTGAACAACGTCGGACCCGTGAGCACGATGATTCCGCCAGTCGCAATCACGGTCGTGGATGGACAGACGACGACGCAGGATTTCGATTTCCCGACCAGTTCATTCACGGAGTGATGCACTAACGCGGCGTATTTTCCTTTAAAAACGCCACAACGCGGGAGACGGCGGAAGTCACGTCGTCTCCCGTTTTCCATTTCTCGATCAGCTCCGCGCGTGGCGCGATGCGCGCGATTTCTTCGGACACCGCGGCCGGATGGTACTGGTCGTCACCGCGAAGCACGAGCAACGGCTGCCGGCAGCGCATCACGTCTTCACCCGTGACGCTGAACGTGAACGAGCCGCCGTATAGATTGGCTTTCAAGCCAGCGAGCGCCGGCGCAGCGATCTCCGGCCGACTTTTCACGAGCTCCTCGGCCCAACCGTCGAACATGGTGTGAAAGAGTTGGCGGTTCGTGCCGCTGTCGCCGATTGGCTGCTGGAGCACCGCCGCGCTCACGCGTTCCGGCGCGACTCGGATCAACTCGAGCGCGAACGCGCCGCCGATGCAGTTCCCGAGCAAGTGACAGCGCTCGACGCCGAGCTCGTTCAACAGCGCGAGCTGATCGGCCGCGTACGTGTGCCAGCCATCGCTCGCCGCGACCGGACCGCGCGAGGCGCCCGCATTGCGCTGATCCATCGCGATCACGCGAAAATGCGGCGAAAGCTCGCGAATCGGATCGTACGGCGTCTTCTGCCAAAAAGCGATGCTCGAGCGCATCCCGCCCGGAGCAAACAACAAAACCGGGTAGCCCGCGCCGTGGACTTCGTAGTTGAGCTCGAGCTCTTCGCGCTTGAACGTCGGCATGCGCGGGTCGTACGCGAGCGAGCTTCGCGCGTCCATGGTTTGAATTTATTTTTTGATGGTCACGCGTCGCGAAGCGTGCCGTCGTAGCCTTCGGCGTCGAGTTCTCGGGCTTCGCCCAGAAGACCAAGTAAGTCGTCCGCGCTCAGGGCCGCGCTGGCTCGGTCGTCGAGCAGCGATTCGGCGATGCGCCGCTTCTTCCGGTGCAATTCCACGATGCTCGCCTCGATCGTATCGCGCGTGATCAAGCGATACACCGTGACCGCGCGCTCTTGCCCGATGCGGTGCGCGCGATCGGTGGCCTGCGCTTCGACCGCCGGATTCCACCACGGGTCGAGGTGAATGACGTAGTCCGCCGCCGTCAAATTCAGACCAAAACCGCCCGCTTTTAGGCTGATCAAGAACAAGCTCGCAGTGCCCGTTTGAAACGCAGCGACGCGCGCTTGGCGTTCCGCTTGAGGCGTCGAGCCGTCCAGGTATTCGTAGCTGATGCCGCGCTCGTCCAGCGCTTCGCGCACCAGATTCAAAAAATCCACGAACTGACTGAACACGAGCGCACGATGATCGTTTTCGCGGAGCTCCTCCACCAAATCCAAGAATGCATTCACCTTGGAGCACTCGCGCGGCGCATCCGGGAACACCAACTCGGGATGACAACAAAAGCGACGCAGGCGCGTGATCTCCGCGAGCACCTCGATCTTGTTGAAGCGACGCCCGGAAGACGAATAAAGCTTGTCGTGAATTTGCTTGCGCAAGATGCCGTAGCGAAGCGCCTCGTCCCGCGACAGCTCGACCTCGTGCCGCACTTCGGTGATCGGCGGGAGCTCGCGCAATACGTCGCGTTTCAACCTCCGCAGCACGAACGGCCCGACCAGCTTGCGCAAGAGCTCGGTGTTGGACTCGATGCCGTCGCGCTCGACGGGCATCACGTAAGTACGGCGGAAATGCGGCCAATCGCCGAGCATGGCCGGATTCAAGAATTGGAAGATGCTCCACAAATCCCCCAAATGATTTTCGACCGGCGTGCCCGTCGCGGCGATGCGCTGCTTCGCCGAAAGCGACAGCGCCGCTTTGGCGCGCAGCGACTGCGCGTTCTTGATGAATTGCGCTTCATCGAGCACCGCCGTTCCAAACGCGATCGCGGCGAGCTCGGCCTGATCTTGTTGCAACAAGGTGTAACTGCACACGAGCACCGACGCACTCGCGCCCGGCCCCTGCAGGCGCGCGCGCAGCGTCGCGCGATCCCTCCCGGCGTAGTCGAGCGCGGTCAAGCTCGGTGCGAAGCGCTGCAACTCGAGTAACCAATTGCCGCAAACCGAGGTCGGCGCGACGACCAGCGCGGGCCCCTCGCCACGCGCCGCGCGTGCCAGCAACAGCGCGATGATCTGCACGGTCTTGCCGAGCCCCATGTCGTCCGCCAAACACGCGCCCAAACCGAGTTCGCTCAAATACGACAGCCAGCGAAAACCTTCGACTTGATATGGGCGCAGCGTCGCGCCGAGCTCGCCTGGAATCGGGAAATCCTGGCTCGAAAGCCGCGCCACACGCTCGAGCCATTCGCGGCCCTCGCGTTCGACTTCGAAGCCATTTTCCTCGTCCGCGAGCTCGTTCAATGCGCCGAGCGCGGTCTTCGGCAAGCGCAGCTCGCCGGGCACGCGTGGATTCGCGCTGGCCGCGCGAAGCGCCGCGACGACGCGGCGAATGCGCGCTTCGAGCTCCACGAAATCCCCGTTCGGCAAACGCACGAAGCGACCGCGCGCGACCGACGGCAAAGTCGAAAGCTCGCTCAGCGAGATCGGATTGACGTCGGCCAAATCGAGCCCGCCAGTCACGAGGTACCAACCCTTGTCGACGCGCAGCCGACCGTGCAGCGCGCCCGCGCGGGCTTGCGCGCTCAAGCGCAGGCCGCCTTTTTCCGGCCATTCGAGCTCGCAGGCTTGCTCGGAATCGCGCAGCTCGCTGAGCAGCACGAGCACCGCTTCTTCGTTCATCGTCCAGCTGTCCGGCGCGTCGAACGGCGAACGCTCGTCGGCCGGGAGCTCCCGGGCGAGCGTCGGCACCGCGCTCCTGAGCTCGCGATTTTTGACGCGCTCGAGCTCGAGATCGCGCTCGCAGCGCAGACGCTGTCCGTCGCTGTAGAGGACCAAATTGGCGCGCCCGGTACCAGCAAAAAAAAATCGACCGCGCTCGCCGAACGGGCGCACGCCGAGCTCCACGAGCCACGCGCCTGCGTGCAGCGAAAAACGCAGACAAGGCCGAAAATCGGCCGCTATCGTGCGCTCGCCGCCGAGCTCCGGGCTGTGCACTTCCACGCTTTCCGAAAGCTTGGCGAGCACGGCAACGAGCTCGCGTTCGTGACTCTTCGGGACGCGCATACCGCCGTGCAGCGCGAGGATCACGCGGTTCATCGCCGGCGTCACGCGATAGACCGAAAGTTGGTGTTCGCTCTCGGGCACGACGTTCACGCCGAGCTCGGCGCCGGCCGGCACCACGAACAGCTCGACGTATCCGCGCTCCTCGCGCGTCTCCACGCGACACGTCCCACGCACCACGTTCACCAGCGCACGAGCGCGCGCTCCGTCGAGCACCCGCGGATGGCCGATCAAAGCTTCGGCTGCGTCCGCGCTGAATTCGCGAGCGCCAGTGCCGAGCTCGCGCGTGCAATCGAGCACGCGTTGATCTTCGCGCGGCAGCTCCGCATAGAGCGGCCAGAGCTCACTGAGCGACACACGCCGCCCGTCGCTCCAACCTTGCGTCGCGCGGAACTCCTGCAATGCCGGCCGGCTCAGCGTGCCGTTTGCCATGTCCACGAACCACGCCACGCGCCGGCTTTGAGTCTCCGCTTCAGTCACGCGGTCCGAGATTTGGCTGAGCGCCTCGAGCGCACGCTGCCACTCGGGTTTGGCCGAAAATAGCTCCCAGAGCACGAGTTCTCGCGGCGAGCGCTCGCTCGTGAACGCCAGCGCGAGCCGCGAAATCTCGTCTTTGAAGTGCTGTTCGTGCAAGAGCTCGGCGAGCAAAAACGCTTGGCGCGAGAACCACGCGTAGCCAAGCTTCTGCCATTCACCCGCGCGGCGCACGAGCAGCTGGCACCAATTGGCCCGCGCCCATTGATCCACCGAGTGCAAATGGATGGTCAGGCCGAGGATCGCGATTTCCCAACCGCTCACGTCGCTCGCGAGCTGATGCACGTCGAGCCGCCGCTGTTCTTCGGGTGGTTCGCTCAAATGCCGCAGCAAGGTGCGGAGCGCACGCGTGACGCCGCGGTTCGCCTCGCCGGAAGCCGCGCCGAGCAAGCGCTTGGCGGCGGCGCGGCTCGCCTCGTCGTCACGCGCGAACGCGAGCAGCACGAGCAGCGGCGCGAGCGCGCCGGTATCCGGCAAGGCGCCGCGTTTGGCGTGGCTCGCCGCAGCCAGCACGCGATCGAGGCGCGCGTTGACCTTGGGCAGCTCGCCACGCACGAAGTCTGTCGCAATCGAAAGCGCAAAGCGCTCGCGTTCCGGCACGTGAGCGAGCTCGCACGCCGCTCGCTCGAGCTCGCCGCGCAAAATCGCTTGCTGATAAAGCGCCGCGTGCACGCCCGCGCGATCCTCGGGATCGCCCGGATTTTCGGGCTGTGCGACGAGAAAGTCGTACAGCTCCTCGGCGCTCGCGGGCCGCGCTGCGCTTTCGGCGAGCACGAGCGCCGCGACCCGGCGCGCGTCGGCTTGCCACACGCGTTCGAGCCAAATCGGATCGAACGGTTCGCACAGCGCGCGGCGCAGCCACTCCGCGCTCGTCGTCGGGCCGAACTCGGGGGCTTGTTTGCGCAGCGAAAATCGCCGTCGAAACTCGTCCAATGCGCCGGCCTGCAGCGCCAAAGTCAAATCGCTCACCGAGCGCACGGTCAGCAGCGTGCGCGTGACGCGCGCAATCGCTTCGAGCTCGCCCCGCGCGGCGAGCTCGCGCAGCACGAGCTCGCGATAGTCGGCGTGGACGGCAAAATGCGGTTTGAGCGAGCCGGTGCGATTCGGCCGCGCGGGCACCACGAGCCCTGCGCCTTGCGCGCGCGCGAGCCAGGCGCGGGCCGGAAGCGCCGGGCTGGGACTCAATTTTTCGAGCGTGCTCTCAGCCAAAGCTTCTTCGCACGCGACCGCCCCGAGCAAAACCCAATCCTGCTCGCTGAAGCTCGCGCTCGCGGCACGAAAGCGGGAGAGCGGTGAGCTCGGAGCCACGAACTAGCGCTAGCGCTCAGCGCGCACAGCGACAAGAACCTATGCGAACGAGCTCGGATTTTCGGGCGAAAACGCGCACCGCGGCTACTCGCTGAACTGCAGCGGATAGCCGCCTTCATTCGGCAATCGGCCGTCGATGCGGATGATGCGCACTTCGTTCGTGACCTGGGCCGGCCGCGCGTAACCAATGCCTCCGGTATTGCGCGCAACCAGGTGGAGCAGTTGCGACAGTGAGTCGACCGCGCGCGGCGGACCAGGTAGGCCCCGGATCTTTCGATCGATCCAGAAGCGACTCACTTCGTCCGGATTCATGTGCAAAACGGTCTGATCGAAACCGACGCGATCGGTCGAGTGCGCAGTGTGGTTGAAGGGGATGCTGCGCGTGCCCGAAAATGCGCTGTCGTCGGCGTTGGTGAACACGCGCCTGAGCTCGCTCATCTTCATGTCCTGCACGTTCGAATCCTTCGACACGAAGACGGCCAGCACGACACGCTCTGCGGCGCGGGCATTGCTTTCGATCTTCGGCAAAGTCGAAACCATGAACGAAACGGAACCGAACAGCGCGAGCAGCGCCGTGCGTCTGCCAAAGACGGAGATCGAGCACTTCGCCATCAGAACGCCCAAGCCACCTGAGAGGCCAAAATTCTGAGCGGATATGCGCCGAATCCGGCCGCGCCCGGCGCGGAGAAATGCCAGTCCGAGTATTCGAGCTTCACGACCACGGCGCCGGTCGGGCGCAAGTTCACACCGACTTCGTAGGCCGTCGCCGGCGGCGTGTTCGGCTGATCGGGCGAAATCGAATGCTGCACCAACACGTACGGCATCAGCGGCACGAACGGCAAGCGATAGCCGACGAGCCCGTACGCGCCCCAACGCCGATAGTCTGCTTGCAAACCGTTCGGCGGACGAATCACCGATTGCCGCGGGCGATCGCCCGGCTTGAAATGCGTTTCGTTCTCGATGATCTCGCCCTGCGCGAGCCACGCGTCGTATTCCCACTTCACGTCCGCCGCGAGTGACAGCTCCTGATATCGCGAGATCGTGGTGTACGTCTGATCCACGCCGAGCGAGCCGTCGGGCAACGTGGTCGTGGTGTATTGCGCGGAGCGATCGTAATAGCCGCCGCGGTAGAACGAGCCGCCGACGGTGAGCGTGCCGACCGCGTCGGTCTTGCCGTAGACGCGTCCGCCGACCGCTTTGTCATCGTTGAAATCCTGGTATTCGACCGGGCCGCGGCCGTTCGACAGCGTCAAGTCGTAGCCGACTTCGACCGGATCGAAGAAGTAGCTGCCATAAAGATGCAAGCCGACCTGTGCCTCGGGGAACAGCTCGTCGGAAACCACGAACGGCTTTTTGATGCCGATGATCGTGGGCGAGCCGTGATCGACGTTCCAAATGCCGTACGGCGTGAGAAATTGGCCGGCTTGTAGTTTGAATAAGCCGCTGAACTCGTGCTCGATGTAAATGCGCTGGATGCTAATGCCGCCCCAACGAATCGGCTCCTCGAAGCCGGCGTAGTCGAGCACGGTCGTGTCGGTGCGGATCGCGGCACCGGTCGAAGGATCGACGGTCGTCGCGCCGTTCGGCAAATACAGAAAGCGCACCTCGGCGAGCGCGCGCCACGAATCACCGAGATTGCTGCTCATATACAGGTTGAAATTGCCGACCGCGAACGAGTTCACGCTCGGATACGTGCGCACCCACACGTTCGAACTGGGCAAGAGCAAACGCTGATAAGTGAAATCCGCGAAGCCGTAGAGATCGAGCCGATGCTGCGAATCGGTGTCGCTCGTCTCTTCGTTGCTCGCGGTGAAGCTGTCGTTCGCGCTGGCGCTGTTGCCGGCCTCGTCTGCGCTGGCGGCGGCTGCTGTTGGGCCCGTCGTGGAATCCGCGGCAGCCGCCGAAGTGCCGTTCGCTGCGTTTGGGGTTGGGGTTGCACTGGCCGGCGCGGTGCTCGCGGCTGCTGGCGTTGCGCTCGGGGTCGAGCTCGCTGCCGCGCTGTTCGGCGCTACCGGCGCAGCCGCGCTCGCGGAGCCTGGCGGAGCCGCACTCGGCGTAGCAGGAGCCGCAGCACTCGCCGCTGGCGCGGCAGGTTTCATGGCTTCCGGAGCTGCGAATGCGCGCGGCGCGGCAACACCGAGCGCGAGCAGCGCACTGCTTCCGATCCAAAAACGACGTTTCACTACGGGCATTTCGCGGGGGGAACGCACAGCGCGCTCGAGAACAACGATTGGGTGACGGCAATATGCGGTAAATCGCAGCACTTTTCACCGCTCGCGCAGGGCGAATCATCGCCGGGCGTGCAGCGCACCGCGCACGAGTCGGTCGAGAGGGCGGTAACGCAATACGTAGCTTCGGTGCCGGCACAGTCCGTGTCGGACATGCAAGCCATGCCCTCGCCCACCGGCGGGCGCTGGCAAAAGCTCGGCGAAGCTGTGGTGTTGCAGTTGTATCCGCCGGCGCAATCATCATCGGAAGCGCATCCCATCTGGGTGCAATAGCCGCCGATCGCGCTCATCTGACAAAATTTGAAATCTGAATTCGTGCAGTCATCACCCGTCGTGCACGGGTCGCCGAGGCCTTGCACGGCGCTCACGCAATCTCCGTTGCTCGTCATCACAAAGCCGTCGTCGCAGACGCACGTGTCCGGCGCGAGTGCCGGGTCACCGCCGTCCGGCGCGGGTGACCGATGCTGGTTCATCGGACACGGCACACAGCCGTGATCGCCTGTCGTCGAATTGCTCGCGACCGTGCAAATGCAGAGTCCAGAATTGGAATCATAGGTTTCGCCTGGGTCGCAGCGATTGCTCGAGTCATAGAGACAACCCGAAGCGCCGCCCAAGCCAAAGAAACCGAGCACTAAGCAGACAGCCGAAACTTTGGGCAGGCTGAACATGCCGGCTATGTACGACGATGACCTCATCTTCTTAACTCTGTGTCACGGCTCGATGTTTCGCGTGGAGCCAGAACCTCGGATACTCGTCAAAACGCCCGCGAGCGTCCACCGAAAAAATCCCGCGCCCTTCCCGCATCTTCGCGACAACTACATGTGGTTCTTTCGCGCCGCGCGGCGAAGTAGCCGCCTTTTTGGCTGCTCGTTTACGCGAGCTCCGCCGTTCGACTCGAGAGCTCGAAGCCCACAAAAGTTGCATCCCGCGGCTTCGCGTTTTGCGCAGCTGACGGGCCGGATCGTTCGCGGTGATCGTCAGCGCCAGTTCAAAGCGCGATCTGCGCGCGCGAACGCGCACCCCAAAGCGCGCTCAGGGCGTAGCAACGAGCGTAGACGACGAATTTCTCATCCGCGATGGAAGCCGCGCAGCTTGGCTCGAGCGCGGCAGAGTTCTTGCTCATCGCAGCCGAGCGTCGCACGCGTCGCGCCCCAGGCAGACGGATTCAGCGCGCGTCGGAGCTCTACCCTCGAGGGTGAATGAACGGTGTAAACCTCATGACCAGATTCGCCGTCTTCAGCTGCTTCGCGTGCCTTCTCGCCGCTTCGATCGTGGGCTGCTCCGATCTCAGTCAGGGCAACCGCGCAACGGAGCCACAAGCCGGAAGCGCGAGCGCCAGCGCGGGCCAGACGAGCTCGATTGGCGGCGATGCCGATGCGCTTGGCGGCAGTGCCGGCAGTTCGACGACCAACGCCGGCTCCGCGAGCATCGCGGGAAGCGCGAATGGCGGCGCCGGCCCCACTCCAGGCGCGCCGGGCAGCAGCGAAAATACCGCCCCCGACGACACACCGAGCGGCGGCACGCCGGACTTCGGCCCGAACGTCATGATTTTCGATCCCTCGATGAATGACATCCAGAGCACGCTCGACGCGACCGCGAGCCAAGTCGACGAATTCAGTAGCAACCGCTTCGCCTATTTTTTCAAGCCCGGAAAGTACAACCTCGACGTCCGCGTGCGCTACTACATGCAAGCGCTCGGCCTCGGCGTTTCGCCGGACGACGTGACGATCACCGGCGCGGTGCGTTCGAAAGCCGAGCTCGATCAAGGCAACGCCACGACCACGTTTTGGAAGGCGGTCGAGAACCTCGCCATCGTGCCGACGCAAGACAACAGCGTCGAAGTCTGGGGCGTGTCCCAGGGCACGTCGTTCCGCCGCGTGCACGTCAAAGGCGACATCAACTTGTGGGACAACGGCTGGTCGAGCGGCGGCTTCATCGCGGACACCTTGATCGACGGCACGATCAACTCCGGCACACAGCAACAGTTTTTCACGCGCAACACCACGCTCGGCAAGTGGCAGGGCGGTTCGTACAACATGGTCTTCGTCGGCGATGACGATGCGCCGAGCGGCACCTGGCCAGATAGCCCGTACTCGGTCGTCGACGCGGCGCCGGTGATTCGCGAAAAGCCTTATTTGTACCTCGATCCGAACGGCAACTACTTCGTGCGCGTGCCCTCCACGATCGCGAACGAGAAGAGCTACAGCTGGGCCGCCGGCAGCACACCGAGCGGCCGAGGGATCACGATCGGCAATTTCTACATCGCCAAACCGAGCGACACGGCGAGCGCGCTGAATGCCGCGCTCGACTCGGGCAAACACCTTTTGTTCACGCCGGGCATCTACCACTTGGAAGCGAGCCTCGACGTCAAAAACAAAGATACCGTCGTGATGGGCCTCGGCCTGGCCACGCTGATCCCCGACAATGGCACGCCCGCGATCACGATCGAAGACGTCGATGGCGTAAAAATCGCCGGCTTCATCGTGCAGTCCAACACCAAAAATTCGGACAACATGATCCTGGTCGGGCCCGGGCCGAGCACGGTCTCGCACGTCGGCAATCCGATCGCGCTCTACGACATCTCGTGTCGAGTCGGCGGTGCGGCCGCGGGCAAAGCCACGACCTGTGTCACCGTGAATAGCAACGACGTGATCGGCGACAACTGGTGGCTGTGGCGCGCGGATCACAGCTTCGGTGTCGGTTGGGATCAAAACATCGCCAAGCACGGCCTCGTCGTGAACGGCGCGAACATGACGATGTACGCGCTATTTTCCGAGCATTTCGAGGATTTCCAAACGCTTTGGAACGGCGAGAACGGCCAGCTCTTCTTCTATCAATCCGAAATGCCGTACGACCCGCCAAACCAAGCAGCCTGGATGAACGGCACGGAGAACGGCTTTCCGTCTTACAAAGTCGCGGACACGGTGATGACACATTCGGCGCTGGGCCTCGGCGTGTACGCCGTGTTCCAGACGCCGGTCACGGCCGACGACGCGATCGAAGCGCCGACGGCGACCGGCGTGCAAATGCATCACATGGTCACGACCTGCTTCGGCGGCGACGGCGGCAGCAAGATCACGCACATCTTCAACGGCCAGGGCGATTCCGTCAGCCCCGGTCACACGCCGTCTTTCTTGCCGCAATGAAACGACTAATCACTCTTTAGGTTGGGTTGAGCGGGCGACGCTGAATGGTGAAACCGTCGCCGCGCTCCGCCGAGCTCGGTTCCCCCACCAAAAAAGCCAAGCAAAGTGCACACCGGCGTTCACGCGCCGCGCATCGCTCGAGCTGGCAAGCGATGCGCGACGTGAACGGTGCTCACTCGATCATTGGCAGGCGGGGAATTGCTTGCCGCTGTCTTGGTCGGTGGTCGAGCTGCTCGCCACGACCGAGATTTGGCGGCCACTCGCGTCGGTGAGCACGAGCGTGCTGCCCGCGGCGTTGCTGGGCAGTTGCCAGGCGCCGTACGAAAGACGCGTGGCTTGGCCGCCGTTTTGCGTCACGCTTTGGATCGGCAAGCGCTCGTTCTCGATGTAGACCTGATTTGGATTGCCCGATTTCACGCGGACTTTGACATCGCCCGTGACGTTGCACGGAACGACTTTCCAGCTCACGCCCGAGCTCGGATTGCCGACCGGGAAACCGAGCGCATCGAACGCGGTTTTGCTCACGTCGAGGTGGCCGGCGGTCGCGCATGCTGGATTCGAATCGACGGGGCATTCGTCGATCACGGTCGCGGTGACCGAGCGGCCATTGCTCGTGTTGGTGATTTGCACGCAGGCGCCGCAGTAGTTCGAGTTGGTGAAATTCGAGCTCGTCGCGCCGGGGATGGCGACGAAGTAGTCGCTCGGGGTTGCGATGTTGTTCACGGTGTCGTCCGTGCCGCTCTCGGTGCCGAGATAGCCGCACGCGGTTTGATATTGGCTGCCGTTTCGCGCGGTGCCTTGCCCGAAGTAGTACCAAGTGAGCGATTGAGATCCCGTGCCGAGCGCGGGCGGCAAGGTGCATGCGGTCGCGCCGCCGCTCGCTCCGGCAGCTCCGCTGCTGCCAGCCGTGCCGGCTGTCCCTCCGCTGCTCGACGTGCCGCCGGTGCTCGACGTGCCACCGCTTCCTGTCGCGCCG
>DATATR010000368.1:0-6389 GCA_036268695.1 Polyangiaceae bacterium | reverse complement strand
CGGCGTCTTGCTCAGCCGAGATCTTTATCATCGCATCTCGAACCAAGTAGTGGTCGAGGAAATGCCGGGCATCACCCTCAAGGGTATCGATGAGCCGGTCAGCGCTTACATCCTCAAAGGGTTCAGTGAGACATGAAAACGATCGCAAAACGTCCACTCTTGATGCTGTCCGTGGCGAGCGTGCTGTTGGCCTTTGGCGCGCTCGCGAGCGGCGAAACCGCCGACGCGCTGCTCCGCCGTTATCCGTTCGATCCCGCGTGCCCGTGGGGACGCGTCGGCAATGGCAAGGGCATCGTGCTGCGCTGCTTGACCGAAGCCGAGGCACAGGCGCTTCGCGCCGGAACCATCCCGGCCGCGCCCGCGCAGGGCACCCCCCCAAATAACAGCCAAGCAGCGAGCACCGCGCCGTCGGCCGCGCCGCCTGCGCAAGCCACGCCCGCGCCAAGTGAAGACGCGAGCGATGCGAGCCCAAGCGCGGCTCCGAGCTCGACGGATGAAAAGCTCGAAGTGACGATCGGCCCGGTGACGGCGGAGAGCGGCGAGCTCGGCATCGGCAAACTCGGCGCGCCGAAGGACAAATACGCCAAATGCGTGAACGACAACGGCGGCTTGAAGGATACGAGCGGCGAAGTCGAGGTGAAATTTTTGGTGCGTGCGCGCGGGCGCGCCGAAGGCGTCTCGGTCGCGAAGCGCACGAATCTGAGCCAGGAAGCCGCGCGCTGTATTTCGGAAGTCGTCGATCGCCGCTACGTGGGCACGCCAGCCGAGCCGATCGTCGGCGCGACCGTCGTGATCAAGTTCGTCAAGGCTGCTAAGTGAGCGACGAAGCGCGCGACTCGCAGCGCAAGCGCTTGCGCGTGCTCGTCGTGGACGACTCCGCGTTCATGCGCAGCGCGATCGCGCGCTTGCTCACGAGCGATGGCCGCTTCGAAGTCGTCGGCCAAGCCGGCGACGGCGCGGAAGGCGTGAAGCTCGCGCGCGAGCTCGCGCCCGACGTGATCAGCATGGACTACAACATGCCGGGCCTCGACGGCGCCAGCGCGACACGGCAAATCATGGCCGAGCACGCGCGGCCGATCGTGATGCTGAGCGCGCACACGCGCGAAGGCGAAGCCGCGACGGTCGAAGCGCTGACCGCCGGCGCGGTCGATTACGTGGCAAAACCCGAAGGCGAAGTCAGTGCAAACCTGAGCGCGGTGCGCGACGAATTCATCGCCAAGTTGCTCGGCGCGGCCGGCGCGAACGTGACGCGGCCGCTCGACGCGCCGCCACCGAGCCGCGATTCACGGCCGAATTCAGTGCGCCGCCTCGCGCCGCCGGGGCTCAAATTAGTGGCGATCGCGGCGTCCACCGGCGGACCCGCGGCGCTCGCCGAGCTGTTACCGAGCGTGTCGCTCGGCGCGAACGCCGCGCTCGTGATCGTGCAGCACATGGCGCAAGGTTACACGCGGGCGCTCGCGGAGCAGCTCGGCGAACACACGCGTTTTACGTTGCGTGAGGCCGAAGCGAACGCGGAGCTCAGCGCGGGCAGTGCCTGGCTCGCGGCCGGAGATCGTCATTTACTGCTCGATCCCAGAGCACACCTCTCGCTCGGCGACGGGCCACCCGTGAACGGCGTGCGTCCCGCGGCCGACGTGACGCTCGGCGCAGTCGCGCAACATTTCGGCGCACGCGCGATGGGCGTAATTTTGACCGGCATGGGCAAGGACGGCGCGCGCGGTCTGGCGCAAATCAAAGCCGCGGGTGGCGTCACCGTGGCGCAAGATCGCGCGACTTCGACCGTGTATGGCATGCCGAAAGCCGCGGTCGAGCTCGGCGTGGTCGACACCGTCGCGCCATTGTCACGCATCGCGAGTTTGATCAACCGCTGGGTGAACGAGGGCTGAGCGGTGCCGGCGAGCGAACAACAATCCACGGCGGAAGCGGAATATCGCGCGAGGCAACAGCGTTTCGACGCCGAAGCCGAGAGCCACGCAGCGCGATCGCGCACTGTGTCCAACCTGCGTGGCCTCGCCTTCGCCATTTTCATCGTCAGCTTGTTGCTGGGCATTTTCGGCAAAAGCGGCGCGGTCTCCGGGATCGTGAGCCTTTCGGGCTTCGTCGCCTTTTTCGCGCTCGTGATCTGGCACAGCCGCGTGCTCGCGGACGAAGACTTGGCGCGGCGTTTCGCGCGCGTGAATCGCGACGCATTGTTCCGTATCAGCGGCCGCTTTGCCGAGCTGGCCGAAACCGGCGCGCGCTTCGCGGACGCGAAACATCCGTACACGGACGACCTCGACGTCTTCGGTCAAGGTTCTTTGTTTCAACGCGTCTCGGTCGCGCACACGCGCTTCGGCCAAGAGAAGCTGGCCGAGTTTTTCCGCGCGCCAGCCGCGGCAGATCGAATTCGCGATCGTCAAATCGCCGTGCGCGCGCTCGCGCCGCTGCTCGACGTGCGCCAGCGGATCGAAGCGCTCGCGCTCGGCGTGGTCGATCCCGGCGCGAAGCGCAAAGAGCCGCCGAACCCCGAGCCGCTCTTGCGCTGGGCCGAAGAAAAACCCCAGCTCAAGCATTGGCTGCACGTGGTCTGGGCCGCGCGCATCTTGCCGTTCTTCACCATCGGGGGGATGGTCGCGTGGTCCACGTTCGGTCGCTCGTTCTTGTTCTTCACCGTGCCGGCGGTGCTTGCGCTCTTCGCACTGTCGCTCTCGAACGCGATCACAGCTAAGGTTTTTTCCGCGGTTTCCGAGACGCAAGGCGCGTTTCTACGTTACGGCACGCTGCTCGCCGAGCTCGAGTCGTTGAACGTCGATGCACCGCTGATCCGCGCCGCCCAAGCGCGCCTCAACGCGAGCGGGAAAAAGCCGTCCGAAGAGATGCGCCGCTTCGAGCGCGTGGTCGGCTTCTTCGAGCTCAAGCACAACGGCATGATCTACCCGATCGTGAATTTGTTCTTGCTCTGGGACATACATTGCGTGCTCGCGCTCGAGGCTTGGCAAGAATCCGCCGGCCGCCAGGTGCGAAATTGGCTGGACGTGGTCGGCGAAGCCGAAGCGCTCTCTTCGCTCGCCGGGCTCGCGCACGATGAACCCGAATTTTGCTTCCCGGAAATCGTGCCCGTCATTTGCTTCCGCGCGGAAGCGCTCGGGCACGTGTTGATTCATCGCACCGCGCGCGTCACGAACGACGTCGAATTGCCCGAACCGGGCACGGCGTTGCTCGTCACTGGCTCGAACATGTCCGGCAAAAGCACGTTGCTCCGCAGCATGGGCCTCGCCAACGTGCTCGCCTTCGCCGGCGCGCCCGCATGCGCCAAAAAACTCATCTTGTCCGAGTTCGCGCTCGCCACCAGCATCCGCATGAGCGACTCACTCGCCAGCGGCGTCAGCCATTTTTACGCCGAAATCAACAAACTCAAAGCCGTCGTCGACAGAACCGCGGGCCCCACGCCCGTCTTCTTTTTGCTCGACGAAATCTTGCACGGCACGAACTCACTCGAACGCCAAATCGGCGCGCGCTGGGTGATCGCCGAGCTGCTCGAACGCGGCGCACTCGGCGCGGTCTCCACGCACGACATGGGCTTGTGCCAACTTTCGCCCGAGTTGATGAAGCGTGTCACGTTGATTCACTTCCGCGAAACCGTTCACGAAGGCGAAATGACCTTCGACTACAAAGCGCACCCCGGCCCCGTCCAAGCCGGCAACGCGCTCCGCCTGATGCGCCGCATCGGCCTCGAAGTGCCGCTCGAATAATGACCTCGAGCACGACTCGCGTTCTTGCCGAGCTGCGCCGGCGTGGGCTGTTGCTCAAGCAAGACAAAAGTTTGCCGAGCGTGGTCGGAATCGTGACGGGTGAATCGCTCGCGACTTCTTGGTGGAGTCACCCGCGGGCGAAAGAGATTTTCGATTTGCTCGAACATTTGGCGGAGCGCGCGGACGTCATCGAGACGAAGTTGCTCGCCGGCAAAGTGACGTTCGTGGACGAAGCATTCTGGTCCGCGCTGCTCGGCGTTGCGCTGAGCGGCGAGAGTTGGCAGCGCGCCGGGCTCTCTGCGAAAGCCAAGCAACTACTAGAAGCCGTGAATCGCGACGGCGCGCGCGCGGCCAGCGGCGCGCCAGCGAAAGAGCTCGAATTGCGCCTCGCCGCGCGCAGCGAGCAGCGCCACACCGAATCCGGCAAACACGTGCTCGTGCTCGAAAGCTGGAGCAGCTGGGCCGAGCGCCGTAATGTGCGCGCGCTCGGCGTCGACGAAAGCAAAGCGATGCTCGAACGTGCGGCGCTCGCGCTCGGGGCGCCGCTCGGCGCATTACCCTGGCGCGCTGAGGGCAAATTCGCGAAAAAAGCCGGCCCGCGACGCCGAAGGCTGTGACGGCCTGCGACGGCCGCGTGACCATCAATAAAATCTCTTTCTTTTGCTCAGTCGAGTTTTCTGCGTGAACGCGAGTCCAATTCGCGCAGAGCGCGTACACTGGCTACGAACTTCATGTGGGGCTTTGTTCGCGCAACGTTGCTGCTGTCGCCGCTGGCGCTGGGTTTGGGATTGGCTTGCTCGGGCAAAGCCGTAATCGAGGCGGGTACCGCGGGCGCGGGTGGAGCGAGCAGCGCGGGTCGCCCGGGCGTTGCGAGTGCCGGCACAGGCAACAGCGCGGATGTTGCCGGCAGCGGCGCCAAGGCCGGCGCGGGCGGAAGTGGTGAGCCGATGTCCGGCGGCGCGGGCAACGGCGGCGCGGGCGGAAGTGGCGGGCCGATCTTGAGCGGCGCCGGCAAAGGCGGCGCAACGACCGCACCGACCGACGTGAGGCCACCGACTTTCGACGGCATCGAGAGCGTCGAAGTGGGCGCGACGCAGGCGACGCTCACTTGGCAGGCGGCGACCGACGACGTGACGCCGCAAATCGAGCTCGAGTACGTCGTGTATTTATCGCTGACGCCGTTCAGCAGCGATTCCAATCTGCCGCTCGGAGAACCGTTTGCAATCAGCGATCCCGGCGCGACGTCAATCGCGGTCTATGGGCTCACTTCGCAAACGCAATACTACTTTCTCGTGCGCGCGCGAGATCTGGCGTTCAACGAAGACGTGAACACGAAACAACTCGGAGCGATCACGCTCGTGAGCTTCGAAGCCGATGTGCAGCCGATTTTCACCACGAACTGCGTGAAGAGCGGCTGCCACTCGAGCAATGCCCCGATGAAGATGCTCGATCTCTCGGACGGCATCTCCTACGCCAATATCATCGAAGTGCCGTCGCGCTACCAAACTCAAATGAGTCCCAAATGGGGCTGCAAGCAGCTGAACCGCGTCGAGCCATTCGATCTCGCGGACAGCTTCCTCATGCTCAAGCTGAATCACGACTCCGGCCTGAACGCCACGAGCGGCTGTACTTGCCCGACTTGTCCAAACGTGATCGATCCGAGCGTCGCCGATCCGGGTTGGAATTTCGGTGAGGGAGAACCGCACGACCTATGCAGGACGGATCCGAGTTGTCCCGGTCTGCCGGAAGGCGTGATCGAAGTGATAAGCGATTGGATCGCGCAAGGCGCGCTCGACAATTGAGCGCGCGCACTCGCCTGTCGAACGGCTAATTTCCGCGCGCTTTGTTGGCGACGTCTTTGCGGTACGAGCCGGGCGTCTTTTGCGTCACCTTCTTGAACGAGCGGATCAAGTGGTGTTGCGATTGGAAGCCGCAGGCTTGCGCGATTTGTTCGGCGGAGAGCGTCGTGGTGCGGAGCAGCATCTTCGCGTGTTCGACGCGCACCGCGCGCAGATACGCGAGGAACGACGTGCCAGTCGCTTGCTTGAAGATGCGACTGAACGCGGGCACCGAGAAGCCGGCTTTACGTGCGACGCCGGAGAGCCGAAGCGGTTCGGCGAAGTTGTCCTTCATGTACTGCAGCGTCGTGTCGAGGCGCATGCTCTTCGGACCTTCGAGCGCACGCGACGCGAACACGCTGAGCCGCTGCAATGCCTCTTTGAAGGTTTCGATGACTTGATACACGCTCGGCGCTTCTTCGAGTTTTTGGCTCAAATCGTCGGCTAAGTGCTCGGCGACTTCGGTGCGCAAGAGGTGCCGTTTCTGGATGTTCTTGATCAACTGAAACAGCATGGCCAAGAACTGGCTGCGCAAAACCTCGATCCGCTCGTTCGACCAAACCAGCACCATGCGCACGTAGTGATCGCTCGCGACTTTGATCTCGTCCATCGCGACGCGATCGAACGCGTCCGCGAGATCCGCCGCGGTGCGATTGAGCTGCGAATAGCGCATCTCTTCTTTCGACGTGGTTTTCTCGTCGTAGAACAGGATCTCTTTTTCGAGCTGCACGCACAGATGCAGCGCGAGCACGGCATCTTGATGGGATTGATAAAGTGGCTCGCCTGGCGGCAACGTGCGGCCGATGCCGACCACCGTGTG
>DATATR010000367.1:0-19734 GCA_036268695.1 Polyangiaceae bacterium | reverse complement strand
CCCGGCATCGGCCCGAACACGGTCACCAACCAACTCGCGCCCAACACCGGCGATCCCGGCGAAGGCAAAGTGCAACTGCTCAGCGCCGTGAACGACGGCTTCACTTACCCCGCCGTAAACGCCGTCCTCAAAGTGACGATCACCTCGCCCTGAACGAACCAACCAATCAACGAACGAAACGCGCACTGGCTCGCTAGTGCGCGTTTTTATTTTTTTGATGGTCACGCGCGACGTCGAATCGCGGCGCAGCCTTCGGCGTCGCGCTGCGGCTTTTCAGCGCTGCGCGCTCAAAACGAAATGGTTGCGCCGAGACCGAGTCCGCCGTGCGGCATCGGCACGGGGCCGACGCGCGCGCTGATTGGCATCGGAACAGCGTCGTAGTGAAAACGAGTGATGTTGCTGCCGAACATGACGAAGCCGGGTACCGCGAGCAGCGTGCCCCCGGCCATCGTCGCTAGGCCGTAATACACGACCGGCGGAGTCTTGCATGAACCGGATTCGCCGCTGTCGTCCCCGGCGCAGATCTCTTCGAGCAGACCGGCGAAGGTCATCAGCGCGCCGATGAAAACCGCGGTCGAACCGGTGATGCCGAGCGCGAGCCCGATGTTGCGCTCGTCGTCGTCCCCGAGTTCGAGCAGGTAGCTGCCGGGATTGCGGAGCCGCAACCTGACGCTCCTTTCGAGGTGCGCCGCGTCCGCCGTGAGGCGCACGCGGTAGCTGCCGGGCCAAGCCCAAAACTGGCACGCTTCCGTGCAATCCGCGATCGGGCGCTGCTCGCCGTTGAAGACGATGAACGAGCGGCCGTTGATCTGCACGTTGACCAAAATCGGTCGCAAGTCGTACTCGCCGTGACGACGGCGGCGCGGCGCGGCGAAGCTCCCGCTCGGCTCGGGCGGAAACTCGGCGCGCGACGGCGGCGCGGGAGCCGCTGCGACGGGCGCGGCCTCGATGGGCGCGGATTGCGCCGAGCCTCGCGCTGCGACGCACAGAGTCCCCACGAAGACGCTGCACGCGATCCAGTTTGCCCCCAAATAAAAGGCCGATCCGCCCATGACTCTGCGTCCGAGTATCCGCGCAATCGCGGGCGCGTCAAGGGTGCTCGCGAACGCGGATAGACGCACGCGAACGAGCCAGGCATGCTCCGGCGCGAAATGCAGCCGCTCGCCGACGAAGAAGCCGAACCGGCGAGTGAGCAGGAGTCGCTCTTTCGCAGCTTCGTCGAGCGCGTGCCCGATCCGAACATGTGGCGCATCTACGGCGTCACGCTCGCGCTCGGCACCGCGTACGGCGCTGCGATTTCGGTGCTCGGCATTTTTCTGACCAAACACGGCTTCAAAGAGACGGACATCGGCAAACTCGCGGCTTGGTTCGCGGCCGGCATCGTCGCGCTTTCGATCCCGATGGGCCCACTCGCGCGCCGCTTTTCGAAGAAGCGATTGCTCGGACTTTCGCTCGCCGGCTACGCGCTCGCAATCACGATCTTCCCATTTTTGAGCTCATTCGCGGCGATCGCTGGGCTGCGTTTTTTCGACGGGGCGTGTTCGGTCGGCGTGTGGGTGAATTCGGAATCGATTTTATTGTCGCGCGCGGGCAAGGAAAATAAAGCCTTTGCTACGAGCCTCTATGCCGTCGCGATCGGCTGTGGCTACGTGCTCGGTCCGATTTTGGCTTGGCTGTGCACGGCGCATTTGCCGCTCGAGTTCGCGTACGTCGCGGCCGGCGTGATCTCGCTCGGCACGAGTCTTTATGTCTTTGCGCGGCTCGATCCGGATTTGCCGGTGCACGAGCAGAAAACCGAAACGACTTCGTCCGCGGCGACGACTTCGTCCGCGGCAACGACTTCGTCCGCGCTGGATTTGTTCTGGCGGATCAAGACATCGTGTTTCGGTACCTTCGCGTACGGTTACTTTCAAGCCAGCGTCGTGCTGTTTTTGCCGATCTTCCTCGAGCACGAAAAGCACATCGCCGAAGATCGCACCAAGTTGATTCCGGCGTTTTTCGCGGCCGGAATGCTGCTATTTTCGAACTACGCCGCGCGGCTCGGCGATCGCCACGGCCATCTCCTCTTGATGCGCGCGCTCGGCCTGATCGGCATGACGATGGTGCTCGGTTTTGCTTGGCTCGATTCGTACCCATTGATGTGCGGCGCGGTGTTCGTCGCGGGCGCGAGCCTGGCCAGCATTTCGCCGATCAGCTTGGCGCTGCAGGGCGTGGTCGCGCGCCCAGCGGAGTACGAGCGCGGGACATCGATTTACAACGCGTGCTACGCCGCGGGCATGCTGCTCGGCCCGCCGATCTCGAGCTATTTGTTCGAGCACTCGGGCGGCGCAGTGATGCTCGAGCAGCTGGCGATGCTGTGGGCGGCGTTCGTCGCGTTCGCGTTCGCGTTCCGCGCGGACGACCCGGCCGCGCTGAAGAAGCTCGCGCTGAGCTGAGTCGATTTCAAACCAGAAAGCCGCGCACGCGACCAGCGGAGCCGCGCGCGCCGCGCCACGCTCGAGCTTTCGATCGCAGGGCTCGGTTCACAGCGTCAAACGTTCGTCCCGGCGTGAAGCGGCGCTTGGCCAAGTGACGTGATTTTATTTTTGGGGGTCGCCTCGCAGCAGCCCGCATGCGCCAGTGCTTCGAGGCGCTCGGCCACGCGGGGCGTGCTCTAGCTCTTCAATGCCGGCACCGCAGCGCGACTGCCGCGTTGCTCGCTGAGTAGCACTCCGACGTAAGCCGCGGCGAACAAGGCCAAAACCAGGCCCAAAACCCAATTGCTCGTGCCGAGCAGCTTCAGTGACGAGCCGAGCAGCACCACGATCAACGCCGGGCGAATCACGCGATCCGGTGCGCGCGACGAGAGCTGCGCGCCGATGAATACGCCCGGCACGCTGCCCACCAAAATCGAAGCCGTGAGCGCGAACTGAAAATCACCGAAGAAGGCGTGACCGAGCGCGGCCGAAGCCACCAGCGGAATCGCTTGCACCAAATCCGTGCCGACCAGCTCCGACAAGCGCAGCTTCGGATAAAGCATCAAGAGCAAGATGATCATCAGCGAACCCGAGCCCACCGAAGTGAGCCCGACGACCAAGCCGCCCGCGATGCCGATCAACACGGTCGGTAGCTTTTTGATCTCGAGCGGCACCATGCTGTCGCCCGCTTTGCGCCCGCGCGTGAGCAAAGGCCGAATGATCAAGCCCGCGGCCACGACGAGCAGCGCCAAGCCGAGCCCGAGCCGCACGTGCTCCTGCAAGCCCGCACCGTGCCCCGACGCTTTGATCAACAGCACGCCCAGAAACGCGGACGGCACCGAACCGAGCATCAACCATTTGACGAGCTCGGTGTTCACCGTGCCGCGGCGCCAGTGCACGCCGCCGCCCACCGGCTTCATCACCAGGGCCGCAACGATGTCGCTCGACACCGCGGCCAAGGGCTGCACCTTGAACAAGAGCACCAAGATCGGCGTCATGAACGCGCCGCCACCCATGCCCGTGAGCCCCACGACGAAGCCCACGAAGAGGCCCGCAATTGCGACGGTCGGATCAATCATCTGCTTCGGAGAAAAGCATAACTCTACTAAACAAATAGAGAAACTGGGTCAATTAGCGCGCGCACGCAATGCCCGAATAATCCTCGACTATTCATAGGACCCGGAGGGCGCTCAGGGCGCTGGTGGCGCCAAACTGGGGCGAACCGCTGCTTCATGGGTGTCGGTTTCGCCGGCCCGGTCGAGCGCGAACTTGAACAGGATCGGGCCGAACATCTCGTTGATCGCGATGCCCGCGATGCACAGCGAGCGGAAGCCTTCGCCGAGTCCCGGAAACGCGCGCGCGATCACGACCGAGAGACCGAGCGCGAGCCCGGCCTGCGAAACCAAGGAAGAGAAACCCCAGCGTTTGAGCAGCGGCGTGTCCTCGGCGATGCGACTGCTGACGCGCCCGGCGATGTACGTGAACACCGCGCGCGTGGCGCACAGCGTAACCGCGACCGGCCACAGTCGCTGCAAGAGCGGAATGTCCAAGTGCGCGCCCGCCGTGGCGAAGAACACGACGAACACGACGCTGCCAGTTTGCTCGATCGCGTGGAGCAGCTTCGCGCCTTGGTCGGACAAATTTTGCACCACGAAGCCGGCCGATAAAAACGCGAGCAGTGCGTCGACATGAATGTAGCTGAAGGTGTCGCTCAAGCCGAAGCCGATCGCGAGCAGCACGAGCAAGAGCTGTCGCCCGACCAAGCGCAGATAAATCGAGAGCGCGAGCCCGAGCGTGACGCCGACGGCGATGCTGCCAAGGATTTCGTGACCGAGCACGTTGAAGTCTTCGAACGAGATCTGCCCGCCCGGCGTGATCAAGGGCCGCGCGAGCATCATCACGATGGCCAGCAAGATCACGACGACTACGTCGGAAAACATGACGAAAGCCAGGGAAAATGTGGCAAGCGGCCCTTTGGCGCGCGTCTGCGCCAAGATGCCGAGGCAGGCCGACGGGCTGCGGCTCACGGCGAGCACACCCCACAGCAACGCCACGCCGAACAGCGCCTTGGTGCTCAGCTGGGCCGTGAACGGCAGGAAGCGCGAGATCGCCATGAACACGCCGGCCATGCACACCAGCACCGTCGTGCTTTGAATCGCAGTCGCCCAGGCCAAGCTGCGCGCGACCGAGCGTACGGTCGCCAGTCGCAACTCGGCGCCACCGGCGAGCGCGATCAAACTCAGCGCCAGCGTGTTCACCGGCGACAGCTCTTCGACCGTGTAGTGATCGACCAAGCGCAGCACGTGCGGTCCACCGACGATGCCCGCGAGCAAGTAGCCGGAGAGGTGCGGCAAGCCGATGGTCTCGAGCAACTCGCTCATCAACGTGCCGGCGAGCAGTAAGAAGCCGATCGCTGCGACCGTGCCTAGGTGGGACTCGAGCTCGGGCGTGACGCGCGTCACGCCGTACAAGAGCCCGAATGTGACGACCAGCGAGAGTGCTTGAATCGCGCGCGTCGCCGCGGTTTTTCTGCTGCCGCCGTGGCCGCTCATGTTTGACCCGTCAAGCGCGGAGCCTCTGGGCGCGCTGGCGGCGGAGATGGTTCTTCAGGTTTGATTTCGCCGACCAGAGTGAGCGCGCGCCGCAGCGCGGCCGGTCCGAGCCATTCGCCGATCAGCACGCCGAGCGCGGCGAGCAGCAGGAGCGCGTCGCTCACCGCGCCCGGGTGGCGCACGGCGAATGCCAGCGCGATGGCCAAGCCGAGCGCTCCAGCCGAGAGCATGCCCACACCGAACTCGAGCCCGACGCCACGCGCCGCGGGCGCGATTGAAATCGCCGCGCCGCAGAGCAAGCGCGCGAGCACCTTCACGCCGAGCGCGCCCGCGACCAGGAACCAGAGCGTGGCCGGCAGTTTGACGTTCACGTACGCGCCGGCCAAGAGGATCACCGGCAAGAGCACGGGCTTCTCGGTCGGCGTGACCATGGCTTTGATGTCGAGCCGGTGCGGCGACACGATCGCGAGCGTGAGGCCCATCGCGAACGTGGCGGTGATCGGCGAAAGATTGAGCCGCGCGGCGGCGCCGATGCCGAGCAGTGACGTGCCGAGCAAGATGCCCCAGCTTTCGTCGCGCCGGAATTCGCGGCCGAGTAGCAGCGTCGCGGTGAAACCGAGCACGACACCGAGGCCGAGCGTGACCCCGACGCGACCGAGCACGGAAAACGCGGGCAGCGCCGCGCCCGGCAACCAGGCACTGACGACCGACAGTGCGACGCAGGCGAAGAGAGCGCTCGCGCGCGCCGTGTCCGCGGCGAGATCGGCGAGCGGCCCTTTCGCGCCGTGGCGCTCGGCGACCCAGCGCACGCTGTGTCGCGTGGTCTCGGAGCAAATCAAGCCGGCCACCGCCGCGAACGCGATCTGTTCACTGCGCGGCAATTTGGTGAAATGGTCGGCCGCAAACAACACCGCGGCCGACACGCCCGCGCTCACGATCGCCGACAGCGCCACGCCGAGCAGCACGTGCTTCGTCGGCACGCGACGCACGCCGACACGCAAATAGCTCACCCCCAAAACCAAGCCGAGCCAGCTCACGCCCACGAGCACGACCGGTTGAAAGGTTTCGATCAGCGAATGGTTGACGACCGAGAGCACTTGCGGTCCGAGCACGAAGCCGAGCACGAGGTATTCGGCGCCGGACGCGAGCCCAAAGCCGCGGATCGCGCGGCCACCGACCAAGATGCTGCCGACGTAAGCCAGCACGAGCAGGCCGAGCAAAAACGCGATGCCGTTCACTCGCTCACCGTCCGCGTGCGGCCGAGCGCGATGCCAGCCTCGGTGAGCGCGCTGAGCGCGGCGCGGGCGAGCTCGCGTTTGCCGTCGAGCGAATCGGAGAGCACGCTCAAGCGATAATGCGCGGCGTCCGCGTCGAAGCGGAGCAAATCGAGCTCTGGGGCGTGGCCGCACTTTCGACCCACCTCGGTCAGGATTTCGCGCACTCGATCTTGCGGCGCGGAGATCGCGACCGGCACGTCCACGCTGAGCCGCGGGCGCATGCCGAGCACGCGCAGCGGGCGAAACAAGCACACCAAGTGCGGCACGCGGAGCTCTGTGTGATGCGCGTCTTGCAGCCGAATTTCGAGTAGATTGATCGCTGAAATGCGGGCCACGGTGCCGCTCACTTCGGCGAACTCGCCGAGCCGGAGCCGGCGCCCGAAGAGCACGGTGGCCCCCACCAAACCCGAAGCAAGCAGCGGCGTGCTCGCGAGCCCGAGCGCGATGAAAATGATGCCGCCGGCGCGAGCGAGCGCGCCGTTCGCGTCGCCGGTCACGACGGGCGCGGCGAAGACGAGCGCAGCGACGACGATCGCCGAACGTAAGAGCACGCTGGTCGGCCCGGCGAAATCCGCGGGCAACCACGGTAGCGGCGTTTCACCGCGAGCGACGCTGGCGAAGAACAAGCCGACGAAGCGCACGAGCACGAACACCGCGAGCGCCGCGATGCTCGCCACGACCAGCATCGGCAGTGTGCTGGCGAGGCGTTCGGCGAGCTGTGAGACCGGCGCGAGCACGAAGCCGGTCAGGCGCTGCGTGTAATTGCGCGTGGCCTCGAACAGCGAGAGCACCACGACGAGCCAGGCATAAACGATCGCCGCTTGGCCGAGCCAGCGCCCGAGGATGATAGCCATCTCCGAGCTCGAGCGCAGCGTCGCCGGGCGCACGACTTCGATCTTTTGAATTTTGATCGAGAGATCGCGGTCCGAGCGATCGTCGATGAATTTACGCGCGGTTTCTTCGAACTCGCCGATTTTGCGGATCAGATAAAAGGCGATCAAGCCGAAGAAGACGCTGAGCGAAATCGAAAAAACGCTCTTTGCGATCGCGGCGCGGCGGCCTTCGGAGTCGAGCGCTTCTTTGATTTTTGCCGCGACTGTCGCGGCGTAGACGTCGAGCGTCGATTCGCCGGCGGCGTCCGAGTCCGCTCCGGTGAGCAGCACGATCGGCGCTTGGCCGATCAAGATCACGGCGCTGTCGCCGTCGCGTCGCACGCTCACGGGCGCGTTCTTGTCGGCGTTGAAGGCGCGCTGCAGAGCGTCGCTTGCTTCGCGCGCGCGCACTTCCGGCGTCTTGTTGCCGCGCGGGACGATCAGCGTGAACACCGGCGCATCGCCCAAACGCACGATACCGCCGACCGCCGGCTCGGCGCTCGCGCTCGGCGCGACGGACACGGACGCGCTCGGCGCCGGCGCATTCACTGCCGCGGACGGCGCGGACGGCGCGCTCGCGACCGGTTCGGGTGCGGGCGCTGGCGGTGGGGGTTCGGGCTCCGGCGCTACTTCCGCGGACGCCGATTCGGGCGGCGCCGCTGACGCGCCCAGCGCCGCGCTCGCGGATGCGGATGCCGGCGCGACCGCCGAAGCGCTCGGCGCTGACTTCGGCGGCAAGACGGTCGCGCTCTTTGCGGCTGCTACGTGCGGCTTCGCCGACGTGGCCGATGCCGATGCCGACGCCGTAGGAGGCGCGTCAGCGCGCGCGATTGCGATGCCGAACGGGCCGCCGAGCAGCGCAATGAGCAAACATGCCCGTCCGAGCCATGCTGGTCGTCTCGATTCGGGCAAATGCACAGGCGATCTCACTCGTGCCGCAGAATCGGGCACTTGGGCATCGGGCTGCAAGCTTCTTTGGGCACGCGGGCGCGTTCGCGCGCGCATTCGAGCTCCGCCTCGAAAAAATTCCGATTCCGCAGATCAATCTGCCGACTGTGGCGCAGGCCAGCGTACATCCCCGCGCGGCCGGACGACAGGCCGCGAAGTCGTAGCGAAATCCGGTCGACGAGAGTAGCTTACGCGCCCTCATGACGACCCAGCATCCTGACCGCGTCGTACTTCACTTCGCGGGCAATGACCGACCTGGCGTGACCGCGCGGCTCGCCGAAGTGATCGCGGAAGACGAACGAGCAGAGCTCGTGAACATCGGTCAATCGGTATTGCACGGCTACTTGATGCTGTCGGCAATTGTAGATATTCCGCGGGATTCTTACGCGCTTCGAAAGCTCCTGTTCGCGGCGGCGGACATGGGTCTCCGCTTCGAAGTCACGCCGTTTCGTCAAGAAGCCGTGCGCCCGCCGACCGCGGACGTGCACACGCTCGCGATCAACGTGCTCGGCGCGCTGAACAACGGCGACGCGATCGCGGCGATCACGAATTTCATGGCTAGCCGGCAAATGAACATTCGCGAGATCCGCTCGCTCAGCGAGCAAGAGCTCGACGGGCTCGAGTTGATCGTGGATTTGCCGCCCGGCGCGCCGCTGACTGCGACCGAGCTCGGCGATTTGCGCGGCGCGCTGCTCCGCCTCGGCATGGAACTCGGCGTCGATCTCGCCGTACAGCGCGACGACATGTTCCGCCGCAGCAAACGCCTCGTGTGCATGGACGTCGATTCGACCTTCGTGAAAGGCGAATTCATCGACGAGCTGGCCGAGCTCGCCGGCGTGAAAGAGCAAGTGTCGGGCATCACCACGCGGGCGATGCGCGGCGAAATCGACTTCAAGCAAGCCTTGGCCGAGCGCGTGAAATTGCTCGAAGGCTTGCCGTTCGAACGCGCGCGCTCGCTGATCGAGCGCTTCGAGCTCACGCCCGGCGCGGATCGCTTCGTCAAGATCCTGCACAGCTTGGGTTTCAAAGTCGGGCTCGTGAGCGGCGGCTTCACCTTCTTCGTCGACGAGCTCAAAGCGCGCTTCGGCCTCGATTTCGCGTTCGCCAACGAGCTCGAGGTCGTGGACAACAAACTCACCGGCAAAGTGCGCGGCACGATCGTCGACAGCGAGCGCAAGGCTCAGGTCTTGAAGGACATGGCGCAGGTTTACACCTGTCGCCTCGAGCAAACCGTCGCCATCGGCGACGGCGCGAACGACATTTTCATGCTCCAAACCGCGGGCCTCGGCATCGCGTTCCGCGCCAAACCCAAACTACAAGAAGTGGCGGACATGAGCCTGAACCACCACGAACGCCTCGACACGCTGCTTTATTTGATGGGCTTCAATTCGCGGGATTTGCGGCAAGCCTAGGGCGCGGCGCGCGCGTTGCGAGTTCGAAGGTCGGCACGGGCAGGCGATCGCGCGCGCAGTTCGGCACTTTGCGATCGCAGGCGATGCGCGCGGCGGACGCCTCGTCGGGATCGCGGTAGCGCAGGAATGCCGCGCGCGCGGCCGGCGCGTCCGCGCTGCCGAGTGCTTCGAGCGCGAGGGTTTGGCTTCTGAGCAAGCCTTCGTCGCGCGGTTGCAACTTCATGCCGCTCTGCGCGGCCGCGAGCGCGTCGGCCATGCGCTTGCTCGCGACGCACGCCTTGGACAAGTCGCGCCAGGCGCTGGTGTCGCCCGGGGCTTGTTCGGTCACGGCTTCGTAGGCGCGGGCCGCGTCGGGCCAGCGCCACACCTCTTCGTAGGCGAGCGCGCGCACTCGCGCAATCGCGGGGTGGGAACCGATCAACGCTTCGGCTTGGTCGGCGAGGGACAGCGCTTCGTCGAGACGACTTTGGCGCGCCGCGATCCGCGCTTCGAGCGTGAGCAGCATCGCGCGCGGCCGAGCGTTCTCCTTCGCGGGCTCGCCGAGCGCCGTGAGCGCGGCGGAGATGCTCTGTCGCGCTTCGTCCAAGCGCTCCTGTAAATTCACGGACAAACCGAGCGCGTGATCATAAAGACGCTGCCACGCCGGACGCGCCGTGCTCGATTCGGCGGCACCGAGCGTCGCGCGGTAACTCGCGATGTCGAGCACGGGTTCGCTGGCGCAGCCGTCGAGCAGCGGCGTGTTCGCGCGCTTTGCCGCGGCGCGGAAGCTTTGTCCGCGCGCCGAGCGCGTCGCTTGGCAGGCGAAATCGCGCTCGTCTTTGCGGTGCCGGCGATGGCGCACGCGGGCGCGAATCGTGAGCGGCAAAGCGAGCTCGCCCGGCACCTTGAAGCTGTAGCGAACGACACGCGCGCCGAGCGGTGGGATCGTGTGATCGAACGCGGTCGAACCGAAATGCGTCACGATGTGTTGCGTCTCGGGGCGACCGTCGGCGTCGATCATTTGGCTGCGCAGCACGTACGCGCTCGGATCGTCGGCGTGTTCTTGGTCGGTGCCGGCGCTGGCGAGCACTTCGTCTTTTGCATCTCGGAGCTCGACCTCGAGCCAGCTATCTTGGATATCCTTGACGCCGCCGGGGAAATTGTGACCCGTGCCGGTGTTGCGCACGACGACGTCGAACGCGAGCTGCATCCCCGCGGCGAGCGAAACCGGGTCCGAAATGCGCGCCCACTTGCCGTTGATCCAAACCACGGGCACATCGACGCGCAACGCGGATTCGAGCTGCTCGTCGATCGCCGCGACTTGTTCGGCGTCGCCGAGCAATGCCGCGAGCGCGCTGTGGCCACCCGCGAATCGATGCGACGGGATCGTGCCGTCGTGCGCGGCGGGCTCGTCGAGTTTGGCGCGTTCGGGACGCATGTGGCAATCGGTGCAGCTTTTCTCGCCGACCTCGTCGACGAAGTTCGCGCGGCTTCCCGCCCAAGGCGAACCCTTCCAACTGCCCGGTTCGTCCATCCCAGACAAGTGATGACCAATGCCGGTTTGCACGCCCAAAAAGCCGCGGTGGCAACTGGCGCACAGCGCGGGCGAGCGCAGCGTTTTCGAAGCGACGCGGGCGCGATGCCGCGCGAGGCTCTCGGCGTCGCCGCTCGGCACGGGCACGGGCGAAGTGTCGAGCGTGTAGCTCGCATTGCCGTCGGTCGTGGCTTCGACCATGCCGTGGCACACGAGGCAGGTCACACCGCCCGTCGCGAGCTTGTCACTCGCGGAGATTTCTTTGTCCATGCCGCCCGAGAAAAGCAGCAAGGGATCATGACAGCCGCCGCAATGACGACTCGAGACGTTGCTTACGTCCTGCCTCAGCTGATCGACGGACGCGCGATACCAGGGATTGTCGAACGAAGCGTGAGCATGGGCGCTCGCTTGCCACTCGCGCGCGGCTTCCATGTGGCAATCGCCACACGCTTTGGCATCAGCCAGTAGCGCGACGTCGGCGGCTTTGCCGTCCTTGGTCCGCGCGAGCGAAGGGAAATTCGGTCCCTCGTCGCGCGGCAAGAGCGCGTGCGGCGGGGGCAGATTCGTGGCCGACGCAGACCCGGTCGTGCCCGCGCTCGCCACGAGCCGCGGCGCTCGATGCGCGCGTTTGGAGCACGCGCCGAGCGCGCAGAGCAATGCAATCAACAGCGCGCTCGCCGTCACACGCAAAGGAAGCGTTTGCTTCATCGCCGCACGGAGCGTGCGTTCGACCGTCGCCGCAAACGACCGAGCCCGAACATCGCGCCGAGCGCGGCGATCAGCGCGAAGCTCGATTTGCCGTCGAGGCCGTAACCGAAGCTGCAACCGCCGCCGGAAGCGTGCATCGACGAGCCGGTCGAAGTCAGGGCGCTTCCGGAGGTGCCTCCGCCGCCCATGTCAGTGCCGCCCGCGCCGGTCCAGATCAGCGAAGCGAGGTTCGCCGAAGCGGTCGCCGGTGCGCCCGTGAGCGCGCCGTTCGCGAGCCCGGTCGCGCTTCCGCCCTGCTCACCCCAAGTCCCACGCCGCGGCGAGGCGCAGCTGATCGCGCCGGTCCACGGATGCAAGATCACATAACGACCTTGAAAGGTGTCCGTCCCGACTTGCCCGTCCTGCACCGTTGGATCGAGCGCGCCCGTCGCGTCTGGAATGCCGCGACCGCCGACGATCGGCTCGGCAGCTTTGAACACCAAATCTTGGGCCAAGCTCTGCGGCGTGTAGCGGTAGTGAAGCCGTGTCAGCGTGTAATCGACGTAGGATTGATTGTTCGCGCCCAAACCTTGGGTCACGTCCGCCCCGAGCGTCGCCAGCTCGTCTTGAGTCAGTGGATCGACCGGACACGGATCGCAGCTCGATGCCGACCAGGCGTACTCGGTCACGACCGCACCCGGGTTTTTGGACAGCGTGTCCGAAAACAGCGCTTCGTAGAAGCCGCCGAAGCCGTCACGCACGCCGTCGACGACGCGCTGGTTCGTCGGAATCGTCACGTTCGGGTAGTTCGCGACTTCGAAGCGCTGCGTGGAAAGGATATTCACGATCAGATCTTGCGTGCCGTGGCTGTTCAAAAGCCCGAGCCGCACGGGCAGCGAGAAATCCGGTGTGTCGTAGTAGAACCGCAGCGGCGAGAGCGCGGCCTGGCCGTTTTGAAACGTGACTTTGCTCGGGTCGACTTTGGCGACGAAGAATTTCGAGCCCGTCGCCACGTACGGCGCGAGCGCCGAGTCGGCGCCGCTCGGGATATTGTAGTCGTTCGCGGTGAGCCAAGTGCTCAGGCCCGTAGAGTCGTCGGCGCTGAGGATCACGATGTCATATTCGCCGACCGTGAATTGGGCTTCGACGGTGACGCCCGCGTCGCTGGCCGCGCCGGGAGTGAGTAGGACCGAGCTCGAGCCACCCGAAGCCGTCCCGACCTCGAATGTCGGCTGACACGGATCTTGTTCCCAATACTCGACCAGCCGCGGCGAACCGAGGCGATCGACGCGATCGAAAATGTCGTGCGGCAAGGTCTTCACTTGATCTTGCTGCAGCACGACCGGCACCGGAATCACGATCGCGAATTGATCGGGCGGGCCCTGATAGTTGTTCTGAATCGACAACACGGTGCGCGTGCCGTCGCGCATCAGCACGACCATGGTCGCGTTCGCGTACAGGTTACTCGTGGCGCCCGCGACGTAAAAGCCGCAGAAAGCCGAGGCCGGTTCGGCGAGCGTCAAAACAGCGCCCAGCGCGAGCCCGGCGAGTACCGGCCTGATCCAGTTGCGAAGTGACGCCCCAAACGCATTGCTCGAATGCATGGCAGGCACCGAGCAACAAGCGGGCCACGCCGCGGCGCGCTCGATTGAGCTCTTGGTGTTCGTGCGTAAGCGCCGAAGATCGTGCTAATTTCAGCCGATTTGGCGCGCGATATCGAACTCGTCTGACGCGCCAGATTGTGCCAATTCGCAAGCCACGGGAGCGAGCGGTCCGGCGCGCTGTCATGGGGTCAGCGCGCGCTCAATGCTTGCGCGCGAGCAAGAGCCCATCCCCGATCGGCACGAGGCTCGAGCTGACGCGCGAATCCCCGCTGACTTTGGCGTTGAGCTCGCGGATGGCGAGCGTATCCGGATCTTGTTTTTTTGGGTCCGCGACCGCGCCGCTCCAGAGCGTGTTGTCGACCGCAATCAGCCCGCCCGGGCGCAGCAGCTCGAGGCAACGCTCGTAGTAACCGCCGTAGTTTCCCTTGTCCGCGTCGATGAAGGCGAAATCGAATTTGCCGCGCTCGCCCTGGGCGAGTAGCGCGTCGAGGGTCGCGAGCGCGGGCCCGAGCCTGAGCTCGATTTTGTTTTCGACTCCCGCTTCGCGCCAAAAGCGGCGCGCGACGTTGGTGTATTCCTCGCTCACGTCGCACGCGACGACCTGGCCATCCGCGGGCAACGCCAGCGCCACGCGCAACGAGCTGTAGCCGGTGAACACGCCGACCTCGATCGCGCGGCGCGCCCCGACTAGCTCGATCAAGAGCGCCATGAATTGGCCTTGTTCGGGCGAGATCTGCATGCCGCCGTTCGGCATGCTCCCGGTTTCTTCGCGCAACTTGGCGAGCACGGTGGGCTCGCGCACGGTCACGTCGATCAGGTAGCGCCAGAGCGGTTCGGTGATGGAAATCGTTTTTGCGGACACGCGCGAGAGGTTAGCACGCGCGCTCAGCTCAGGTACGCTTCCTCGTTCATCCCGAGGACCGCCTTTCCCAGCCAATCAAGATGGGAGGATCGGGCGCAACCGGCAGCGACGCGCGCGGCGGATGCAGCGAGTCTTTGACCTCGAGCTCCGGCAACGTTTCGCCGGGCGAGACCATCACCACGCGATTTCGCCCGCTGCGCTTGGCGGCGTAGAGCGCGAGGTCCGCGCGATGCACGAGCTCTTGCGGCGTCTCTTCGAGCTGCCGCGGATCGTAGACCGTGGTGCCGATGCTGATCGTGACGCCTTTCGGCCCCGGCAACGGCGGGCGCATCTCTTCCACCGCTTGACGCAAGCGCTCGGCCACGAGCCGCGCCGATTCGGGTCCAGCCCCGGCGACGATCGCCACGAATTCCTCGCCACCGTAGCGGCCGATGATGTCGCCCGGTCGAAGTCCGCTCTTGATCACCGCGGCCACCGAGATCAAGACGCGATCGCCGATCTCGTGTCCGAAGCGATCGTTGATCGTCTTGAATTGATCGAGATCCAAAAACAGCACGCCGAAGCGCTCGCGCGCCTGGCAGCGCTGGTGCACCGAGGATTCGATCGAGCGGCGGTTCAGCACGTTCGTCAGCGGATCGATTTGCGCGTCACGGCGCAAGCTGTCGCGCTCGTCGCGCAAACGCTCGAGCGCGTCGTAAAAACGCTTGTTCCGGAGCTGCACCCGAATGCGCGCGCGCAGCTCGACTTGGCGAATCGGATGCGACATGAAGTCGTCTGCGCCGGCAAGCAAAGCGCGCGCGACGGTCTGCTCTTCACTATCCTCACCGAGCAAGAGCACGGGATAGTGCCGGCGCGGGTCGCTCGCGCGGAGCTCGCCACACAGTTCGAGTCCGCTGCCGCTCGGGAGCTCCACCGTGAGTAAAATCAAATCGGGCTCGTACTCCGAGGTCACGCGCAAGACTTCGTCGCCGTCCGGCAGGTACACGGCCTCGTAGCCTTCGGACTCGAGCATCTCGCGGATCACGGCGCGACGCTCTTCATGCGGATCGACGACGAGAATCCGACCGGGACGCTCCGCAATCGGTGGATTCATCGACAGCCGTAGTAGCTCTGGGTTTGGGTATGGAAGCATTTAGCGGCGACGCGCCCCGCCATCTCCTCAAACTAAACGGTCGGGGTGACTATGGCCTAAGTGTATGCTTCGCGGATGCATTTTTTGGGGCAAATCGCCCCCAGCTGCTCAAGATTGCCGCATGTCGTCCGGTCTGGGGAAAAGGACGATGTTCTGAAAGAAAGCGGCCGCAGCCGCTGAAAAAGAACCGCTGTCGTCGCGATTTCGCACGAGGACTGCGCTCGATGCGATTGCGAGCCTGCTCCAAACATTCGGCGAGCACGCCGTCGATACCGACAACGTGAGCGCTGACTCAGCTATTCAACCGCGCCGCGGTCGACCCGGCGCGCGCGTCGCGGGCTCGACGCGCATTTGGATCGCGTGGCAGATCTTGCGTTTTGCTCAGCTCGAGCCCGTGCATTTTGAGGATTTCGCCCCGCGTTATGGCGGCGAAGAGTTCGTGGTCGTGATCCCGGACTCGTCCTCGCACAATTGCGCACGCGCCACCGCCGGGTCCACGCTCGCTGCGCACCGGTTGATTCGAGCGCGCCGTCGGCTTCAGGGTTTGGGCGCGACGTATTCGGCGGGCGCGGACGAACCTTCGCCCCAGAAAAATTTCTCGAGTTCGGTCATCCAAATGCGCTGACCGTTTTCGCTGGTCACGTCCAAGCGATATTCGTTGATCAGCATCTTCGAGTGCTCGAGCCACTGGCGCCAGGCCGTCTTCGAGACGTTGTCGAATACGCGTTGGCCGAGCTCGCCTTTGAACGGCGGCTTTTCGAGCCCTTCGGCTTCTTGGTGGAGTTTGATGCACTGAACGGTTCGCGCCATGTCGCGCTAACGTTGCCGCGCCGCGGCCAGCCGTCAACCCTTCACGTGCCCGGCGGATACGGCTGTTCGACTGTGACGGTGTACGGCACGCCCGCGCGGTAGAAACGACCGCTGATTTGCGCGCTGTGCTCCGCGCGCGCAGCGAGTACGGCGCCGATCACGTTGGCCACCGAAACGGCGCGCTCTCCGGCGGCTTCGGTCAGCACGTCGCCATCTCGCATGCCGATGCCCAGCGCGGAAACGCCGCGCAATTTGAGGCCCGCGGGGTGATCCGCCGTCGCGCGAACGGGCACTGCGCCGGGCATCGCGCGCCGCTCGGCTAGCGCCAGCACTTGGGCCGACGAGACGAAGATTGCGTGCACCGCCACTGGCTTCGCGCCGTGCTTGGCGTGTGGAGTTTTATTGGGGGTGGTTGCCTGGTTCGTCGCGAGCGCGCGCGGAACAGGCGAATCTTCGTCGCTCAGCGTTTCGTCGAGCTCGGGCGCGGAGCTCGCGAGTGCCGGCGCGAACCGCGCGAGCGCGCGAGCCGCAGCGAACGCGACGCGATCGCCGAGTGCGTCCGCACACCACGCCGAAAAAGACGGCGCGGCGAACACGGGCAGCGCGAGCGCGCAGGCGACCGCAAACGCGGCAGGGATGCGCCGGAGAGGAAGAGCGGGAGTAGCGAGCGCCGCGGTCACCGCGCACAGAATATCACAGCGCAACGCGCCGGCATCTTTACGAACGAAGTCGCCAATTGCCGGGGAACGCCTTGCCGATTTCGTCACACGTCGCGTCCGTGACGATCAGCTCGGGCTTCGCGTCCCGACAATAAATGATCGTATTTTGGCGGAACGTGCGGCCAAAGTTGACGGCTTCGTCCCGCTCGACGCCGTGCACGAGCCAGGCCGGCTCACGCCACACCCCTTCCGGCTCCTCGTCGTACCCCACACAATGCTCGACGCGATAACAACCGAGGATGAGCATGTCGCGCATCACTTGGTGGCGGCCGTCGTTGACGCGGCGCGGGAGCAGCATCGAACGCGGGTTATATGCCGTCAAAAGCGCGAACCTCGAGCGCAAAAGCGGAGGCAGCGCTTGCACGTCCTTGACGATTTCTCCGTCCAGCGAAACGCGCAGCACGCCCGCGTCGGTCGGCAGCTCGTACACGGTCGCGAAGTAGGAGCGGAGGAGGTTCTGGTCCAAGGCCGCAGCGTCTTAGCATGGCCTTTTCGGTGCCCCAAGGGACCGGGCGTCTTCGCAAGCATCCGAACACGCCCGGCGATTTCGGGTTTTGCTTCGTTTTGGCTGCGCTCCGGTGCTCACGTACTCAAGTACGCTCCGCTCCGGTGCTCGCCAAAGCCTCGCCAAAACACCGAACTTGCCGAGCGGGCGTATTGGAGCCGGAAGCAGCTGCTCTGAGACGGCTGCAAGGCTCGAGTCACCTCTTGAAGCGATACCCTACCCCACGAACAGTCAGCAAATGCTCCGGCTCTGCGGGATCCGTTTCGAGCTTCGTGCGCAGCTGAAGCAAAAAATTGTCGATTGTGCGGAGCGTGCCGTGATGGCCCGGACCCCACACGCGCGCCAGAATATCTTCGCGCGAGAGCACGCGATTCGAGGCTTCGACCAGGCACCACAGCACGTCGAATTCGGTGGCAGTGAGCGGCACGAGCTCGCCTTTGCGCAGCACCTGGCGCGTCGCCGAATTGATTTCGAGCTCGCCGGCTTGCACGATTTGTTCGCTCGCCTGACGCGCAATGCCATCCCGCCGCAAGACGGCTTTCACGCGCGCGAGGAGCTCGGCTAGGCCGAAGGGTTTCGTGATGTAGTCCTCGGCGCCGAGCTCGAGGCCCATCACTTTGTCCATTTCGGCGCCGCGCGCGGAGAGCATCACGACCGGCACGTAATTGCCGCGGTTGCGAATCGCTTTCACGACCTCGAAGCCGTTCATCTTCGGCAGCATCACGTCCAAAATCACCAAATCCACGTCCGACGACAGTGCGCGCGCGAGGCCGTCTTCACCGTCGACGGCGATGGTCACGTCGTAGCCCTCGGCTTGAAGATTCATTTCGAGCCCGAGCGTGATGCTCGGATCGTCCTCGACGACGAGGATGTGGCGCTTGCCGTTCGTAGCCATCGCGCTCGAAATCTAATGCCGAACCAGGGGCAAGACGAGCGAGAATTCGCTGCCTTTGCCGGGGTGGCTCACGAGCTCGACTCGGCCGTGATGAGCCTTCATCACGTGTTTGACGATCGCGAGCCCGAGCCCCGAACCTTCGCGTTCGCGCGACAAGCGATCGTCGACGCGATAAAATTTATAGAAGATGCGTTTGTGTTCCGCGGCCGGAATGCCGGCGCCGTTGTCGCGCACGGTGAGTCGCGCTTCGTGCTCGTCGAAGCTGACGAAGACCGCGATTTTCACCGGATCGCCGCCGTATTTATCGGCGTTGGTCAAGAGGTTGAACAGGGCATCCGAAACCGCGCCGCGATCGGCGCTGACCAAGAGCGACTCCGGCGGCAGCTCCACCGAGAGATCCACGCTGCGCCGCTGGCGCACGGTTTCGAATGCTTCCAGCGCGGTCAGGACGATGGAACGAAGATCGGTTTCGCGAAAGGCAAACTCGCGATGGCCGCTTTCCATGCGACCCCAATCGAGCAAGCGATCGATCAACTCTTCGAGCCGCGTGCTCTCGCGCGCGAGGCCCTCGATGCATTTTTGCTCCGCCACTTCGTCGCCGCGGCGCAGCTCGAGCGTTTCGGTGAAGAGCCGGATCGAGGTCAACGGCGTGCGCAGCTCGTGCGACACTTTGGACACGAAGTCGCTTTGAAGCAGAGACAGATTTGCCTCACGGCGCACGAACACCCACACCAGCACCACTCCAGTCACTGCGGCGCCGCTCAGCGCCATCACCAAAATGCCCATCAATAGGTTGAGCCGCGCTTCGCCCAAGAAAAGCAGCACCACGCCCGAGGTGAGGAGCAGTGAAGACGGCACGACCACGAGCGAAACCAGAAGAATCACTATGCGGCGGTAGCCGAGCGGAGTGGTATCCCTGAAAGCCATCGAGCGAGCGAGCGAGCGAGCGAGATCGACAAGCCAACTATAGCCTAAAGGTCGTACACGGGCTCCGTCACTCGAGCTCGAGCTGAAGACCGAAACAACGAGGACATTTCTCGCGCCACGATTAGAGGATACTTTTCTGAGTCCATCGGTGAAGAGCCGAGCGTGAATCCGAGATGAACCACGACGTGAACAGCGCGGAGTTCGACGGGACTCCCCAAGTCCCCGCCATCGGCGAGGTGATCGCGAAAAAGTATCGCGTCACCTCGGTCGTCGGCACGGGCGGCATGGGCGTGGTGCTCGCGGCGACGCACCTCGAGCTCGGTCAAAGCGTCGCGATCAAGGTGCTCACGATCCCGCAAGACGACGCGCGGCTCGATGAAGCGCGCGAGCGCTTTCTGCGCGAAGGTCGCGCGACCGCGGCCTTGGTCTCGGATCACGTCGTGCGCGTGTACGACGTGGGCACGCTCGAGAGCGGCGCACCATTCATGGTGATGGAGCTGCTGCAAGGGCGCGATCTTTCCGCCGTGCTCTCGCAAGGCGGCCCGCTGCCGATCGAACATGCC
>DATATR010000366.1:0-7235 GCA_036268695.1 Polyangiaceae bacterium | reverse complement strand
CCGATCTAACGCAAGAATGGGCCGCCCGCGAAGCTCTTGCTCGAGCAGATCGAGCATTCGGGTGGCGCGGAGTAATCGTCGAATTCACCCCACACGCCGAGCGCGACGCTGCGCGTGATGCCGGCGCCGAGATCCAAATTCAAAGCCAAGCCCGGTCGCCCGATTTCGCTGTGTTGACTTTGCTCGCCGTTCAGCGCGCCGAAGGTCCACTTTGCGCCGAGGCCTGCGCCGAGCACGAAGTGCCCGCCGAGCAAATCCTTGGCATCCGGAATCGGCTCGAACGTCGGTTCGCTGTCGCCGGGCACGACGACCGGCTCGCCGGGCTCGGCTGCCGTCGCACTCGTTGCAGGTGCCGTCCCACTCGTCACAGGCGCCGGCGTGCTCGATTTCGGCTCGTCGGCGTGGGCAAACTCGGCCAAAAGCAGGCTTGCCAGAGCTGCGCACGAAGCGGCGAGGAATCGCATGGGCGGCCCTTGTTAGCACTGGCCGGGGGCTCACGAAACCCCGCATGGCTACGTTCGCGCGCTTTGGCGCAACTAGGCCCGAGCGCCGGCCGATGGGGACGCCACATGGCCTTCGAACCACCGAACAGCGAGCGCACCGCGCAGACCATCGAATGCCCGCGGGTCGTCGCGCGCGGGCCCTGGCGCATCGACGTGGGCAGCGAGCACGAGCCGACGAGCATCGTGCTGCGCATCGGCGAAGAGCTGACGCTCGGCAGCGGGCGCGCTGCGACCGTGCGGCTCGAAGATGGCGCAGTCAGCAGCCTGCATTGCCGGCTCAAAGCGCTCGATTCCGGCATCGCCGTCGAAGATTTGGCCTCGAAGAACGGACTCTACGTCGGCGGCGCGCGCGTGGCGAACGCGCTGCTTGCGGAGCAGAGCGCGGCATTCGTGATCGGTCGCTCGGCGGTGTCGATACGCGTGATCGAATGTGACGAGGACGAGCCGTCGAGTGAACCACTGCCCGGGGTGATTGGTACTTCCGCGCCGATGCTGCGCGTCGCGCGGCTCGTGCGCCGACACGCGAAGTCGCGCGTGCCGATCTTGCTGCAAGGCGAATCCGGCACCGGTAAAGACATGGTCGCGCGCGCCGTGCACGAACTCGGCCGGCGCAACGGGCCGTACGTGCCGTTGAACATGGCGGCGCTGCCGGAATCGCTCGCGGACGCCGAGCTGTTCGGCCATCGCCGCGGCGCGTTCACGGGTGCGATCGCGAGTCGCGTCGGGGCCTTCGAACAGGCCCATCAGGGCACACTATTTTTGGATGAAATCGCCGAGCTCCCACTCTCGATTCAAGTGAAGCTCCTGCGCGTGGTGGAAGATGGGATGGTGCGCGCGGTCGGCGCGACGCAAGTGACGCGCGTCGATGTGCGGCTCGTTTCGGCCAGCTGGGCCGTGCTCGATGAGCGCGTGCTCGAAGGTCGATTTCGCGCGGACCTCTATCATCGACTTTCGACCGTCGTGGTCGAGCTGCCGCCGCTGCGGCAGCGGCGCAGTGACATCGCTCAGCTGAGCCATTCGTTACTCCGGCGCATGCGGGCCGATCTCGGTGAACGCGTGCTCTCGAGCGCCGCGCTCGCGCGTTTGGTGGAACAAAATTTCCCGGGCAACGTGCGCGAGCTCGGCGCGATCCTGTACCGTGCGGCAGCCAGCGCCGAATACGAAATCAGCGCGCAGCACGTCGATGAAGCGAGCCAACGAGCTGCCGCGCGCGAGCGCAAACCAGCAGCGGACGCGCACGCCCTGCTCGAGTATTGCGCGGGCAACGTCAGCAAGGCGGCGCGCGCGGCGGGCGTGCCGCGCAGCACGTTCCGCGCTTGGCTGAGCAAGCCACGATCGAGCATAACGACGGAGTAACGCTCGCGACTTCAGAATCTGCCGACCAGCGACAGCCCGCGCTCCCCAAACCCAAAACTCGGGATGAGCGCGATACTCGGCCGCGAATCGCGTGAAGCGGTGCTCTCTTTTGCGTGCGGGTCGACGAAGTAATAAACGACAGTGCCGACCGCGGCGACGCCGGCCACGACGAATCCGACGGTCGCGACCGTCTTCATCGTGTCGCCGTTGTGGACGTCGTTCTGGTACTTGCTGCAGGCGTTGCCGTATTGGCTCGCGCGTTCGGCGAGCGGCGTCGTGCGATTCATGTAGCCGACGCCTTGTAGCCACGACGTCGGGTTCACGCACAAACTACCGGTGTTCGGATTCGCGCTGCCGGAGTCGAGCGCCGCGGTTTGTGTGATTTGCGACGCGACCGAGTCCGCGTTGTTGTAGTTCTGCTTCGACGCGAGCGCGAAGCCGATGCCGCCGCCAAGCCCAACGCCGGTCAAGCTGAAGCCGACCAACCCAACCGGCGAAGTGAACAGCCACTTGAAGAACGGTTTGCGCCCGCCCGAGCTTGCCGGCGCGCTCTCCTCGGGCGCGGATTCTTCGGGCGGCGGCGCGCCTTCGGCGGCGGCTGGCGCTGCTGCTGCGGCTTTGGGCGCTGGCTTGGCCGCGAACGCGAGCTCGACCACGCTGTGCTTGCCGACCACGGCGTTCAGCTGTTGGCTCGTCGTCTTGCCGTCTTTGCGCGCTTCGATCGTGTGCGAGCCCGGCGCGAGGTAGAGCGGACTCGGCAACGGCGCGGTGCCTTCGAGATTTCCGTCCACGTAAATCTCGGCGTCGCGCTCCTCGATGTTCACGTCGACCTCGGCCACTGCGACCTTGGCCGCGGCGAGTCCGGCTTCGGCTGCTTGCTTCTCCGCGTCGGTCGCGTCCTTCGCATCGCGCAGGTACGCAGCAAAATGTTTGGCCGCGTCCGCCTCGTGACTACTCCGAAGTTCACTTTGCGCCAGATTCAATAACACCGCGGGGTGTTTTTTCAGCGCGTACGCTTGCAGGAACGCCGCGCGCGCCTTGTCGTACTGTTTTTGATCGAAGTAGCTGACGCCTTCTTTGAAGCGTTCGCGCGCCATCGCGACCGTGGCATCGTCGTCACTGGCGTGCGCGGGCGGAGCTGCTGCCGCGAGCGTGGGAATCAGCGCGGAAGCGCAGGCGAGCGAGAGGCAGAGCAGGGTGCGGGCCCTAAGTTTTCTCATCATCACTTAGAATAGGTGGCGTTCGCGAGGGGCAGATAGGCAATCAAAACGGCGTATCCCGCACGATAACACCCTTGCTCGGACCGGACTTGGCGGGAGCGCTCGGCTCGGACGGAAACGACGCGGTTGACGGTTCGCGCGCCGCCGGTGGGGTTTTTGTCGGTGGTGCGGCCACAACTCTTGGCGCGGTGACGGCGCGCGTCGCTTTGCTGCGTCGGGCCGCGGCCTTCGAGGTGGGTGCACTCGTCGGTTCCGGTGTAGGCGCTTCGTCGGCGCTCGGCGTAGGCGCCGCTGTAGCCTCTGCGGTCGCTGCGGGTTCGGGGGTTGGGTTTGCCGTGGTCGTCGCGGGCGGAGTAGGAGTCGCCGCGGCCGCGCTCATCGCCGCCGCCGCGGTGCTGGTGTTGACGGAAACGGCAGCAGTCGGTGAAGCCGCGGACGGGGTCGGCGAAGTCGCGGCCGAATCACTCGCGCCGTCCTCGCCGAGCGCGCGAATCCCGACGACGGCCAAGAGCACGACCAGAGCTCCGAGCACCGCCAGCACGATCGCGCCCTTGCCTTTTCTTTGCGGATAAACGTCGTCGAGGTCGTCGAGCGTGCTGCTCGGTTGCGCGAGTGGCGGTGCCGGTGCCGCTTGGCGCGGCTGCGACGGCATCGTCATTGCCATCGGCTTTTTCCGCGGCGGCGGCGCCTGCGCTTCGGGCGCGATCACCACGGCGGGTGTGCTGGGTCCGTCTTTCGGCGTGTACGCGATCGCGTAGCCGGGAACCTCGTTGCTCGGCTCTGATGCGGCGGGTGCCGGGATCGAATCGGGAGCTCTTGGCGGTGCGGGGGATTGCGTGGCGATCGCAGGGGGTGGCGAAAACCCGAGCAAGGTTTGCTTGTGCAGCAGCGGCGGCGCGCCGGTTGCTGCTGCGGGAATCGGAGCGGGCGGTGGGGGCGGCGCCGGAAACGCCTCAGCCGGCGCAGCCGCTGGAGCCGGGGTCGCGGTGGGCGGCGCGTTGAAATTGAGTGGAGCGATTCCGAGCAGCGTTTGCTTCTGAAGCGGCTTCGCAGCCGGCCCGGTCGGCGCGGGTGCCGCCGGAGGCGCAGGAGCTGTCGCGGCCGGCGCCAAGATGGGCGCGGGCGCCAGCGGAGCGATCGGAGCCGCGGCCGGCATCGGTGCGGTGACGGTCGGGGCCGGCGCGGCCGGCTCGTCGTCTTCCCAAAACGGCGTAAAGCTCTCGGCGAGCCGGTCGGCGTCTTCCAGACTCAGCGGCGGCGAGGACGGCGTGCCTTTACCGGATTGATCGGGCATTCGTAGCAATTGTCAGGCTAGCACCCGCCCTCGGGACTCCGCAACGCATGGAAGGCTCCGCTTTTGGCCGATTCGGCCGGCGTACGCTAGAGCAAGGCGAGCGGAATGGGTTTCTCGAGCAATGCGCGCCACTGGGCATTCGTGCAAGCGCTCGCCGCGCTCGCCGCGCTCGCGAGCGCCTGCCGAGCCGCACCGCCACCCGCGGCGCACGACGACGCTGCGCGCCCGGTGGCATCTGTCGCGATCGGCCCCTTGCCAGCGCGAGCTGACGCGGTCGCGAGCGCCGACGCTTGGGCGATCGAGGGCGCAAAGCTCGGCGGGCCGAGCGGCGCGGCGCGACTGCTCGACGCGGCCGCGTTGCGGCAACGAGTGTTCCGCGTCGAGCATCGCGAAGCGGACGCGCTCGAGGCAATCGAGCTGTATCGTCAAGCCGCAGAAGACGACCAAGCCGCGCGCTGCGCCGCGCTGACTTCGGCTGCAACGCTGGAGGGCGAGCTGCGCGCGGATCCGAGTGCGACGTACCAAGCGGTGTATCGCGCCGAACACGCGCCCAACGCCGATCGGGCCTGCAAGGAACGCGCGGCAGCGATTCTCGCGACATTGACCGCTTATCGCCCGCTGCCGACCGTGCTCGCTGGACTTTTGGCGGAGGCGTCCGCGCCGGTCGCGTCGGAAAGCGCGAGCGCGAGCGCGCTCGCGTCGGTGCCATCGTCGATTGCATCCGCGCAAAGTGACGTGATCGTTCCGACCGTTGCTGCGGAAGCGCGCGGGCCGGCGCGTGTCACCAAAATCGAACGCTACGGTTCGCCCGATGCGGCGCGCGTGGTCGTATTCGTGACCGCGCCCTCGACGTATCAAGTCGGGTTTCTGGACGAAGGCAGCAAAAATCCGCGGCTCTTCGTCGACATCGACGCTGCCAGCTATCACGGGCAAAAGAGCTTCGACGTGGGCGGGCTCGTCGAACGCGTGCGGGTCGGCGCGGAACCCGCGCGCACGCGCGTGGTGCTCGACTTGAACGGCATGGCTTACCGGCGCGTGTTCTACGTGCCCGAGCCCTTTCGCTTGATCATCGACGTCTCGAAGGAGCCGCCGAAACACGTCGAAGAAGCCGCGCACGGCCCGCGCGCGATTCACCGCGTGGTGCTCGATCCGGGCCACGGCGGCCACGATCCCGGCGCGAGCGGCCCGAGCGGTTTGCGCGAGAAAGACGTCACGCTCGACATCGCGCATCGAGCGGCGCCGCTGATCGCTCGCGAGCTCGGCATCGCGACCTTGCTCACGCGCGACGGCGACGACTACGTCGCGCTCGACGAGCGCACCGCGCGCGCGAACGCATTCCAAGCCGATCTGTTCGTCTCGATTCATTGCAACGCGAGCGAGGATGGCGCTGGCCGCGGCGTGATGACCTTCGTGCTCGACGATTCGCGCGACGCCGTGTCGATGCGCGTCGCCGCGCGCGAAAACGATTCCTCGACCGAAGCCGCGGCCGAGCTCGCCACGGCCTTCCGGCGCAGCGAAGGCGGCGGCGCGCGCTCGAGTCACTTTGCCGAGCTCTTGCAGCGCGCGGCCATCGCGTCGCTCGCGCCGAGCTATGGCGACATTCCCGACTCAGGCATCAAGCGGGCCGGCTTTTACGTGCTGGCCGGCGCGCGCATGCCGGCGGTGTTGTTCGAGACCTCGTTCATCTCGAACCCGGTCGGCGAGACGCGCTTCAACACCGGCGACTTCCGGCAAAAGATCGCCGACGCGGTCGTGAACGCGATCCGCGCTTACCGCGACGGACTCTGAATTGACGCGGCGTGACAGCGCGCCACGCGGCCCAATTTCACCCAGTTTTCGGCTATTGACTGAGCGAAGCCCGGTCCCTATCTTAACGGGCCCGCAAAATCGCGGGCCTTCTCGTAAGACTGTCAGCTAGTCGAGTTCCCCACCGATGACCAAGGTCCAGCTAAAGAAATTCCGGGACATGCTCGAAGCCAGGCGCGAAGAAATCATCAAGCGTGCTCAGCAGACGCTCGATGAAGACATGGCGCTCGATGCGAACGATCTGCCCGACGAGATGGATCTCGCGTCGAGCGAGTACCTGCAATCGTTCCAGTTTCGCCTGCGCGGCCGTGAAAAGGCCTTCTTGGACAAAATCCAAAAGGCGATCGACAAGATCGACAAAGGTACCTTCGGCGTGTGCGACGATTGCGGCGAGAAAATCTCGGTCAAGCGCCTCGAAGCGCGCCCCGAAACCTCGCTCTGCATCCGCTGCAAAGAAGACCAAGAGCGCGTCGAAAAAGACTTCACCTGAGCGTTCCTCGTTCGAGGGGTGCCCCGCGCGCGGCTCGTCGTTTCACGGCGGCCGCGCGCTCGCGTTTTTCGTCGCGCACACGCGAAGCTCCGTCGCGCTGAGCCGAACCACGCCACTCGAGCGCGCGCGGCCGAACCCCCAAACGCGGGCGTTCCGCCCGCGTGGGGGTTCCACGTCTCGCATTGCCGCGTCCGTTCGCGGTTCGGTTAGTTGCGAATGCAACTGACGGCGCGCGAGCCAAGTGACCGCCCCCTGAGGCCGCGGCTCGGGGCGGCCGATTTGGGGGCGGTCGGCGGCGCACAGCAGCCGCAGGCTGCGAGCACCGACGGGTCGGGGGCAACCGCAGCGACTCAGCGCGCGCGTGCGGTTTTCTTCGCGGGTCGCTTGGCTGCGCTGTGCTTCGGCGCGGACGTCTTTGCCGCGGGTTTCGGCAGCGTGATCGGCTTGCCGACGTCGGCGAGCGCTTGCTTCAAGTACACGCCGGTGTGGCTGCCCGGAGTGTCCGCGACTTGTTCGGGCGTGCCAGCGACGACGATGTCGCCGCCGTTGTTGCCGCCTTCGGGGCC
>DATATR010000365.1:0-9405 GCA_036268695.1 Polyangiaceae bacterium | reverse complement strand
CGGCGAGCTCGTCGCGGTGAAGATGCTGCGCGCGGCCGTCGCGCACGACACCATCGCCGCCGATCGCTTGCGCCGCGAAGCCGCCGCGCTCGGCCTCGCTTGGCACCCGAACGTGGTCGAAGTCTACGAAGACGGCCATTTACCGGACGGCACGAGCTACCTCGTGATGGAACGATTGCACGGCGAATCCTTGGCCGAACGCCTGCGCCGCGCATCGGCGCTGACGCCCGAAGAATTGATCCCCATCGCGACCCAGTTGTGCGACGCGCTCGGCGCCGTTCACGCCGCCGGCATCGTTCATCGCGATGTGAAACCGAGCAATATCTTCCTAGCGCGTGACGGCGCGACCGGCGAGATTCGCGTCAAAGTCTTGGATTTCGGCATCGCGCGCGTGGAGTGGGCGGAAACGCGACTCACCAACGCCAACGCGCCGCTCGGCACGCCGGGCTACATGTCGCCCGAACAAGAGCAAGGCCAAGAGATCGACCATCGCAGCGATCTGTTCGGCATGGGCAGCGTGCTCTACGAATGCTTGACTGGCATCGCGCCGCCGATGCGCGCGAGCGAATTGTGGGAACGCGCGAGCGATCCCGAAGTCGACAAGCAAAGCGGCGTACAACGCGCGCTCTGGTCGATCCCCGAAGATTTCCGGGCTTTGATCGAACGCGCGATGGCGCCTTTGCCGCGCGATCGCTTTCCGGACGCGCGCGCGTTTCGCGACGCGCTGCTCGAACTCGGACGCAAATCGAGCGCGCCTACGGCCGCGCCGAGTTCAGCCTGAAGCGCGCTTTTATTTTTGGGGGCGTGGGCGAAGTCGAATCGCGGGCAAGCGCGCCGCGTCAGAGCTTCGCGCGCTACGGGTTCGGCTTCGGTTCGAGCACGACGTAGGTCGAAAAGCCGAGCGCGAGCCTGCCGCGAATGCGATAGTCGTCCGCGACGAAATTCGCGACGCGCTCTTCGACGGCGCGTGAAAACACCGTCTCCGCGATCGTGTCGGCGGGCACGGTTTTATCCGCGACGAGCAGCACGATCGCTGTCGGCCGCTCTGCGAACAGCCAAGCGCGCGGAATGCGCTTCGAGGTGTGCCCGCCCGGAAAAAACGCGACTTGTTCGTCGGTCACGCCGGCCAGATCGATCACGTCCGCGTCGCTCGCTGCGCCGACCCAGCCGACGTCGAGCGCGGCGATGCGCGCGTCGTGCGCGAAGAGCGGTCGGGCTTCGGCGATCAAAGCCGCTCGCCTCGGGCCGACGCGCCGCGCAGGAGCACCCAAACCCCAAGCCAATAAAAGCGCGCTGAGAAGTGCCAATGCCATGCGCACTGCGTTCGCCCACGGCCGCGCGCGTTCGGCGATGTACGCGGCCGCGAGCGCCGCACAAGGCAAGACCGGCGCGAGCAAACGATAGAAGGACATCCAATCGCCGCCGCAAAGCACGAGCGCGAAGCAGTGCGCGGCGAAGGCGGCAAGCAGCGGGCGCGCGGCGGGCGAAACGCGCACGAGTTCGCGCGGGCTCAGCACGAGCAGCCAAGGCAAGCCGGTGAAGGCGAAGCCGCCGAGCGCGTACGCCAAGCCGTGCGCGAAATCCGAAGGCTTGGCGTAGAACGCGAGCGGCACGGCGCGACCGAAGCAGAGCGAGCGAATCGTCGCGACGGCAAGCGACGGCAAGAGCGCGAGCGCGCTGCCGAGCAGCGCTCGCCCTAGCGTGGCGCGTTCGACGCGAAGCCGTACGACCACGAGCACGAACGCAAACGGGATCAATTCCGGGCGCCACGCCGCGGCGAGCCCGAGCGCGAGCGCGCTGCCCGCGCCGCCGATCAGGCCGAGCGTCGCGAAGAGCGTCACGATGCCGGTCTCCATGCCCGACGCGGCCCACGCCGCGAGCGGCGTCGACAGCGCGACCACGCCGAGCGGCAAAAAGCGAGCTTTGGTTTCGCCAGCCCGCGCGATCAACGCGCCGAGCACCGCGGCCGCGCCGATCCACGCCGCGACGCCCAGCACTTTGGCGGCATGAAAGTACGAGAGCACGTCGCCGCGCGCGAACAACGAGAGCAAATGCGCGTAGCCGAGCGGCGTCACCGCGTCGACGATTGGGCCGTGCGGATTGAACCTTTGACCCAAGCCGCGGCCGATGTTCGCGGCCACGCGCGCCGTGATCAGCGCGTCGTCGACGGTGTAGCTCCAAAGCCAAGCGCTAGCGGGGATCGCCGCGAGTACACCGATCAACGCACCCCAGATCCATTTTCTTGACTCGGCGGCGCGGGTCGGCGCTCGGGGGGCTCGCGAGAATTCGGCCGACATTTCGCTGGATCGATCTTATCGAAGTGCGTGTGCTTTCGGACCGGGCGGTTTCGGCCTCGCCCTAGCGGGCTCGACGCGCGCTGTCCACTCTTGTGCGAACGCCGCGAAAAAGTGTCGTTCTTCGCGCGGGATTCATACCATTGCGTTCACTTGATGTCGGCCATTCAGGTTGTTGTTCGTCCCCGCCCCGAAACCGCTCCGAGCACGGCGCTCGCGCCCCTTTACGGCTTGTTCGACGTCATCGTCGACGGCGTGAACATCACCGCGCGGCTCGGCGAAGGCCAAGCCTTGGCTTTGCTTTCCGATCTCGCGCTTTCGGTGTCTTCGCTCGCGCGCGGCAAGCGCGAGCGCGAGACACTGCAGCTCTATACCGATGACGAAGCCTGGGAAATCGGGCTCGAAGCCGATGGCGCGGACGTGCTCGTCAGTGTGTTTCGCTCGGGCGCGCAGCCGCAAGTCGCGGTGCACGAGCGGCGCGTCGAGCTGCTCGAGCTGCGCCGCGCGATCGTGACCGCGCTTGTCGAGGCGCCACTCCGCCAAGCTCCGGCCGCGATCGTCTCGTCGCTCGCCAGCGCGCGACGCTTGCTCGACACGCCCTACCCGAGCTTCGGCCATCGCCCAATCAGCCGCCGCTTCGTGACCATCGCGCCGCGGCCGCTCGGTGGCCTGAGCTTTCACGCGAGCGCGAATCTGCGCACCACGCGCGCGGCGTCGCGCGCACAAAATAACGAGCTCGAACGCGCGGACTTGCACTCGCTACTCACGCGCGGCGCCTTCACTTTGAATTGCCGCAATCGCAACGTCGCGCTCGGCGAGGCGTGCTTGTTTTTGTTGGCCGAACGCTTGGTCATGCTGGGCGACGATGTGTTCGACGCATGGCGAGCGCAGCGCGCCGTATTCCGGCGCGCCAGCGTGGACGGCGTGCAACTCTCGGTTCGCCGCGGTCCGGGTGATGGCCCCGTCACGCTCGGCGTGCGCGCCCGCGATGCCGCCGAAAGCGAACAGCTCTCCTTCCCCGAGCTCGACGCGCGCACCTTCGTCAGTGCCGCGACGCGCTTTGCGCTCGCGCTCGCGGAGGCCTATCGTGCGCACGATCCGTCGCAAGCGAGGAACCTGCGACTCAAGGCGTTGATCGCCGCGGCCACGACGCTCGAAGGCTCGCTCGCCGACAGCATCGCCGACGATTCGCTGCAAAATCCGGAACCCGAGAGCTACCGCTCGTTCGGCTTGCCGCGCCCGCGCGCGGAGCGTGGGATGTGGGAATCCGGCGGCAAAATGCGGTTTCTGCCGCGCTGGGTCGCGACCGTGCCGAACATCGATTTGCGCGCGACGTTTCAATGCGGCGAGCGTTTGATCGTCGGGTCGCAACGCGAAACGGCGAGCATCGAGCGCGCGACCGGCCAAGTGCTCTGGCGCGTGCCGACGCCGCGCGCTGCCAGCGTGGTCACGCCGCTCGGCCTCGCGCGCTTGCATCCGGACGGCTTGGTCGTCTTGCACGATCTCGAAAACGGCGAAGCGCGCTTCACGACCCACGTCGCGCCGCGCGCGACCGGCGGCGCGACCGGCGCGCTAGTCAACGCCGCGGGTTTGCCGAAATTGCTGGTCGTAGCTGAGGGCGATCGCTCGGTGACCGCGATCGATTTGGTCTCCGGCGACGTGCGCTGGCGCTTCACAGCGAAGCGTCCGGCGAGTTACCGCGTGCGCCGCGCCGGCAAGCTGATGCTCGTTGCGGGAGGCGACTCGGCACTGCTCGCGCTCGACGTGACGAGCGGTGAAGTCGTTTGGCGCGTGCGCGATCGCCTGCCTTTTTCCGGCGATATGAGCATCGACCACGACTCGGTGTTCGCGCTCTCGGGCGGACCGATTGGGCCGACGCGGCTGCATCATGTCGATCTTTGGTCGGGCGAAGTGCGCTGGTCGAAGGAGCTCGACGAGCGCCCTGCTTCGGGTCAAGCGCCGCTCTTGGCGGCGCACGTGGTCGCGGTCCCGACACGCGATCGGCGCGGCATGGGTCTTTCGGCGTACGATCGCGCGAGCGGCAACGCGGTCTGGGAGCAAGCTCCCGGTTTGTCTTCGCCGACCACGGCCTTCCTCGCAGTGGACGATACTTTGATCGCGAACTCGGCGTCCGGTGCGCTCTTGTGTTTGGATGCCGTGAACGGCACGCTCCGTTACAATCAAGTCTTTTCGCGGCACGTGGATGCAGATCAGCCGCGACGGCTCGAGCCGGTGCTACGGAACGGAGCGTTGTTCGTGCCGCAGCATCAAGTGCACGTGGTGCGGCCGCGCGACGGCGAAGTGATCGGCACGGTGCCGTCCGATTTGATTCCGGATCTGCTCCGCGTGGATGAACGCTGCAACGTGTACATCGCCGAAGAGAGCGGGCACGTGGCGGCATTCGGAGTCGCGCCGCGGCTGACTTTGGTGAAGTGAGCGCCGCCCGAGTGTGGGCAGAGTGACGGCGGGGCTTGCCCGCGGCCGCTTTTGCCCACGCCCGCAATCCCCAAAAAAGAGCGCGTGCGGCTTGCCTGCGCCGGCTAGCTCGATTCGCTCTGCGGCGGGAGCGAATCGATGCGCGGTGGCAGCGGCAATGGGCCGCCGACTGCGCTGGCTTTTTCGCGCACGAAACGCGCGATGGCGCGGAAGGGCACGCCTGTCGGGCAGATTTTTTCTTTTTCGGCGAGCACTTCGTCGCTGACGAAGCTGAAGCTGTACGCGGCTGCGCGGTAGTCGGGCATGCTGCGCGAACCCGAAAGCACGAGCGCCATCACGCCGCGATAGGCGCCGCCGGAGGCTTCGATGCGCGCGGCTTCACCGCGATCGCACAAGCCGCAAGCAATGCAGCGGCTGAACGCGGGCATGGCTTCGCGCTCGGCCGGGGACACGGGCGGCAAGCCGTCCGCGTCGTAGTGTTCGCGAAAGGTCGCGATGCCCGATTTGTGGTGCGTGAAGATGCGCCGGAACACCGTCTTCAGCAGATACAAAGCCAAGAGCAGGATGGCTTTCAGTCGCGGGGGCATTCGTTAACGAGGGAAACTAGCATGCGCGGGCGCGTACATTCCGTTACTCGAAACGGCTCGGCCTGAGCCACGTGACGCGTCTCAGGTGACGGCGTTACGCCCTGTTACACATCGGTAAATAGCTAGAAGTATTGGGCTAAGTGCCAGGCACGGCGCGTGCTGAATGGGTCTCCGAAAGCCAAGGAGCCAGAGCCCATGTTCACCGCCGTCCACGTCGAAAGCCGTCCCTTCCCGACCACGCCCGCGCTGCCCGAAACGCGCAGCATCGGCGATCTGTCCGACGCCGAGCTCGTGCGCGCGTTGCTCGATGACGAGCCGCGTGCCTGGCGCGAATTCAACACGCGCTTCTCGCGTTTGATCTTGAGCACGATCAGCCGAGTGACCACGCGCTTTCGCGGCGTCGTGTCGCAAGAAGACGTGCGCGAGATTTACGCGACGTTCGCGGTGCAACTGCTCGCGAACGACAAAAACAAACTCCGCAGCTTCGACCCCGAGCGCGGCAACAAGCTCAGCACTTGGCTCGGCCTGCTCGCGAGCCACACCGCGTACGACTTTCTACGCAGCGCGCGCCGCGAGCCGAAACGCGCCGCGCTGAGCGAAGCCGAGGATCTATATTCGGCTCTGCCGGACCCGTGTGAAAGCGCGCTGATGCGCGAACGCGCGAGCCTCGTCGGTCGCTTACTCGCGGATTTTACGGCCAAAGACCGCGCGTTCATTCAATTGTATTTCGGCGAAGGCTTGGCGCCGGAGCGCGTCGCCGAGCGGCTCGGGATCAGCGTGAAGACCGTGTATTCGAAGAAGCACAAGATTCAGGCGCGACTCCAAGCGTTGTTGGTGCAGGCGCAAGTGGCGGCGTGAATCGTTGCGCTTGAGTTGCGGTCGGATCGTTCGAGTGTGCAACCGGAAACACGGAAACAGCGGTCGGGGTGGCAGGATTTGAACCTGCAACAGCCGGCACCCAAAGCCGGCCCTCTACCAGGTTGAGGTACACCCCGAAGGGAGGCGGAATATAGCAGCGCGGCTCGGGCTCACAAGCGCAAAGCCGAAACGCGACGGCTTCGTTGGAGCGCTTTGACGACACGCGCCCGCTTTCGGTGACCATCAAAACCCAAGCCGCCCAAAAGTCGAGGCCGGGTGCGCGGTGGCGTGGCTCGGGTCGAGTCAGTCGGGGATGGGAACCAGTTCGACGTTGAGCTGGATGGGTTCGCGGTCGGCCTCGACTAGGCGATCCCACGGGAAGTAACCAGGCTTTTCGACGGTGATGCGGTGTTTGCCGATGGGCAGGCGCACGCCGCGAGCGGCGACGTAGCCGAGCGGGCCGATGTATTCTTCGTCGATCAGCACCGCGGCGTCGCGCGGGGATTGTTTGGTGTGAGCGAGGCTGAGTGAGACGGCTGGCCGTCCAACGCCGGGTTCGCAGCTCGTGAGTGAGAGCACGAGCAAGAGCGCGAGCACCGCGGCCGCGACGAGCGCGACGTACGGGGTGAGCCTGCGGAACAGCGCCGCAAGACGGGTTTCCGAGTTCACCCTCGAGAGTGATTCTGGCGCGCTCATTCCCATTCGATCGTCGCGGGCGGCTTGGAGCTGATGTCGTAAGCCACGCGGTTGATGCCTTTGACTTCGTTGATGATGCGCGCGCTCATTTTCGCGAGCACTTCGTGCGGCAGGCGCGCCCAGTCGGCGGTCATGCCGTCGCTCGATTGCACGGCGCGGATCACGCAGGTTTCTTCGTAGGTGCGATCGTCGCCCATTACGCCGACGCTGCGCACCGGGAGTAGCACGGCGAAAGCCTGCCAGACCGTCGAGTAGAGGTTCGCGGCGCGCAGCTCTTCGTCGACGATGGCGTCGGCTTTGCGCAGCACGTCGAGCCGCGCGTCGGTCAAATCGCCGAGGCAGCGCACCGCGAGACCGGGACCCGGGAACGGGTGACGCCAGAGCACGTCGTGCGGCATGCCGAGCGCGGCACCGACAGCGCGCACTTCGTCTTTGAACAGCTCGCGTAGCGGCTCGATCAGCTTGAGTTTCATGCGCTCGGGCAAGCCGCCGACGTTGTGATGGCTTTTGATCACCGCGCTCGGGCCTTTGACGCTCACGCTTTCGATCACGTCTGGATAGAGCGTGCCTTGTACGAGGTACTTCGCATTTTCGATGCGCGTGGCGTGTTCGTCGAACACGTCGATGAAGAGTTTGCCGATGACTTTGCGCTTCTTTTCTGGATCGGTCACGCCAGCAAGGCCGTCGATGAAGAGCTTGTGCGCGTTGACCGGGATCAGGTTCAAGTGGAAGCTTTGGCGCATGGTTTGGACCACGCTTTCGAATTCGCCTTGGCGCAAAAGGCCGTTGTCCACGAAGATGCAGACCAAGCGATCGCCGAGCGCCTTGTGGCAGAGCACGGCCGCGACGGACGAGTCCACGCCGCCGGAAAGGCCGCAGATCACCCGCTCGTTCGCGCCGACGCTGGCCGCGATTTTCTCGACTGCTTCGTCGACGAACGAGCCTGGCGTCCAGCTCGGTTCGAGCGCGGCGACTTCGAACAAGAACGCGCGCAGGATGTCCACGCCGCGCTGCGTGTGCGCGACTTCGGGATGGAACTGAATGCCGTAGAGCTTGCGTTCGGGGTTGGCGATCGCGGCGAGTGGCGCGTTCGTGCTCGTGGCGATCACGCGGAAGCCGTCCGGGATCTTGGTCAGCTTGTCGCCATGGCTCATCCAGACGCCGGTTTCTTCGCCGGGCGTGAAGGCCGAAAGAATGCCGCAGTTTTCGCCGATCGTGAGTTTGGCCGGGCCGTATTCGCGTTCGTTGCTCGGCTCGACTTTGCCGCCGAGCTGTAGCGCCATGAGTTGCTCGCCGTAGCAAATGCCGAGCACGGGCAAACCCAAATCAAACAATCCTGGATCGCTCTTGGGCGAGCCTTCGCCGTAAACGCTCTCTGGACCGCCGCTCAAGATGATGGCGCGCGGTGAGATTTTTTTGATTGCCTCGAGCGGCAAAGTGCCCGGATGGATCTCGCAGTACACGTGGCACTCGCGGATCCTGCGCGCGATGAGCTGCGTGTATTGAGATCCGTAGTCGAGAATCAGGACGCTTTGCCGGCTAGCCATCGCCCTCCGCTAACATGGCAGGCCAGCGCGGCAAATCCATGCAGCGAAGGCTCCGAAAATGGCTCAATCCTTGTGCGCGACATAGACCACGACTTCGGCCGCTGGGTTCAGCGCAGCCTGAAACGCGCGCACGCCGAGCGGGCTCGGTGGCGACGCAGGCGCGACACCGCGCCACAGATCGACGACGCGACGCCGCGGATCGAGCGCTGAGGTCGCGATGCGAAGTTCCGCCGCGTGGATCACGTCTTTCAGCTCGTCTGCCGAGAGCGGAGTTCGTGCCAGCCGTTCGAGCACGCGGCGCGCTTCCTGCGTGGCGCGGCGGGCTTCGTCGTCGCTCGCGTGAATCTCGACGATCAGCGCCGCGATGCGACCGCCGCCGATCACGCTCGTTTGCGTCGAAGCGCTGATCTGACTCGCACCGAGTGCGCGCGCGAGCGGGCCGTTCGCGGAGTTGAGCAACACGGCGATGCCTTCTGCTTCGCGATCGAACTTGAGCCTTGATGAAAACGGCACAGCCACGTAAGCGCTTTCAGCCGCGGAATCGCCGCTCACAGACAGCGTGATTTCGCTCGCACGCGCGGCGCGCTCCGCCGTGGCTTGGCAACGCCGCGGTTCGTCGCGCCACGGCGCGAGCCAGCGTTCGAACGCGCGCACGGTCGCCGCTCCTTGCGCGTCGTCTTGATTGGACAAGACGGCCAGGCGAAACGGACCGCGCAGCAAATCGCGACCGCGCGCGGCCACCGAGTCGTGATTCGCTTGTGCGAGCGACATCCACGTGCCGCGTGGTTCGAGCCAAGCAACGTGATCGGGCGAAAGCGCGTCGAGCAGGCGCGCGTAGCCGGGGCGCGGATCGGCTCCGAGCGAAGCGAAGAGCTCGCTTTCGGCGGTCGCCAGCGCGCTGCCGCCGGTGTCTCGTTCGGTCAACGCTCGAGCCAGAGCGCGCGCGACTCGTTCGCCTTGTTCGAGTGCGCTCTCGTTCGGCTTGCG